>PKSY01000204.1 GCA_002869405.1 Marinilabiliales bacterium
CCAGCACTTTGTGGTTATCAGGAAAATATGCTGCCCGCTCACGCTTGTTCGGGTTGTGCGCCCAGTCCCACTGCGCCTTGCTAACCCAATAATGTGCGTTTGGAAAAACCTCGATAACCTTTTCTCCTTCCAGTCTGGTGGCACCGCCAACATGGTCGTCGTGAAGGTGTGTGAGCAGCACATCGGTGACTTCATTTGCTGCGATGCCTTTCTCTTTCAGTGCTTCAGTGATTTCTTTTCTTTCACTGATGTATTTATAATGATAGTACTTCTCGCTCTGTTTATCGCCGTAGCCTGTGTCGATTAGAATCACCCGATTTTCAGTTTTTATAATTAGAAGCCTGTTACATATTTTTAACAGGTTGTCATCTCCTTCCGGATAAACTTTCGACCATAACGCTTTTGGTATTACTCCAAAGCATGCACCGGCATCCATTTTCCACTCTTCAGTAATTACGGGTATCAATTCCATGTTGCTGTTTTTTATCAAAAAGAAGTCAAAATTACGTAAGTTTGTTCAAAACAAACACTCATTATGCGAATTCACTTTATTGCCATTGGAGGTGCAGTAATGCACAATCTTGCTATTGCATTGAAAAACAAAGGATATCATGTGACAGGTTCTGATGATGAAATTTTTGACCCTTCAAGATCACGGCTTGAACGATATGGTTTATTGCCCGAAGAGTTTGGTTGGAACACTGAAAAAATATCACATGAATTGGATGCTGTGATTCTTGGTATGCACGCCAGGGAAGATAATCCTGAGTTGATAAAAGCAAAAGAACTCGGCATAAAGATATATTCATTTCCGGAATTTGTTTATGAACAAACCAAAGAGAAAACCCGGGTCGTTATTGGTGGAAGTCATGGTAAAACCACCATCACCTCAATGATCATTCATGCGCTGCAGGCTTCAGGAGTTGACTGTGATTACCTGGTTGGTGCTCAGTTGGAAGGTTTCGAACTTACTGTAAAACTCTCCCATAAAGCGCAGGTTGTTGTAATTGAAGGCGATGAATATCTGACATCTGCGCTGGACCGTCGTCCTAAGTTTCATGTTTATAAACCTCACGTGGCTTTGATAAGCGGCATCGAATGGGATCACAAAAACGTGTTTCCAACCTGGGATAATTATAAGTCACAGTTCTCAAAATTCATAAAGACAATTGAATCAAATGGTACACTGGTTTTCTGTCAGGATGATAAGGAAGTTGATGAAGTGGTAAAGAAAGATGATACTCCGATTACAAAAATTCCTTATTTGATGCCTGATTATTCTCTTGCCGGCAACAATACTGTTATACATTATGTAGGTGAAGATTTTCCAATGCAGATTTTTGGAAGACATAATATGCTAAACCTGAATGGTGCTGCACTGGTATGCATGCAAATCGGGCTTTCGCGGAAGGAGTTTTATCGAAATATGCAATCCTTTTCCGGTGCATCCAACAGGCTGGAGAAGATTCGGGAGGAAGAGGATATGGTTGTATTCCGTGATTTTGCGCATGCTCCGTCCAAGGTGCGTGCTACCGTTGCTGCCGTCCGGGAGCAATATCCTGAAAATAATCTTATAGCTGTTTTTGAGCTTCATACTTTCAGCAGTTTAAGTGCTGATTTTCTGCCTTTTTATAAAGATACTATGAATCCTGCCAGCAATGCACTTGTCTATTTTAACCCTGATGTTCTTGAGCATAAGCGACTTGCACCCCTGACAAAGAATCAGGTAAAAACTGCTTTTGGGGGTGGGGTAGAGGTTGTGGATTCAGCTTCTGAAATTGCTGATTATATAAAAGAAAAGAAGCACGGCAAATGCGTGCTTCTTCTAATGAGTTCAGGAAATTTCGGAGGCATTGTATCCTCTCTTATCCATTCATAGAGATCAGAAACTCTTCGTTCGATGCAGCAAATTTAATTCTGTCCTTAATAAATTCCATAGCCTCCAGAGAGGTCATGTCTGCAAGGTGATTTCTGAGAATCCATATTCTCTGTAGTGTCTCTTTGCTAACCAGCAGGTCGTCGCGACGTGTGGAGGATGCCACGAGATCCACGGCTGGGTAAATACGCTTGTTAGAGAGTTTACGATCGAGCTGGAGTTCCATGTTACCGGTACCTTTAAATTCTTCAAAGATAACTTCATCCATCTTGGAACCAGTTTCTGTAAGAGCTGTTGCCAGGATAGTAAGTGAACCGCCATGTTCTATATTACGTGCAGCACCAAAGAAACGCTTAGGCTTCTGGAGTGCGTTGGCTTCCACACCACCGGAAAGAACCTTGCCGGATGCAGGAGAAACAGTATTATATGCACGTGCCAGACGGGTGATGGAGTCGAGTAAGATTACGACATCATGACCACATTCAACCATGCGTTTGGCTTTTTCAAGAACAATATTGGCAATCTTTACGTGACGATCTGCAGGTTCATCAAATGTTGAGGAGATAACCTCTGCATTTACGCTGCGTGCCATATCTGTAACCTCTTCAGGACGTTCATCAATAAGCAGAATGATAAGGTATGCTTCGGGATGATTTGATGCAATGGCATTGGCAATCTCTTTGAGAAGCATTGTTTTACCTGTTTTGGGCTGTGCCACGATCAAACCACGCTGACCTTTACCAATAGGGGTGAACAGGTCAATAACACGCGAGCTTACTGTTGCCTGCGGGTGATCAGCAAGTTTAAACTTCTCTTCCGGGAAAAGCGGAGTAAGAAAATCAAAAGGAATCCTGTCACGCACATCTTCAGGAAGTTTACCGTTTATCTTTTCAACCTTGATTAGTGGGAAATACTTCTCTCCCTCTTTTGGTGGACGGATGCTTCCCTGAACTGTATCACCTGTTTTTAGTCCAAAAAGTTTAATTTGTGACTGAGAAACATAAATGTCATCGGGTGAGTTAAGATAGTTGTAATCACTTGAACGAAGGAATCCGTATCCGTCAGGCATAATTTCAAGAACACCTTCCGAGCTGACTACAGAATCGAAATCGAATGAGAATTTTTCTTCTTTCTTCTCTTCACGTTTCTCTTCTCTTTTTTCCTGTCTCTGAGGTTGTTGATCTGCATCCTCATTTCTGTAATCTCTCCTTCTGTCATCTCTTGAATCTCTTGAATCTCTTGAGTCTCTTGAGTCTCTTGAATCCCGGGGATCTCTGTCATCACGATTGTCGCGTTTACGATAATCTCTGTCCCTGTCTCTCTGATCCCTGTCATCTCTCTGCTGGAAGTCCCTCCTTGGTCTTTCAGTTCTTTCAGGTTTCTCGTTTCTTTCAGGTCTTTCTTGCTTAACTCGTTCCACAGGTTCTGGTTTTCGTTCTATTGAAACTGGTTTGTCCTCAGTTTCCTGTTTAGTCTGTGGAGCAGCTGTTGTCTCTTTTGATAGAGAATCAGCAGCTTCTTCCTGTTTTGCTAATCGCGAAGATGCGATAGGTTCGGAAAGTCTTTTTCTGGGCTTTTTGGGTCTGTTGTCTCTTTCGTCAGAAGTACTATCATCTGCATTGATTTTCTTTTTATCATCAGATGGTTCAACTTTCTTTGGACGACCTCTTCTGCGTGTTTTGACTTCTGCTTTGTCGTCAACTTTGCCTTCTTTGGCTGAGTTCTGCGTAGTTTTCTTTTTGTTGGAAGCCTCTTTATCTTGTTTTAAAAGGTGAGGATTAAGAGCCTGGTGATCCAGGATCTTGTAGATGAGTTCTTGCTTTTTCAGGCCTTCGATGCCTTTCATGTTGAGCTCTTTAGCGATAACTTTAAGCTCTGAGACGAGTTTGCTGTTTAATTCTAAAATATCGTACATAATGATATTGATTATTGCAATAAATGCGGTGTGTCTGTATGTGAATATGAATAGTTTGTTACCAGAATGTAACCCTTGATTTGAATTTTGATTTTAACCTTGGGAAATAGATATATAACGTTGATTATATATCCGTTACTGTTGCAAAGGTCTAATTTTTTTTGACATCTGCAAATATATAACACAGAAAAATTAAAAATGTTGCCCTTATAAGGCTTCTGGTATGTATCTTTGCAGAAAAATTGTCATTATGATACAAAGAATTCAAAGTTTGTACCTTTTTCTTGCATCCCTGATGATGTCGATGCTGTTCTTATTTCCTATAGCAGATTTTTGGGGTGATATATCTTATCAGTTCAGCGCTTTTTCTTTTGGTGATATCTCTGCTGATCCAACTTCCCCATTTTCAACTGGATTTACTACTCCCACAGGAGTTTTTGTGATTCTTTTGGTTATTCTCCCCTTACTGTCAATACTTATGTTTAAAGCACGGAGGAAGCAACTTGTGCTGGTGCGTGTTATTCTTGCGCTGTTAATTGCTTTTTTGATACTGGTCTTCTTTTATTATATCCCTACGATTGAAAAGGAAATCGCTCTTCAGGCTGATTATGTTTCTGCAAAAGGAATGTTCTTTCCGATAGCAGCTATTGTTTTTCTGGTATTAGCTCAGCGGGGAATTTTAAAGGATGAAAAGCTTATCAGGTCGATGGACAGAATTCGATAATATGCTTTAACGTCGGGGAAATTCGATAATCTCGGAATCTTTTATTTCTCCATCATCAAGCGTTAATTTTACCATGGTAATTACCTGATGAAGCCCTGTTCTTCCGGAAGCTCCGGGATTTATATGTAGCAGGTTGAGGTTCTTATCATAAATGATTTTCAGAATATGACTATGGCCTGCAATCATTATAGCAGGCTTTTTTTGTTCCAGAAGCTTTTTTACTCCGGGAGCATATTTTCCGGGATACCCTCCAATATGAATTATAAAAACAGAAAACCCTTCCCGTGTAAAATACTGGTATTCAGGGAGTAGGCTTCTGATTTCTGTTCCATCAATATTTCCGTATACAGCTTTTACCGGTGCATGGGATTGTAACTGCTTTAGAATATTTGATGACCCTAAATCCCCGGCATGCCAGATTTCATCACAATGAGTGAGTTTCTCTGATATGCCGGGATGAAGGTATCCATGTGTATCGGAAATGATTCCGATGGTTTTCATCTTAGAATTTGAATGTTAATCCTACTCCAAGAATCTCTTTGAACTGAACGCGTGGTCCTACATTACCATCTGCATCAGTAATCATGATATCATCATCATAAAGGAGGTTTGTTGTGATGTTTGCTGAAAGAAAATCATTGATTTTCATGAAAACCATCACATCCCATATAATATCAATGTTTTGAGGATTCTTCAAATAGTTGGAATAAAGTTCAAGATTGGATGCAAGATTTACATTTTCAAAAATGTCTTTTTTGAAGTTTAGTTTTGCCAATCCACCGAATTCGAATCTGGTTTTTTCTCCCGGTTCAACACCGAAAGCACCTTTTTCTGCCAATACCTGGTCATTCACAATAGTTAATTTTGGTGTTGCGGGACCAAAGAATACTGAAAAATACTCCACGGGTTTCCAGTTGATACCCACACTAAAGTTTAAGTAACCCGGTGCAAGGAAGTTTGATAGCAGAACTTTTTCTGCATCATCAGGATAGTCATATCCCTCCACAAACTGACTTCTGAAACTTAACAGGGCTGTCCAGTCCAGTTTTTCACTGGCTTTTCTACCATATTTTGATTCAAAGTAGATTTTATCATCACTCTTCTTAATGATTTCATCACCGGGTTTTACAAGACCATATCCCAGTTCAAGTTTGTTCTGCCAGGAGTTATTACCCTCCTTGTAATTGAGCGCAAAATTACCCATTGCATTCAGTGCAACAGAGCCTTCACCCCCGGCTGCCCAATTTGTCAGTGATACTTGTGAAAAGGTAAACGACATCTCCGAGGTTCTGGTCCACGGACTCTGAACTTCTTCCTCCTGGGCATAGCCTGATAATACTGTCGCTGAAAGAAATACGATTGCTAAAAGATACTTTTTCATAAAGCTTATTTATTGTAAATGTGAACATCTGATTGCGGGAATGGAATCGAAACGCCCTGCTTGTCAAACTCTTTTTTAACATTCTCATTCATAAAGAAAAATACATCCCAGTAATCTTCAGCATTAACCCAAAGACGTGTCGCAAAATTCACACTACTGTCGGCTAATTCAGAAACTTTTACAAATGGAGCCGGATCAGGAAGAACTTTTCCGTGTTTCGCTGCCACGTCAAGAATAATCTGTCTCGCCTTGTCAATATCATCACTATAACCAATTCCGAAAGTAAGATCTACACGACGCTGTGGCTCTTTGCTGAAGTTTACCATTGATCCTGTTGAAAGTCCTCCGTTGGGGATAATTATTGTCTTATTATCAACGGTAGTCATTATAGTGTTGAAAATCTGAATTTCTTTGATGATGCCTTCATAACCCTTAGCTGCAACATAATCACCAACTTTAAAAGGTTTAAAAAGAAGAATAATTACACCACCGGCAAAATTCTGTAAGGTTCCGGAAAGCGCCATGCCAACGGCAAGACCCACAGCACCAAGAATTGCAATAAAGGAGGTCATCTCAATACCCACCATACTAATAACTGTGATAACAAGCAGG
>PKSY01000306.1 GCA_002869405.1 Marinilabiliales bacterium
ACCTATATCATAATCACCAAAACGATCCGTACAATAATAAAAAGTACTGTTGTCGATGCACGGGTAAGCCTCATTGAATTCGGTGTTGATACGTGATATACCTCCTGCGTCAGATAACGACTGATTATTGAAATACATTTGTTCCGATTGAGTCTCCTCACATATTATATATCGGATATCAAGGTTTCCGGACTGATCATTGGCATACAATAAATATAACCTTTCGCCATCGGTAACTGTATGCGGGCCAAACTCATTATATTCAGTATTTACCTCTTCAACAATGGCATACATCACAGTTTCGGTATCATAATCAACATTCGCCATCAGTAGCTCGTCATTTTCCTCCTGATACTCTAAATCGAGACGTTTTACGACAAAATCAAAATGTCCTTCGCCGTTACGGTCTGAACTAAAGGTAATCTGCATTCTTCGTCCCGGACCAATGTTACTGTTATAGTCGTTATAAGCAGTATTCAGCATATCCAGATTTATCGGAAATGAGGAAAATTGCGCATCAAAATATTGCTCCTTCTGGCAACCTGTAAGAAAAAGGATTATGAAGACAACCAAAAGGAACAGGGTCCTGTATATGAATTTCATGAAGATGTTTTCAGAATTGATGCATCAGGACCAATTTTCGTTGCTTAAAAATATTTTTTTCTTCACGCAACGATTTGAACTCTCCATTCATCATGTGTTTTGAAATGGAGAAAACTATCACTTCGTTTCACTAAAATAAGAAGTCAATAGCTCCGCTATGCTTAAATAGGTGTTTTTATAGAGGTGCGGCAGATCCAGGGGGTCTGCCCATTTCGTTTCTGTAATATCCTCTTCAACCTGAGGATTTAACGCTGATGATGAATCGGCAGTCATTTCATACCAAAGAGATTGCTTTAAAACCAACCGGTTCTTCAGGTAATAAAAATGCCAGGTATCGCCAATGTATTTGGTAATTGAAGGATTTTCAACTCCCGTTTCCTCAATGGTTTCACGCACGGCGGTCTGCTCAGCAGTCTCCCCGGGGTCCATATGTCCCTTTGGCAAATCCCATTTCCCTTTCCTGAAAATCAATAAAACACGACCCTTTTCATCCCGCACAAGCCCGCCGGCAGCAACACGGTACTCAAATAACTCCTTTAAAGAAATCAGTACATCAGAAGGAGAATCCGACTCAATAAATAATTGATTATCAACACCACTATTTATGAATCTATCCAGAATTATTGCAAGCTTCTCTTTATTCTGAAATATATACTTTCGGGCATCGCTTGATAGTGAAGGAGGTGAATCTTCACCAATAAAAATCTGCTTCTGATCAAAAAAAACTTTATACATTTGCTCCATGAAATATAATAATGAAATAGCAGCAGTAGTAGCTGAATCTTTACTACAAATTAAAGCAATAAAGCTTGATAATGCTAATCCCTTCACATGGGCATCAGGCATAAAATCACCTATTTATTGTGACAACAGGAAGACGCTGTCGCATCCTCAGATCAGAACCAATATCCGTCAAAGCCTCGTAAAGGTTATCAGGGAAGTGTATGGAGATGTTGATGTAATTGCAGGCGTAGCAACAGGTGCAATAGCTCAGGGTGTTCTTGTGGCTCAGGAACTTGGTCTGCCTTTTATTTATGTGCGTTCATCAAATAAGGGTCATGGCCTTCAAAATAAAATTGAAGGAGCTTTTCAGGAAGGTCAGTCTGTAGTTGTTGTGGAAGATCTGGTATCTACAGGTGGCTCGTCTCTGGCGGCCGTTGAAGCATTGCGCAGTGCAGGCCTGAATGTTAAAGGTATGGCTGCAATTTTTACTTATGGACTGGAAGTGGCTGTTAAGAACTTTAAAGATGCGAATTGTAAGCTCTTCACTCTTACAGATTACCCAACAGTTATTGAAAAAGCTGTAGCAGAAAAATATGTTAAGAAAGAAGATCTTGATTCACTGCTCGAGTGGAAAAAGGACCCTTCAAACTGGAGAAAATAGACAGGTATGTCAGAATTTAAATCAGCAAGAACTGCCATCCAAAGGTCTGCAGAAGGCATTTATGATTTCCTGTCAGATTTCAATAATTTTCAGCACCTCATCCCTGCCGACAGGGTGAAAAATTACGAATCTACTAAAGAAACATGCTCCTTCAGCGTGGAAGGAATGCCTGCGTTTCACCTGAAAATGGGAGAAAACATTCCAGTCTCTAAGGTCACTATGATTCCACAACAAAGTTCAGGAGTAGACTTTGCCCTTACCACAAACATAGAACAGGTATCTCCTTCAGGATGTGAGGTTACCATAATCCTTACAGCGGAGCTGAATGCATTTATGAAAATGATGGCTGCAAAACCACTTCAGACTTTTGTGGATACGCTCGCAGAAAAACTAAAAATCTATTTCGAACAATAGAAAAAACCTATTCTAATTCTTCGGGAATACCACCTCTTTCATCTGACAGGGAATCAATGAATCCTTTGTCTCTATTAACAATCTTCCGAATTCATCCACTCCGACGATCTTACCTTCTTCCTTATGCCCCATGATTGTAAATGCACTTTTCTGCCCAAAAAGATACATGCATCCGATATATTCACTCATTAAAGCATCATATTTCCCGGCAGCAAGTTGCCTGTAATAACTATCGAAATACCTTCTGAATGACTGAAGACAAACCGCCGAATCATAATCGTTCCCGGTGATCATCTTAACTGAGACAGGATTTGGCACAGAAGCATCAAATTTTTCCTGATTAATATTTATTCCAACACCAATAATGGAAGACTGTAGCGTAACTCCGGAGATCTGATTTTTTATAAGAATACCGCTAATCTTTTTGTCACCGTGATAAATATCATTAGGCCACTTTATACAAATCTTCTCTTCAGGCAGACACTGTTTCAGGGCATCACGTACGGCCAGGCTTGTAATAATATTAAGATAAAACTGATTAGAAGGATCTAAAAAGTCAGGGTATATTATTACACTGAACGTTAGGTTTTTCCCGGGCTCACTATCCCAGATATTGCCATCGAGTCCTTTTCCTTCTGTTTGCTCTTCAGCAACAACAACAGTTCCTTCAGCAGGCTTTTTGTCTCTTATCAAAGCCAGTGCAAAATGGTTTGTTGAATTTAGGATCTTAAATTTTTTAATGTCTGTATCTGAATTCATGGTTCTATATTTTTTCTTCTACTCTTATGGTATAAAAATTGATATATCGGCTGTCGAGTTTCTAAAGATAGTAAACAAATAAAAGGAAATAATTGTTTTTCTTACCTTTGCCATAAATCATTTAAGGTATTAGTGAATGACAAATTTAAGCATAAAAAACAGCACAGCAGAAATGGTAACAGCAATCGAAGAAGGCCTGATCAGCAAAAAGGGCATTGACCCTTTAGTGATGGACTTCTCAAAAATGCAAAACATTGCTTTTGAGCGCTTTATCATCTGCACGGGCTCCTCTGGCACACATGCAAATGCCCTCGCTGATGCTGTCATTGATACCGTAATTTCACAATGCAAAGACAAGCCATGGCATGTTGAAGGTCGTGAAAATGCAGAATGGATTTTGCTTGATTATGGCAATATTGTAGTTCATATTTTTCAACCCGAAAAACGGGATTTCTACAAACTCGAAGCACTTTGGGCTGATGCGGACATCAGACAAGTGACAGAATAAAAGTTTAACAGACCACGAATTTGACAGAATGGCAGACAATAAAAACCAACCTTTCGGAAATACGCCTCCAAAAAAGAATCAGGGAGGAAAAGGAAATAATAAAAACAAATTTTACTGGGTATGGATCGGACTCCTGGCAGTATTTATCGGTTATAGCCTGATAGGTTTTGATAATGGCGGGGAAGAGATTACCTGGGGGCAGCTCAAAGAGATGCTTCAAAAAGAAGATGTCGATAAAATTCTTTTGGTGAATAAAGAATATGCCGAGATCTATATTAAATCAGACCGCAAGGATCAGTATCCTGACCTTCCAACAGGGCCTCTGCAGAATACTGAGCCACACTATCTCTATACAATAGGCAGTGTTGACAAATTTTATGAAAATGTGGAGACTGAACAGCAAAATGTCGCTGAACCGGTATATATCAGAAATGTAAACAGAAGAAACTGGGCAGGAGAAACTGTAGGGTTTATTCTTCCCATTATCATTCTCATTGGTGCATGGATTCTTATAATGCGCATGATGGCACGTAATGTTGGCGGCGGATCAGGTGGTCAGATATTTAATATCGGGAAATCAAAAGCTCAGCTTTTCGACCAGGATACAAATGTTAAAATTACTTTTAAGGATGTTGCAGGCCTTGAAGAGGCGAAAATCGAAGTAATGGAAATCGTCGATTTCCTGAAAAACCCCACAAGATATACCGACCTTGGAGGAAAAATCCCTAAAGGAGCTCTTCTGGTTGGCCCTCCCGGAACAGGAAAAACACTGCTCGCAAAAGCCGTTGCCGGTGAAGCAAAGGTTCCTTTCTTCTCCTTGTCAGGGTCCGACTTTGTGGAAATGTTTGTTGGTGTGGGTGCTTCTCGTGTGAGAGACCTCTTCAAACAGGCAAAAGAAAAAGCCCCCGCAATTGTCTTTATCGATGAAATCGATGCCATTGGACGTGCACGCGGTAAAAACGCTATGACTGGTGCCAACGACGAAAGAGAAAATACGCTTAACCAGCTCCTGACAGAAATGGATGGATTTGGCACTAACCAGGGTGTCATTATTCTGGCAGCAACGAACCGTGCTGATGTGCTCGACCGGGCGCTGATGAGAGCAGGTCGTTTTGATCGCCAGATTCATGTGGAATTGCCCGATATGAATGAACGAGAAATGATCTTTAAGGTACACATGAAACCTCTAAAGATTAATAAAGACTCTGTTAGTGAAATATTTCTCGCTAAACAAACCCCCGGATTCTCAGGTGCTGATATTGCAAATGTTTGTAATGAAGCCGCACTTATCTGTGCCAGAAAAGGCAAAACGAATATCGACAAGCAGGATTTTATGGATGCCGTGGATCGTATAATTGGCGGTCTCGAGAAGAAAAATAAAATTATCAGCATCGAAGAGAAAAAGGCAATCGCTTACCATGAGGCCGGTCATGCCTCAGTGAGCTGGCTCCTGAAATATGCTCATCCGCTTGTAAAGGTTACCATTATCCCACGAGGAAAAGCTCTTGGTGCGGCCTGGTATCTTCCGGAAGAGCGACAAATTACTACCACCGAACAGATGTTCGATGAAATGACATCACTACTTGCCGGCCGTGCCAGCGAAGAAATACATTTCGGAAAAATCTCAACAGGTGCCCTCAATGATCTTGAAAGAGCAACCAAACAGGCTTATGCCATGGTCTCGTACTTTGGCCTTAATGAAAAAATTGGTAATGTGAGTTTCTATGACTCCACAGGTCAGCAGGAATTCAGCTTCTCAAAACCATATAGCGAGAAAACTGCTGAAACAATTGATAAAGAAGTAAGTAAGCTGATCGAAAAAGCGTACAAAAGAGCAAAAGAAATTATTACTGAGAACAAGGAAAAGGTTACCGCTCTTGGCGATCTTCTTCTTAAAAATGAAGTTATCTTTAGTGATGACGTAAAAGCCATTTTCGGTGAACGTGAAGGCGCAGATTACCTACCCGACTCCAAAGCATTTCTCTCGGATGATACAAGCAAGATAATCGCTGAAGAGGAAAAAACCACTCAAATTGGTGAAGGTGAAAAAAATAAGATTGAAGATAAAGACGAGAATAACAAAGAATAAAACCTTCGGTATTTATGGAAGACAGCATATCAAAAGAAAAGGTTTTTCGGGAAGTACGGAATGCGCTCATTAACAGGGTTCAGAATCCTTTTTCTTCTACAGATCTTAACAAGCCTGTATTCCATGAACTAAAGGATGATATGGAAGTGGTGTTTGCTGAAAAAATTACAGCGTCAGACGCCACTTTCATATATTGTGGTTCGCAGGAGGAATTTATTGAAACTGTATACCTTGTTTCAACACAAAATAACTGGAAGAACGTGGTGTGTCATGAAAATAGAGTGCGTGAAATTCTGGACGCCACAAGAATAGAATCATCAAAAGAAACCGAATTATACCCGGGCGAATTCATGTATATCACCTCTTGTGAAGCACTGGTTGCAAGAAGTGGAAGCATTATTTTGTCTTCAGCACAACCGGTTTCACGAAAAGCTTTGGCACTGGCGCATACACATGTGGTTTTTGCACTGGCCTCCCAAATGCATGAAGATCTGAAAACTGCAATAAATGTCCTTGAAAAAAAATATGAAGGCAACTTACCATCATTTATCACATCTGTATCCGGGAAAAGCCTTCTTAATACCCCGGCACTTAAAAACATTCCTGCTCCAACCGGAGTAAATAATCTGGTGGTTTTTTTCATAGAAACAGAATAACCGGATTATTTCCTTTTTTTTTACTTCTCCTTTCTGTTTTCGTTATCTTTGTGACAATGGAAAATTCATGGAAACAAGTATATAGCTCCGGCAATCCGGTGCATATTGATATCCTTCAGAATCTTTTTCTGGAAAAGGATATAAAAAGTGTTTTTGTAAATAAACAAGACTCCTCATACCTGTTTGGAGAGATAGAGCTATATGTAAAAGAAACCGATATTTTACAGGCTCGGCAAATAATCAGGAAATTCGAAGAAAATGAAAAAGCCGGGTAATAGAACTAAAACAGGTGCTATATTTGGTGTAGTAATGCTGGCCACACTATTCGCCGGTAAAGAGATTGCAGCTATTGTTTTTCTTGCACTCACAGTACTTTCAGTTATTGAATATCTAAAAATTCACTCCCTGTTAAATCACAGGTTAACTGCCGGCACAGTAATTCTGCTTTCAGTTATTGC
>PKSY01000218.1 GCA_002869405.1 Marinilabiliales bacterium
GCTGCGATTCATTATGGCTAATACCTCTTCATCGATTTACGAGGCCATGAATCGGATCTTTACGTCAGCTTTGACCTCTCTGTGTCCTTTTTCCCCCTTGGGGGTTAGGGGGCTCCTCTGTGCTCTAAAACCGCTCCTCCAATCCTTCACGGATTTTCTCCGCATGGCTGTTATCCGGCGTAAATACTGTTACCTCATATTGATTTTTCCCATCCTCAACGCGCAGAAACTGTACCTGCGGGTCTTTGTTTATAGAACTCCATGGTTGGCGTAGTATGAATTGTTTCATTAATACCGTCTGAGCATGTGGGTCAGTATCTTGCTGCACTGTAATAGTAAATGTAAAACTTCTGGTCTTCTCTGTTGATGGTTTCTTTATTATTTTACGACCAATAATTGATGAATAGGGCAATAAAATAGTCTCTCCCTGACTTGTGCTAAGTTCCAGATGCCTGCTTCTGAACCGTTTTACTTTTCCGATGGTTTCATGGATCTCTACTGTCTCCCCCTCCATGATTTCTGATCCTGTTTGGAAAATTACTCCTGCAATAAAATCTCTCAGGCGGTACCATGCGAACCAGATTATCATCGCCAGGGCAGCCACAAAAACAAGAATTCCAAGAAGTTGATTCCTGTTATATAAGGCCGGGATCGCTTCATACATAACCCATACCCAGAAAAACATTTCTGCTACAGGCAAGGATACTCTGGTAATCTTTTTGGCCCGCTCTTTTCGCATTGCCAGCGGAAGATATTTATGTAAAATTCGGAGGAGTATGTATCCGGCAAAAGTAAATATCAACAACCAGAATAAATTCCCTTGTGCTATTTCATGAATGGCGTTTTCCATATTATAGTAATTCAGCTTTTTTAAGTCGTTCAATGATAAACCTGTACATCACGGGATTTGCTTCATATACCCCTGAATCATTTACTGTAATCAGGTTTTTCTTTAGCAAATTATCTAAAATCGATGTGGCTTCTTCTTTCTTTAACTGCATAACCCTGCTAAGCTTGTCCGCTGACATCTGGTGGTGCAGCATTAGTTGAATAAGGCTAAGTAGTGTATTTTCTTCAAGATTTTCAAGAGGAAGGTCATCTGGAATTACCGGGTAGCGCATCAAAAGCATCTCATCTTCCACTTTTGTGATATTGGCTATCCACGCTGCAAGGCTAATGCCTATGTTTCCACTGCTAAAGTTGAAATACTTCGTAAACAGGCGGGCAAAGTGCAATGATCTGTAGTTTTGTTCATCGCGTCCCTGAATACTGAAAGGGATTCCTGCAGCTTTATGCCTGCGCATAACTATGGTTTCAATTTCACGTGCATCAAAAGGCATCAATCTGACTTCGCCAAGAAATGCCTGATCGATAGTTGAAACTCTGCGAATAAATCTGAAGCTTTCCTTCCCGGTATTTGCGATGAAAAGAATCCTGTCGGAATATTTATCAATAATTTTTTGAATTATTTCGAGTATTACATTTCCGTTTTCTGTTCTGCTCCACCATAATTCCAGATTATCGAAAATCACGATGGAATTATCAGGTAATGATTCAAGAGCCTCTTGCCAGGTCTTGTCTTCTGCTTCGAGGCTGTCGGCAAGAATTGCGTAAAACGCCCTCCTGGAAGTCGTTCCGCCCTGAGGTGGTGAAACTATATATGACGGAGCATTGGCCGCCACATGCTCACAGAAGTAAGTCTTTCCCGTATGACGCTCTCCTGTGACCAAAATACCGCCTTTTCTGAGTTGTCGGTACTGGCTTCGGAATAAGTCAAACTCCTTCACCTCCCTGGATCTTCCGACCCAGAATTCAGGCGAATATTGCTGCTTCCTTAAAAATAACTGTCGATAGTGAAATGGTACTTCTGACAGCGGTAAACCATTTACAGTTTTTGCTGTAATCCTGCTTATGCTTTCGGCGACAGAAGACGAGCTCTCTGCACTCACAAGCCTTTCGTGCAGCAATACTCCACGACTTTGACGATACCAGAGATTTGTAAAAAGCGCCCTGGTTTTATTCCCTGCGGCAGTAAAGAATTTTGAAAAGATATCATTTGCCTTCTCCCGCTCGCGGCTGCGGATATAATGCCGCAGATTTGCCGCAGTCCGCAGGAATGGTTGCAAACTCAGCCTGGAAGAATAGACCTCCAGTGTATGATATACTTCATTCTCAAGCTCTTCTTTCAGAGATTCAAGCACATTGACCTCTGCCTCCAGAATACGAATGTGATCCTGAATAAATTCATCCTTTTCTTTACCTGTAAATCCTGATACAGAGAGTCTGGTAATAATCTCCTGCTCTTTAAGCATCGATTCACCGGAAACTTTCATGAAACGATTAAGACTTTTGCGGATTTTTGCGGCAAACTCCTGCTGGTAAAGATGATCGAGAAGCTGCCGGCTTTTAACTTCCATAGTATCCGGTTGATCATAAACTCTACTTGCCAGATCGTTCAGATTCTCGTCTGTGTGTACGAAAAAGGTGTTTGGGAATCGTTGTATTTTACGCTGTAACCTGCTGAAAGCATTATTAATACGTGTATTTGTTTCGTTTTTAATGTCTTCATTTTCAATTACTTCCCGGATTTTCTGTATTGAAATATCTCCATCTTTCAATAAATCAATTACAGCATGGTGGCTTGCAATAGTACCTTCAGTAATGAGATAATTCATGGCATCAATAATCTCATTACTGCTGCTCTCTGCCGTTGTGCTAAAAAGCATTAAACTCACTTCAAGGTCGAGACTGTTAAGCAGCAGGTTTTGATTTTGTTGCCAATAGTTGTTGCGCTCCTCTGTTGATGAAAGAAATGCTTGTAATTGCTTCTCCTTTCTGGGTATTGAAACTTCCTTTTTGGGTAGAATCGGCTGGTTTAGCAAATCAACAATACCGCATGTTACATTCTTTGCAAAACTGTCGGTGGCCAGCAATAGCTCTTTGGAGGTATTGTCATTATCTGCAACTCCTTTTGAGATTACGCTTGTGACCTCACCACGAATCTCATCCAGTGTTTGCTGTTCATCTTTGTCTGAATCTTTGAAGAATGAAATATAGCTCTTCACAAGGGTGTCGTGAAGTTGTTGGATGACAACGTATTGTGAGATTATTAGATTGATAAGATGATTTTCGTTATGAGAGAGAAAAGATTGCAACTCCGGAATTATCTCCCCACTGATAATCTTTTGAACCGGAATATTTGCTTTTTTACCCTTTTGTTTTTTTTCAAGGTATACTTTCAGCTTCTCACGATATTTTTTTGATGCGTCACTGTCATTTTCAAGACTCCTGACCGACTCATTCCCTCTTTCAATCTCAATAATGTATGGAGTTTCCCTGATTATCTGTTTCAACTCTCCGGAAACTCTTTCTGAGGCATTTATAATAATTGAATTAAGCGCAGGAAGTATCTCATTTTTAAGTTGTAAATAGTGACTTCTTAAATTTATGATCAGTTTGCGGTATGTTGCTCTTTTCAGAGCCATAGTACCTAATCCCGTCTGCATGGCTTCATCAGTTTGCCAGAAAGTTTTCTTGCAATCTTCCAACAGTTTATGATAGAAATCATCTATCGTGGTTGCTGATGCTGTGATGTCATTGCCGTATTTTTCCAGGGCATCCTTAACTGCCAAAATCTCAGGATTAACAAGGTTTTTCAGTTCAGGATGGATGATTTCGGGGATAGATTCGCCACTTTCCCTGTGGAATGCCTGTAGCTGTACCGGTGTGCCTGTCTGATAGCTCAGTGTTAGTTTCTCAAATTCTGAGGATGATTTAACCAGAAGTACCGAGCCCAGGTCGCGACAGAGAATATCCGTTGCGTCAATAAATGCCTTGCTGTTTCTTTTCTTAAAATCAGGAATGCCCAGAATGATAAGGTCGGCATTTTGTGATTCATTGAGTATAAGTTCATGGTGAGGCCTCTGTTCAAAATGGTTATTCAGAATTCGAATTTCCCCATCAATACGGACTTTATCCAATAAATTCGAGGCGGACCTGAAAATTGCTTTTGAGTCTTCATTGCCATCATTGATTACAAACAGCCGTAAGTGGCTCTTTGCCCATTTTTCAGTATACCATAAAAACCTTACAAGGTAAAGCGGAAAAAGACCATTGATATCGTTAGGAGTTACATATAGATCTATCTCCTGATATTTTCCAAAACCTCGTTTCTGGTCATAATCAAGCATCAATACATTGAGATCCAGCTTATAGAGATTGTCGAGCATCTGCACAAAACGTTCCGGATCTTTGGTCTGTTTTGCCCAGCCCATGAGCACGGTATTTGGCTCAATACCGCTGAAACCGTATGTCTGTGCTATGGTTTCAATGCCTTCATAAATATTGGTGCAAACATGATTTCGGATGAAAATCCCTTCTTTCTCTTTTGATTGCACTGCCTGTTTTCGTTTCGGTACGATGGTCTCTTCCGGAGTTCCTTCTGTCAGGTCGAAATTACTCAGGAAGCCATGTTTTCCTACCATCCACTTTCCAAAATCCACCAGGTGAGGGCGTGCTTTTGTGCCTCCGCTGAAGAGAATGATGTTGGGTCTCCAGTTTCGCTCCTCCAGACGGCGACGGTTGGCACGCGACAGTGCACTGCGAGTTAGTGAGTTCCACACGCTGGTCCACACATCACCCAGTTCCGAGCGTACATCCTGACGCCTTAGAATGAAATATATAATGCCGATGATGACAATCGCTGCAACCATTGCCAGCGGGTCGAGCTCATACATCACCGCGAAACATGCCATAAAGCCTACAATTCCAATCCAACGGTTAATTTTAAATGACGGACGGAAGTCGGCTGAAGCCCAGTTTTCCAGTGTAAACGCCAGGTTGATGAATCCATATGCTGCAATATAAAACATGGAGACTACGCCGGCAATAACGTTCAGCTCCCCGATAAGGATTCCTGCCTCAGCAATAAGGAAAGTAAGAATGAGAGCCGTTCGCGGTTCATTGTTTTTTCCGAAGCCTTTAGCAAACATTCGCGGGCTGAGTTTATCCTGTGCCATAGCCTGCATGATGCGCGGAGCACCAAGTATTCCTCCCAGGGCCGAGCTTAATGTTGCGCCCCAAATACCTGCAATTACAAGTGGTGAGAACCATGCGATTTTAAGCAGAAACTCAGGGTCACCAATGAGCATATCGCGACGGACGAACATGGCAAACAGGACGGCAAGGCCTACATACACGATGAGGCCAACAGCAATAGCCAGCATAGTGCCTTTTGGAATGGCAGTTTTGGGGTTTTTCAGATCCCCAGACATGGCTACACCCGCAGTAAAACCAGTCACCGCAGGGAAGAAAATACCAAAGATTAATGCAATTGGTTTTCCTCCCTCAATAGGACTCATGCTGATTTGCGGCGGATGATAACCAGCCCGCCAGAAAAGTCCCACAACAATACTTATTAGTGACAAAGCAATAGCACCCAGGATAAAATACTGGGTTTTAATGACCACTGAAGTGCTGATAAATGCCAGGATTACCAGAAGGATTATCACAAAAGTACCGACAATACGATATCCGTCGATGCCGGGAGCGAGGTGAAGGAAGTCAGAAATAGCATCAAGCGAAAGAAAGGATTCGGCAAAACCAATGATGTACAGTGAGATACTGAGTGCTGTTCCCACGAAGATGGTAAGACCGATGGCGCCACCTGCAGGAAGGCCGAGGCTGCGGGAGAGCATATAATAAATACCTCCTGTACGAATCTTTTTGTCCGTAGCAATGCTCGATATACTCAGCCCCGTGGTGATGCTGATGACATGTGCGATAAGGATGATCGCAAGGGTATTGATAAGTCCTGCCTGGCCTACCACCCAGCCCAGTCGCATGTACATAATAACACCAAGGATTGTCAATATGGACGGTGTGAAGACACCTGCAAAAGCCCCAAATTTCTTCGCCTGACTCATAGTTGGATTTTCTTTTTTGTAAAGATAAAGAAATATCATTAGCGACGATGCATGCTTCGTTGGAAGTGATTGGGGGAGGCGGTTTTCAGTTATCGGTTTTCAGTTATCTGGTTGCCGGGTTGCCGGGTTGTCGATGTTGAGAGTCTTTGTTAACCTCCCGGCTCCAGCGGAGCCACATCTCGCTAACGATGTGCCCTCTCTACACCCCCACGGTGCCAGCGGCACCGAATCGGTCGTGCTCTGTTACTCTTCACCCTCGTCATCATACCACTCAAACAAATACTGCTCCTTGTACTCTACCTCCTGCTGTTTCAGGATAGAGAAATACTCCTTTTTGAAGCTCCGTTTTTTATGGTGTTCATACTGGTTGTGGATATAGTTGCATACCCTTGGTACATGTGATTTTGAATATGAAAAACATCCAAACCCCTTCTGCCAC
>PKSY01000014.1 GCA_002869405.1 Marinilabiliales bacterium
AGAGAGGGAAAACGAGGGGAAATGTTATTAAACCATAGATCGAAGCAAAAGTCCCCACAGTGAAACAAGCAAGAAATATTGCACCCCATAAATCGAAGCAAAAGTCCCCCCCTTGGGGGGATTTAGGGGGGAGCGAACATAAGAAACCATGACAGAAACCTTAAAACAACAAACAGCAAAAGGCGTGCTGTGGAGCGCAATAGAGCGTTTCTCTGTGCAAGGCCTGCAGTTTATTCTGGGACTTATCCTTGCGAGGATTCTCATGCCGGAAGATTATGGCTTGGTGGGGATGTAGGCTTTTTACTTTTGCCAACAAAACACATATTTTAAAACAAATGAAAGTTCTCATATTAGCAGGAGGAATAGGATCCCGGTTATCTGAAGAAACAATCCATACACCAAAACCACTCGTAGAAATTGGCGGCAAACCTATCATTTGGCATATAATGCGAATCTATGCATATGCAGGGATAAAAGACTTCATAATACTTGTGGGATATAAAGGTGGTGTTTTCTTCGATAAATTATCTGAATACACCGAAGATGACTGGAAAGTTACAATTCTGGAAACAGGAGATGGAACATTAAAAGCTCAAAGAATAAAACAGGCTGAAAAACTGGTAGCTGGTGAAGATTTTTTTGTGGCCTATGGCGATGATTTGTCAGATGTTAATCCAATTGATGTTTATAATGAACATAAATCCTTTCCCGACAGAGTTGTAACTTTAACAGCAATGCCTCTTGAAAGCAGTTATGGCATATTAGAAATCAACGAACACAATGCAATAACAAAGTTTAGAGAGAAACCACGAATTGATGGATATTGGATAAATGGAGGCTTTTTCTGTTTTTCAAGCAGTATATTTAAATACCTGAGCAACCCAGAATTGGAATTAGAAGACGATATTTTTAAGGTCCTGGCAAAAGAGAATCGCATTGGTGCTTATAAACACAAAGGATTTTGGAAAAGCATGAATACACAAAAAGAGAAGATGGAAATGGAAGAGCTGGTTAGAACAAATGAAGCAAAATGGATAAAATGGTAACAAACAATTTATTCAACGGAATTTATACAGGGAAAAGGGTCTTTATCACAGGACACACAGGCTTTAAAGGCTCCTGGCTTGCACTATGGTTAGTGCAAATGGGGGCTATAGTGAAAGGTTATTCCCTAGAGCCAAACACATCCCCGTCTCATTGGGAGTTATTGAATTTGGATATTGAATCTGTATATGCTGACATCAGAAATAAATCAACTTTAGAAAGAGAGTTGATAAATTTCAATCCGGATATTGTTTTTCATTTAGCCGCTCAGCCATTGGTTCGCCAATCATATAAAACTCCATATGAAACCTTCGAGACTAATGTAATGGGTACAATGGCTTTGTATGAAGCTTGCAGAAAAACCAATAGCATTAAAGCCATTATTACCATTTCAACAGATAAATGCTATGAAAACAAGGAGTGGCTCTGGGGATACCGTGAAAACGATATCCTGGGAGGATATGACCCATACAGCTCTTCAAAAGCATGCGCAGAACTGATGACATCGTCCTATCGCAGGTCATTTTTCAACATCAACGAATATGGAAAAACACATAATGTACTAGTAGCCACTGTAAGAGCAGGAAATGTTATTGGTGGTGGTGATTGGGCAGAAGACCGACTCATCCCTGATATAATGAAGGCAGCAGCAAAAGGGGATAGCGTATTTATCCGAAATCCACATGCTACGCGACCATGGCAACATGTGCTTGAGCCTCTTTCCGGATATCTGCTTTTGGGTCAACATTTATTAAATGAAGAGAAATCATTTGCTGAGGCATGGAACTTCGGACCTGATGAAAACAGCAATTCATCAGTAAAAGATGTAGCATTTTATCTCATGAAGGAATGGAATAGCATTAAAACTGAATTTGACCAAGGCTCATCTGATTTCCATGAAGCTACTTTACTAATGTTAGACTGCTCAAAAGCCAGAAAACTTCTAAGATGGGAAGCTGTTTGGAAAAATCAGGTGTTTTCAAAGACGGCAGAATGGTATAAAGAATATTATACAAACAGTAATTTATTGAGTCTGGAGCAACTCAATGAATATATATCTGATGCGAAAAAATGTAATTCAATATGGACATATTAAATAATCATGAAGATATTAATTACCGGTGCTGATAGTTTTATTGGTTCATATTTAATTCCGGAATTACTCAAAAAATCACATGAACTTCTCTTAATCGGTGGTGACAAGGCTAAACTGTTAAGCAGATATAACCAATGCCTCGCCTTATCTCATAATAACCCGGATCAGAATTATATTATTGAGACAATTAGGTTATTTGATGTTGAAATAGTGATACATCTTGCTGCACATTCCACACCTGATGATACACCGGAAGACTTCAAAAAACTTATCAATGCGAATATTATGTTTCTTGGAAAAATTCTGGAAGCATTAAAAAACACTAATCTTAAAGCATTTATAAACACCGGGAGTAGCACTGAGTATTTAAATAATAATAACATACCGGAGCCGGCCTACCTGTACTCTGCAACAAAAACCGCTGCCAGCTTCATTTTGAAATACTATGCAGCAGCATATGATTTTAAATTTTGTACCGTATGCCCATACACCGTTTATGGTGGTGAATTCACCAGGAAAAAGATAATGGATATCATATATGAATCCTTGGATGCTAAAAAACCGATAGATACAACGCCGGGAGCACAAGTCCTCGATTTTATTCATGTTTACGATTTAGTTCGCTTGTATCTAAATATCGTCGACCATTATGAGAAAGTCCCAAATGAAACCGTTTTTCATGCCGGAACAGGGAACGGTCATTCTTTAAGAGACCTGGTGAGATTAATGGAAGAATGCACCAATAAAAAGGCAAATATTAATTGGGGCGGAATTGAGTATCGGAAAAGAGATGTCATGAATGCTGTTGCCGATACTGCAATCCAAAAGGAGTTGTTTGGATGGGAACCATTTATTCCGTTGAGAGAGGGAATAGCAAAATACATTGAGGAAAATCAACAGTAGCATAAAAATATAGATTGATATAAAATCCCTTTTAAGATAAAAACCCACAAGGCTTCGAAATGAACTTATTAAGAAAAACATACAAGAAATGTCTTTCTGTTTTACGGAGAGAGATAGATCGTTATGTTAAAAAAAACATTATTACGGAATCTCATAGAGCTTCTGCAATGCTTAATAATCAATCAATTGTAAACAATTATCCACGTAATCAAAAGATAGTTGTATCATTAACAACATTCGGAAAGAGAATTGATTCTGTGTATATAACTATTGAAAGCATAGCACGACAAACCCTAAAACCGGATATCGTTATTTTATGGCTAGCAGAAAATGAATTTAATAAAAAAACCATCCCGATTACCTTAAGAAAATTTCAAGAAAGGGGACTTACAATAAGCTTCTATAGACCAATCGGACCTTATAAGAAGTTAATACCAACACTAAAGAAATATCCTGACGAGATTATTATTACCATTGATGACGACATGATATACCCCAATACGCTCATTGAAAAACTAATAAAAAATCACGAAAAGTATCCTGACTGCATTTGCTGCAATCAGGCAAGAATAATTACACTTGACAAAAACAACAATCCCAAACCGTATAGTAAATGGACACGCACCTTGCAATGCGAATCACCTGCATATGAATATATTCCTATTGGAGTTGGTGGTGTTTTATACTTTCCTGGATGCTTTGACAGCAGCGTTACAGACGAAGCACTTTTCCGTAAACTTTCACCGACAAACGATGATTTGTGGTTTAAAATCCTATCCCTAATAAAGGGTGTAAAAACAATGGTCATTAATGAACTCGACCCTTCAGATTATATTCCATTAGACTCCTCAAATCATGAAGCTCTTGCAAACCAAAATGTTGGAGAGAGGATGAACAACCCACAGTTTGAGGCACTATTGAACCATTTCAACCTTAATCTATCAAAGGTATTCGCCCAATAAAGTATAACCTGTTAATACAAACATGAGGGTAACCCGACAAACAGGCATTTTCAGTAAACAAAAACTAACAACATAAATGGCTGAGAGCTTAAAGCAGCAAACCGCAAAAGGTTTTCTTTGGAGTGGTATAGAGAGATTCTCCATTCAAGGCCTGCGTTTTATCCTGGGGTTAGTGCTGGCACGATTACTATTACCTGCCGATTATGGATTAATTGGAATGTTAACCATTTTTCTGGCTATATCACAAACTTTTATTGACAGCGGATTTACCAGAGCCTTAATTCAAAAAAAAGACAGAGATGAAACTGATTATTCAACGGCCTTCTTCTTCAATATTGGAGTTGGAATCTTCTTCTATTTACTACTATTCATTGGCGCACCATATATTGCAAAATTCTACGATACTCCCGAACTAACCAGATTAACCAGATTTATCGGGATTAATGTATTTATTAATTCACTGGCAATAGTGCAGCGTGCAAAATTTACAATTAATGTCGACTTTAAAACACAATCCAAGGCCTCAATTTCGGCTGTACTAATCGGTGGATTTGTAGGTATTGCAATGGCATACAAAGGCTATGGCGTTTGGTCTTTGGTTACGCAATCATTACTAAGGAATGGATTACAAACAATATTTCTTTGGATTCTTTCTAAATGGAAGCCTCAGTTAGTATTTTCAAAAGCATCCTTTCGCCAATTATTCTCTTTTGGATCCAAGCTACTAATTGCCAGCCTTCTGGAAACAATATACAGAAATATTTATTTAATTATTATTGGAAAGTTATTTTCAGCGCAGGATCTCGGATATTATACCAGAGCAAAACAATTTCAACTATTTCCATCAGAAAACATCACAGGGATTATTAATAGAGTAACTTTCCCGGTTTTGAGTTCCATTCAGGATGAGGAGGAAAAGCTAGTTAATGCATATAAAAAATTCATTAAGCTGGCCACGTTTATTATTTTTCCGCTGATGATAGGTATGGCCGCGGTTGCAGAGCCCATGATCCGGTTAGTACTTACAGAGAAATGGATTCAAACTGTTCCTCTTTTACAGCTGCTTTGTTTTGCCGGAATGCTCTATCCGGTTCATGCCATTAACCTTGGAATTATAAATGTCAAAGGACGTTCAGACATCTTTCTTAAGCTCGAAATAATCAAGAAAATAATCACAACAGTTATAATTTTGGTTACCTTCTCATTTGGAATAAAGGCTATGGTTATTGGTCAGATTGCGATTTCATTCCTTTCGCTATTTATTAACACCTATTATTCGAAACGATTTGTTGATTACGGGCTATTAGCGCAACTTAAGGATATGTTTCCCACACTGCTGATATCGCTTTTTATGGCATCGATAGTTTTTTTCCTGACAAACCTGATGAGTAGCGATGCTCTTAAACTAATTGTAGGTATATCAGGTGGAGCCGTTATTTATTTTCTATCAGCCAGAATTCTTAATTTTAGTGAAATAAAAGAGCTTAGATCATTGATAAATAATATGCATTAATGAAACGAGAGAAACCCATATATGTCACCCAACCGAGTTTACCTCCTCTTCACGAGTTCACCGAATTGCTGGAGGAAATTCGGGAATCAAAATATATAACCAATAACGGCCCTTTCCATAAAGAGCTGGAGAAAAATTTAGCTGAATATCTGGACGTACCCTTCATCTCGCTTTTTTCAAATGGGACACTTGCGCTTATCACAGCACTCCAGTGTTTAAACATTACCGGCGAAGTAATTACAACACCATATTCATTTGTTGCTACGGCACACTCACTATGGTGGAACAAAATAACACCGGTTTTTGCGGATGTAGAACCGGAATACTGTAACCTGGATCCGGAGAAGGTCGAGTCGGCAATTACTCCGGAAACCACAGCAATTCTTCCGGTGCACGTTTATGGGAATCCATGTAATCATGAGAAGCTAAAAGACATTGCCGACCGGCACAATCTCAGGCTCATTTATGATGCAGCGCATGCCTTTGGTGTAAAAAAGGATGGTCATTCGATATTAAACTGGGGAGACTTATCCATATTAAGTTTTCATGCCACGAAAGTATTTAATACCATAGAGGGTGGTGCGATTATTTCACATGATGCGGATACCAAGGCACGTATTGATCATCTCAAAAACTTTGGATTTACCGGTGAGACCACCGTTGTAGAGCCTGGGATCAATGCCAAGATGAATGAGTTGCAGGCGGCGTATGGTTTACTGCAGTTAAAAACTATTGATGATTCCATTGCTTCGAGGAAGAAAATCGCAGAACTATACAAGGCCGCCTTAAAAGATATAAAAGGGATTCGTTATCTTGAAGACAT
>PKSY01000146.1 GCA_002869405.1 Marinilabiliales bacterium
CAGGTCGAAGCCGTTGGCGGTACGTTGTGGTGTTCCATAAGCGGCGTTGCTCACCAGCGCCTGCACCTCGATTAGTAATGGACGTACGCCTTCTACAGTCGCAGAAACGGTCACACCGCTGAGGTTCTCATCGCGTTGTGATAGCAGAATTTCTGACGGGTTGGAGACCTCGCGCAGGCCGGTCTGTTGCATCTCATAAATACCAAGTTCGGAAGTAGAGCCATAGCGGTTCTTCACCGAGCGCAGGATACGGTAGCCGTAGTTTCTGTCGCCCTCAAATTGTATCACGGTATCCACCATGTGCTCTAAAAGCTTGGGACCTGCCAGCGTACCGTCTTTGGTGATATGCCCGATGAGGAATACCGGTGTCATGGTAGCTTTGGCGAATCGTTGCATCTCTCCGGCACACTCCCGGATCTGGGAGATGCTCCCTGCCGCGCTGTCGAGCAGCTCCGACTGCAAGGTCTGGACTGAATCCACGATTAGCAGGTCGGGTTCAATTTCGCGTGCCTGGCGAAAAATGGCATCGGTATTTGTTTCAGACAAAAGGTAAAGGTGCGGAGCTTTCTCCATCCCTAAACGTGAAGCACGCATTCTTATCTGGCTGATGCTCTCCTCACCACTGACATACAATATCTTCATTATCGTTTGCCTGAGTGCAATTTGCAGCATCAGTGTCGATTTTCCTATTCCGGGTTCTCCGCCCAACAGGACAATACTTCCTGAGACGATGCCTCCTCCCAGAACACGGTTGAACTCTTTATCAAGGGTTTCGGAGCGCTTCTCAAAACCTGCGGGGACGTCATGGATGGGGATTGCTCTGGCAGTTTTCTTCTGCTCCTCAGGTTTTCGCCAGCCGGGAGCCGCCTTCTCTTTTTCGATTACCTCTTCCACGTAGGTATTCCATTCGCCACAGGAAGGGCAGCGGCCGATCCACTTTGAGCTCTGGGCACCACAGTTACTGCAGATGTATATGCTTTTGCTTTTCGCCATAAGGGTCAAAGATACCGACTTTCCAAGGAAAATAAAAGACACAGGGATTTCAAAATTATATTAAATTGATAATACATATTCCTCCATAATTTAGACGCGATAAATCGCGCCTCTTCAGCGTATAAGTATATAAATCTGGTATTGTAGAGCCATCGATTCATCGTGGCTCGGCGCATCAAATGCTTTGAGCCATACACTTTGTTATTTTTATCCTTTTCTTTCCACAAAAAAACCCCTTACTTTTGCCATGCCATGCAAGCTCATTTTAAAAAGATACTCAAGCAGTTCCTGATTTGGCGGGTACGTCATATGAATGACCGTACCTTTATGATCTTTCTTAGTATCATTATTGGTTTTACGGCCGGTATTGCCGCAGTGGTGATAAAAAGAAGCGTGCATTTTATTGCTCACACACTTCGCAATAGTGCTTTTGTAGAAGATTATCATGTGGGATACGTGATTCTTCCTGCTTTGGGTCTTTTGCTGGTTGTTTTGTTTATCAAATACGTATTACGGCAGCCGGTTCGTCATGGAATCCCCAATGTGTTGTACGGCATATCAAAAAACAACGGTCATATCAGGCCGCACAACATGTTCTCGTCGATTATTGCCAGTGCCATCACTGTGGGTTTTGGCGGTTCTGTGGGTCTTGAAGGCCCGACAGTGGCTACAGGCGCAGCGTACGGTTCAAATATCGGGCGGTTGATGCATCTGAATTACAAACAGATTACTCTACTTTTGGGATGTGCTTCTGCAGGTGCTATGGCAGCCATTTTCAAGGCTCCCATTGCCGCAATTGTTTTTGCCCTGGAAGTGATCATGCTCGACCTTACCATGGCAGCACTGATACCACTTTTGCTGGCATCTTCCACTGCAGTTCTTACCAGCTACCTCTTCCTTGGTCAGGATGTGCTCTATCCTTTTGAAGTAACTACATCATTTGATTTCTCACAGGTACATTATTATATCCTGCTCGGAATAGTGGCAGGTCTCTTCTCTGTGTATTTCACCAAAATCTATATTTGGATCCACAAAATCTTTAATAAATTTAAAAATGATTACACAAAGTGGATTATCGGTGCCTTTTCGCTTGGAGTTTTAATCCTTGTATTTCCGGCACTTTATGGTGAAGGATATGAAGTTACCAATGCATGCCTGAAAGGTGAAGCTGCCGGGCTGTTTGATGAGACTATTTTTTCCGGAATTACTTCAGATCCCGGGCTGCTGATAATACTTATTCTTGGTTTGATTCTCCTAAAAGTTATTGCCGCATCCATCACTTTTGGTGCCGGTGGTGTGGGAGGAATCTTCGCTCCTACCCTGTTTATGGGTGCTAATATTGGGGTATTATTTACATTAGTGGTTAACTTACTGGGGAATAGTGTCTTCTTCCCCGAAAACATGTCGCTGCTGGGAATGGCAGGAATGATTGCCGGAGTGCTGCATGCCCCGCTGACAGGAATTTTCCTCATCGGAGATATTACCGGAGGATACCAGATGTTTCTGCCTCTGATGATAACTGCAACTTTCAGCTATGCTACTGTCCGGATCTTCGTATCCAACTCAGTATATACCTTCCAGCTGGCAGAACGAAAAGAATTGATGACTCACCACAAAGATAAAGCAGTGCTGTCAATGATGGAGACATGCAAGCTGGTGGAGAAAAATTTTGTTGCAGTGCATCCCGACGATACTTTGGGTCAGCTTTGCGATGCAATTTCAAAAAGCACCAGGAATATCTATCCTGTTATTGATGATGATGACAAATTCCATGGTATCGTATTTCTTGATGATGTAAGAAAGGTGATGTTTAAACCTGACCTATACGACACACATAAAGTAAAAGAATATACATTTATGCCTGAACCGGTTATTGATATTGAAGAACCTATGGAGGATGTGGCCAATAAATTCAGGCTTTCCGACAACTTCAACCTTCCGGTAGTAAAAGACGGGAAATATGTGGGTTTTATTTCCCGTGCGAAGCTTTTCTCCACCTATCGTCGTATGATGCGCCTTCACTCTGAAGACTAGCATTTTACAATCTAAGCCACTTTTTAATCTTTTCTGCTTGCAAGCTTGAATATGATAGTGATGTTGCATACATTTGCCGCCCCATGAGCGCAACTTCATTATCAGGAAAAATCAATGTGTGGGTAAACAAACACATTAACCAGCGGCAGTTTATTTTATTGCTGGCATTTGTTGTTGGGCTGATTAGCGGGTTTGCCGCCATCGTACTCAAAAACACCCTGCACTATATGTCGCATCTGCTTACCAGCGGTTTTAACCCTGAAACCGGTAGTTGGATGTATATCCTATATCCTGTGACAGGGATTTTTCTTACTGTTTTATTCATTAAATTCATTGTTCGTGACGATCTGAGCCATGGTGTGAGTAAGATTCTTTATGCGATTTCACGACGAAACAGCATCATAAAACCGCACAATACCTGGAGCAGCATAGTGACCAGTATTCTCACCATCAGTTTCGGGGGTTCTGTGGGTGCTGAGGCACCGGTAGTATTAACAGGTTCGGCAATTGGTTCCAATCTGGGGCGATATTTTCACCTGAACTACAAAAAACTTACGCTCCTTGCCGGATGTGGTGCCGCAGGAGCAATCGCAGGTATCTTTAAAGCTCCGCTTGCAGGGCTTGTTTTTGTGCTGGAGATCCTTATGATTGACCTGACAATGGCTTCTCTGCTGCCCCTGCTTATCTCTGCAGTTACGGCTGCCTCGCTGGCGTATCTCTTTATGGGAAATGAGGTGCTCTTTACGCCGCAGGTAACAGAAACATTCCAAATACCCCATATTCCTCATTATATTATCCTTGGCATCCTCTGCGGTCTCGTGTCACTATATGTATCGCGCATGACCGGAAAGACAGAACATATAATTCAAAAAATAAAAAACCGATGGTGGAGAGCTCTTGTTGGAGGACTTGCCCTTGGCTTGCTGATTTTTATCTTCCCTCCGCTTTTTGGTGAAGGATATTCAACCCTTAATGCGATTTTCAACGGAAATACCAATGCGCTGGTTGACAACAGCTTCTTCTTCGGTTTGCAGAATAATATTTGGCTCTTGTTGCTCATTACTTTTTGCATTATGATGCTGAAAGTTGTTTCCATGGCGCTCACCAATGGTAGTGGTGGTGTAGGTGGTATTTTTGCTCCTTCATTATTTATCGGAGGACTGGCGGGATTCATCGCTGCCAGAGTCAACAACGAGCTGCTGTTTACTCCGGTTTCGGAATGTAATTTTGCACTGGTGGGAATGGCCGGGCTGCTTTCGGGAGTGTTACATGCGCCAATGACTGCCATCTTCCTCATCGCTGAAATTACCGGCGGCTATGCACTTTTCATGCCGCTTATTATCACCTCTACCATATCATATCTTACAATCATACTTTTTGAAAAGCACAGCATCTATCACCACAGGCTGGCAGAACGCGGGGAGCTGATTACACATCATAAAGATAAAGCTGTTCTCTCCATGATGAGTATTAAGCCGCTTATTGAGAAAAACTTCACTATTGTTGATGAAGATGATTCTCTGCGTCGGTTTGTGCAGGCAGTCTCAAAATCTGAAAGAAATGTCTTCCCTGTAATTAATGATGACAACGACTTTCTGGGGGTTGTATTTATCAATGATGTCCGTCACATAATATTTAACCATGAGATGTATGATACCACATTCGTCAGAGATCTTATGTATGTTCCTGATGTACATATTGAACTTGATGAGTCGATGGAATCTGTTGCCAGAAAATTCAGTAAATCAAGGCATTACAACATCCCCGTATTGGATCACGGGAAATATGTGGGTTTTGTAAGCAGGGCAAGGGTATTCTCTACTTACCGTGAGCGACTGCGCGATTTTTCCGATGAATAGCGCTTTTTGTACCTTTGCAGATAATGGAAGATCTGATAAAAAAACTTACTGAATTTCGTCGTGAGTTACACCGTAATCCGGAGCTTTCCGGAAAAGAAGAGAATACAGCACAGCGTATTTTAAAATTTTTGGGTGATGTAAAGCCCTCTGAGTTATATATAAATATCGGCGGACACGGGCTGATACTGGTCTTTGACTCCGGTAACCCGGGAAAGACAATCCTCATCCGTGGTGATATCGATGCGCTTCCCATTGATGAATCTCAAAATCTGCCCTACAGCTCAATAACTCCCGGAGTTTCCCATAAATGCGGGCACGACGGCCACACGACAATCCTTGCCGGGCTGGCACTCAGGTTAAATGAAGAACCTTTGAAGAACGGAAAAGCAATACTTCTTTTCCAGCCTGCTGAAGAGACCGGCGCAGGAGCAGAAGCCATGCTCAACGACTGGCCGGAAAACATTAAACCGGATCTCGTCTTTGCGCTGCATAATATTCCGGGAAAACCACTGCACAGCATCATCATAAAAAACGACTGGTTTGCATCAGCATCGCAAGGCATGATAGTTAATCTTAAAGGTGTCAGTGCGCATGCCGGTGAGCCTGAGATGGGAATTAATCCGGCCTTTGCCATAGCCCGAATTGTGGAGTTCATTAAAGAATTACCGCTGAAAAAATATCAAAAAGCAACCATCATACACATGAAGGTAGGTGAGATTGCCTTTGGAACCAGTCCCGGAGAAGGAGTGATAATGCTGACACTCCGTGCCGGGAATAACAAGGATATGGATTCTTTAACGACCCAGGTCAAAAATGAAATCCTTGCAATTACCGAGTCAGAATCCATAAAAACAGAGATTTCCTTTACAGAAGTTTTTCCTGCTACCAGGAGTCATAAAACAGCAAATGCAGCTATTGCAGATGCGGCTGAAAAGCAGGGATTAAAGATTATTACCGGTGATGAGCCTTTTAACTGGTCGGAAGATTTCGGACATTTTACTATGCGCTACCCCGGAGCGATGTTTGGGCTTGGTGCAGGAGAAGATTGCCCCAACCTCCACAACCCTGACTATAACTTCCCTGATGAACTAACGAAAACCGGAATACTGATGTTTGAGGAGATTGTTCGGGGAATGGTATAGGTTTGGGTTAGATACGGCCGGGCTGTTAGCCGGCACCCTCGGCTCCGCTGAATCACCCCGGTACCCTCGGCTCCGCTCGGGTACCTGCCAAGAAACCTCAATGTGTTTAGGAAAACCCGGTACCCTCGGCTCCGCTCGGGTACCTGCTGTGAAGCACAAATGTACTATTGGAAAACATAGGTTTTTCGACGTCACCGAAACGTACATAATTACCCAACACCGTTAGGTGCCC
>PKSY01000292.1 GCA_002869405.1 Marinilabiliales bacterium
AGAATTTTGATAGCCTGGGAGCATATTTAAAAGCCCTGATGCAGGTAAACCCAAAGCATCTTCCTGTACTCTATAAAACATTCTGGCGGCAGACCGGAAAATATTTTAAGTCAAAGGAAGCCCGCAGGATTATCTCTCTGATTGCGTTCTTCCTCGGCCGTACTCCCTTCGACACTAATGCGGTTTATACTCTGCTTTCGCATATTGAATTTGAATATACCGGATATTATAATGTGAAAGGCGGCATGTACAAGATCGTTGAGGGTTTGGTGAAAGAGCTCAAAAAACTTGGCGCAGAATTTCATTATAACACTCAAATAGAATCGTATTCTGCTGAGGGCGATCAGCTTATTTCTCTTACTGATGATAAAGGAAAGGTTTGGAAATCGGATATCTTCGTGGTGAATGCCGATGCGGCACTCTTCCGCAACAGCGTTTTCAAACGCCCCTCATTCTCCGACAGGAAACTGAAAAAGATGTCGTGGACCATGGGCTATCTGACATTCTATCTTGGTCTTGATACCAAACTCCCGGAAGTGGAGCACCATAATTACTACCTTGGCAACAACTACGAAGAGTATGCCGGCCATGTGATGAAGGACCCCGGGACGCTGGAAAAACCCTATTATTATGTGAATGTGGTTTCAAAGCATAATGATAATTGTGCGCCCGAAGGCCATGAAGCCTTGTTTTTTGTGTGCCCGGTGCCCAATCTATTATATAAGAGTGACTGGAGCGACCGCGATGAAATTATCGATAGTATCATTAAGGATTTCTCAGATCGTATCGGGCGTGATATCAGCGGGAACATTGTGTTACGCATGGCTTACACTCCTGAGGACTGGAAGTATCAGTTCAACCTATATCAGGGTGCAGGGCTGGGATTATCACATACCATGATGCAGATCGGAGCTTTACGTCCGAAAAATTACGACGAGAAGTTTAAAAATACTTTTTATGTGGGCGCCAGCACAGTGCCGGGAGCCGGATTGCCAATGTCTGTAATCAGTTCTGCGCTCACTGTAGAACGGGTATTGAAAATATAGTTATCTTTTATCACTATTTTTATACAACCATATTGCATTCCTGCATCATCTTTATGCAAGCAATATAGGATTAATAAAATAACGACTAATTATGAAGAAATTTTTCACATTGATTTTCTCAGCGCTGATGGTGCTTTTCTTAACCACAGGTGTTGTTAAGGCGGATGAAATGACCATTAACGGTCAGGTGATTATGGGACCTCAGGGAATGCCCGCTGCGGGAGTTCCTGTGTTGGTATTTCTCGCTGCTGACAGCGTAATGGTTGATGCCGTTACCGATGAAGCAGGTTTTTTTGAGGCTGAAATAGAAGCTGAAGATGGTTATCAGGGTGATGTAGTTGTACAGGTTTTCGACTGGTGTACCATGGTTTCTCTCGAAGAAGTTTTTCCATTTGTTAATGGTGATGTAATTACTACTCTGTTCCACGTCTGTGTTGAAGGCGGTGGCGGCGGTGGCGGTGGCGGAAACGACTGCCATGCCAACTTCCAGTGGATGCCTCTTGAAGGTCTTCAAATCTCTTTCTGGGATGAATCCTGGGGAAATGATATTGAAGAGTGGACATGGGAGTTTGGTGATGGTACTACCGGAACAGGTATTGAGATTGTTCATCTCTACACTGAACCGGGTATGTATGAAGTTACCCTTACCATTTCTGGTGATGAATGCTCCGACTCAAGAACGAAAATGGTGCATGTGATGGATTCTATTCCTCCACAACCCGAGTGTCAGGCCATGTTTGGCTATGAACCTGAAGAAGGACTTACTGTTCAATTTATCGACCTCTCATGGGGTGATGATATTGATGAGTACCTCTGGGACTTTGGTGACGGAAATATTTCCAACGAACAGGAGCCTGAGCATACTTATGCTGAGCAGGGAATGTATCTTGTGTCTTTAACAATTTCAGGAGACGAGTGTGCCAGCAGTATTGAAATGCCGGTTCATGTGATGGATTCTATCTGGCCTCCTCAGGGATGCCATGCCAACTTCCATTGGGAAATGATGGACGAACTCATGGTGCAGTTTTTTAATGCTTCACAGGGTGATGATATTGATGAGTACCTCTGGGATTTTGGTGACGGTACCACCTCCGATGAGATGGAACCTATGCATCTCTATGCTGAAGCAGGTATGTATCAGGTCTCTCTGACAATCTTTGGTGATGACTGCCAGGACATTAAAGTCAAAAATGTTAATGTAAATGGAAATCAACCACCTCAGGGCTGTCATGCTATGTTCTTCTATGAATATACTGAAGATCCGCTGACTATTAATTTCATTGACCTCTCGATGGGTGAAATTACAGCATGGAACTGGAACTTTGGTGATGAGATGACATCTGCAGAGCAGAATCCTACTCATACTTATGCTGAAGAAGGTATGTATATGGTATCACTCGAAATCACTTGTGATTCATGTACCAATGCAATTGAAATGCCTGTTTTTGTTGGTGACTCTGTATGGCCTCCACAACCCGGTTGTCATGCTAATTTCCACTGGGATCAGATGGGCGATCTTATGGTGCAGTTTATTAACTCCTCACAGGGTGAAGAGATTGATGAATACCTTTGGGATTTTGGTGACGGTACCACTTCCGATGAATTTGAACCCCTCCACGCATTTGCTGAAGAAGGTGTTTATGAGGTGACCCTCACTGTTTCAGGTGCCGAATGTCTGGATACTAAAACAAAGGTTGTTCATGTGGGTAATAACTGGCCTCCTAACAACGACTGCCATGCTAACTACGACTGGGCTGTACACGAAGATGGTGTTACTGTTACATTTACGGATACCAGCGTTGGCGACAGCATACAGGAATGGATGTGGGACTTTGGTGATGGTGAAATCTCCATGGAGCAGAACCCTGTACACGTATTCCCTGAAGAAGGAATGTACTTCGTGAGCCTTTCTATCATTGCCGGTGATTGTATGGATATGAAAACACGCCATATTCATGTGGGTACAGGTGGTATGCCACCACAAAACTGTCATGCAATGTTCCATCCGGAGTATGTTTCTGACATGACTATTGCTTTCATGGATATGTCGATGGGTGATATTGACAGCTGGTTCTGGGATTTTGGTGACGGAAATACTTCCACCGAGCAGGAACCGGTGCATACTTATGCAGAAGCAGGTTTCTACCTGGTATCTCTTACAATTGAAGGTGAGGAGTGTACCGACTCACTGGTTATGGAGATTATGGTTGACGAGCCCTGGAATAACAACCCTTGTGAAGCGCTCTTCCTGCCTGAATTTACCAATAACCTGGAAGTAACTTTCTATGATATGTCTATAGGAAATGTTGAAAGCTGGAGCTGGAACTTTGGTGACGGCACAGCAAGCTATGAGCAGAATCCTGTACATACCTATGAACAAGTGGGAACATATCTGGTGACATTGAGTATTCAGACCGAAGATGGCTGCTCACACGTTTACAGTGTGGAGTTGTACCTCGAATCAATGTAGTACTCTGCAATGCACAGCAGCACAGGAGTTACAGGTCTTGAAGAACAAACCAATGTTACTGCTGTTAATGTTTATCCTAACCCTGTAGGGAATATGATGAACATTACTTTCACTGCACAAACAGCCCTTGATGTTGATCTTATCGTAACAAATACTATGGGTCAGCAGGTACTTAACGGAACTTATTCAGTAAATGCTACATCGAATCACCTTCAGGTGAATACAGCAAATCTTGAAAGGGGAATCTATATCATGCAACTGCGTTCAGCTGACGGATCAGTAGCGACACATAAATTTATCAAATAACAAGATATAGTCCCTGTATTCTTTCGGGTTGTGGCTTTTTTGCTGCAACCCGTTTTTTTTTTGCTATTCATGTCTTGATTTCATCATTATTTGTACTTTCACAAACTAAAACACACACGAATTGGTTTCGGGTTTACCATACAGAAAACAACCCGCAGTGCTAAAAACTATTTTAACAGGGAATTATGAATATTACTAAGCCCAGGGTGATAAAAGACTTTGAAAAACTTGCTGAGGAGATTCAGGAGCAGATTAAACTGACTTATCCTGATGGTTTTAGCCAGCATCTGATTAAGTTCACCAATAAAGAAGGACGCCTTGTAAGTGCGTTACCTTTCGAAACTGAAGATAAATATTATATGGTCAGAATGACCGTATCTCAGGCTGTGGATATTATCCTTCAGGATGATGATTACGATGATGACGGATTCCTAAAAGATGATGTAAAGGAGGAATTTGAAGACAAGTACTCCGATATCGAAGCTGTGGATGACGATTATGATGATGATAATGACGAAATGGATTAATCATCTTCTGTAAGAATCATTTGTATTACTTCAAGCGACTTCAGATCCCTGAAGCCCGGAATATGATATTTGTAGTAGGAGAGTAAGAGGGCATTTACAGATGTTCGCACAGCATGCGGAATTCTTAACGCACCAAGTACTTCAAAGTCACTTTTCAATAGAATGGATAAGTGTTTTCCTGTCTCATCAGCATAGGTGTAGTCAGCTTTCGAGCGGGTGAATTCTCCCTGACCAACATCAAACCATTGATGTGTGGCAGAGTAATTGTTTCGCGGGTATATTCCCAGATATTTTGTGAGCTGCAGCAGAAAAAGCAAATGAAAGTTCGCTACCGGACCATCATACTGATCAAAAAATTCCAGCGAATGAAAAAGAAAAGTGAAAAGTGTTTCATCAGCGCTCTCCTCTTTTAATACCTGATTCAGTATTTCATTGAGAAAAATCAATACACTACTTTTAGTAACATCAAAAGGGATTGAAGAGTAAGGTGCCACAGGATGAATTTCCCGGACATGTTTCAGCTCAGACTTTGGAGAGGCAACAGGCACCAGACTAACGAGTGTCATTGGCTGCAACACCGCCATACCGGTTTTTTTGTTTTTTTTCCTCACACCGCGCAGAATATACGACTGAACTCCGGAGTGCTCCGTAAAGGCCTTCAGGATGATACTGCTCTCCGAGTACTTTGTTTGACGGAGGATTATTGCTCTTGTGGCACAGGAATCCATTATTACCTGATCACCATGATTTTTGTGATGACAGTCTCTTCACCGGTATTATCACTCACGAAAACCAGATAAACACCTGTGGCAACTTTATCTCCATGCATGGTTTTTCCATCCCATACAGCCTGTCCGCCTTCCGCGCGCGTGTTATAAACAAGGTTACCACTTACATCAGTAATCTTAACATAGGCATCCTGCACCAGACCATTGATAGCAATGGTGCCTTCATAGCCTTCACGAACCGGATTCGGATATGCATAAACATCATTGTTGGTCTCTCCACCGGGAGTTGCAGTACCACGATAAGAAACAATGCCATTGGCAGTTACAAAGAACACCTCTCCCTTATCGTTAATGGTAATTGCAGAAATCGTATTTGAAATCAACGGACTGTTATCTTCCGTAAAGTGTGCCAGCTCCTCAGTACCATCTTCGCTAAGCAGAAATACTCCTGCCTTGTCTGTACCAATCCATTTCTTATTGGATCCGTCAATGGCAATGGCAGTGATGGATTCTGTCTCCAGCAGTGGTCTTACATATCCATCGTATTCCACAAGGATTTGCTGTGCATCGTATGAACCGCCCTGGAAAATGTTTTCAGGGTTGTAGATTACTCCAATGCCTTCGTTAGTACCAATCCACATCTCACCATCAAGGTCGCAGGCCAGAGAGAGGACCATGCCGCCGGGGAAATTACCGTTGCCGGCTGCGGATGAGAGCTTGCGGGTTATATCATCTGATGGGTTTTCAACTGTACCGTTGTCGTTATGAACAATAACTGCATTGGCTTCACGCATGAGCACCCACTTCTGTCCTGAAAGATCAAAAGTGATTTCACCAACCTCGGTTCCGTTTCCGTAGGTCGGTAATCCCAGCTCTACCCATTCGCCGTTTGATTGCAGAACGGTAAGCGCGTCATTACCCAAAGAAACAGAAGCCCAAAGGTTATTATTGTTATCGAATTTTATATCACTGACCCGAACCCTGTTGTCAGGATATCCTGATGGTGGTGCCAGCGGTGAATTTGAGGCATTCCAGTTGGCAACAATCTCACCGTCGCGAATCTCATAGAGTCCGTATCCAAAAGAGGCAAAGAAAACATGATTGCGGTCTGACGGGTCAACTGCCACAGCTGTGATATCACGAATCGTGTCGAAAGCAGC
>PKSY01000199.1 GCA_002869405.1 Marinilabiliales bacterium
TAGTCTTCTCCTGTGGCATCGGCAATTAAATCATAATAGGTTCTGTTGGCCGGATTAAATGTATAATCACTCTTTGCAGGCGTTGCCAAACCGGAATAATTATAAGGCACCTCATGTGAATAATTTCCATCTGCATCGGTTGTTGCTGTAACACCACCATTGGTAAATGAAATAAACACATCAGAGACATTGCCAAGATTATCAGCAATATTACCGCTAATGGTTACAGTAGTAGGAATTGCGGTAAAGTCGGCATCGGTAACATTGGTATTTAATGCCGTGTATTCTCTTTGCACAGGATTAAAAGTATAGCCTACATTCTCACCACATTTAACAATGTAATCCAACCCCGGGAGAAGAGTAAAAGAATAGAAACCAGAAGCGTCGGTATGCGTTCCGCTGGAGCCACCCGGGCGAATAGCAATCACATAAACATTATCCACCGGCGTCAAATCTGAAAGCGTAACATACCCACTAACAGTAATCATATTATTCACCACAACCTCAACCGGCTCAGAGAGCGCCTCTGTTCCATCAGCATAAACTGTTTTCACCCAATACACATAGGTGTTATTGGCCAGATCATTATCAATGAAAGAGGTAGAAGAGATAACAGAAGGTGTGAGATTGGTCGCACCTGCAAAAGGAGCACCGGATCCTGTGTTTCTGTATACCTCATATCCGGACTGTCCCGGAATTGTAACTCCCGGTATTGGAGCACCCCATGTCAGTGTCACATCATCAAGAGCGGCACTGCCCTCTACTGATGTCGGGGGCAATGGTAAAGGCGTAAGATCATCAGTATCACGCAGGTTTATCTGATAACCGGCATTTGGATCACTTGGCGAATATTGAGATACAATTCCTTTGAGTATAACCGGTGAGGCAGGAATATCCTCACCTATCAGGTTGGTTGAATACCTCACATATACAGGGGCATTATCTGATCCGGGACCCATAACTGAGTATGATCCTGCAGCAAATACTCCCACAGGGTTTTCAAAGAAAACAGTATCTATAGTTACCAATTGAGATTCAATTGCCTCTGCCAGATCACCCGGTTCAATATTTAGCGGATCCGGCAAAGTAACTCCGGACGCAACCACTGTCATATTGTTTATTGGGTCAATCTCAAGTAGTCCGTTGTAGTCTTTTAGCACACCGGTATAAGTCACCGAATCGCCTCTGAAAATGACGCCGTTCTGAGAACCGCCGTAAGCAGCAATTCCTGCCGTAGCATCCTGAAAATGACGAATATTTCCCAATTCACCACCATTGGTAACAACTCCGGTAACCGTAACTTCAGTTCCTATGGGCTCCAGTCGCGCTTCAGCAATGGTCATAGGACTGTCATCCTCTCCCACATAAACATTATCAACAAATACTTCCAAATCTGTTATACTACCATTATGTCCGTGATAAAATCCAAACTTCACCTGTCCTGAATAACCTGTAAGATCGACCTGGAAGGTAGCACCATATTGTGGGAGTGTATCACCCTCTACCCATTCTATTATTGTGTTAATATTTGACCATGTGGTACCGTCAGTAGAAATTACAACAGCAAAATGATCCTGCCAACCCAAAGTAGCCCGAAAACATTGATTGTAAAGATTACCTGCCACATCAAAGCGCAGGATAACATCCTGTGGATTGGCTCCAAGATCAATAAAAGGTGTATTATACCAATAATAGTGGTTTGTAGTCCATATGTTACCACGGATAGAGCCTGATGCGCTTCCACTACAATGACCAAAACCATCCTCATGCCAGCCGTCATAAATTCCTGTTCCGGTATAAGGAACCAGTACAGAGCTTGCAGTAAGCTGCCCCTCATACTGTTCCCAGTCAGGAGTTGGAAATACGGTAAAATCCTGAGTATATGGTATTGACTCAACCACAGTAGTTGCCTGATAACCTTTAATTACTAAATCATCAATAAAAACTCCGTCGCCATCATCAGTATCATCAGTTACCAAACGGAAACGAACTTTTACGTTGGATTCGTCAAGGAAAAGACTCAGGTCTAGGGATTTATGTGTCCATGGCTTCCAATCCCAAAAGCTGTAGGTAGCCACTAGGGTGGAAGAAGCAAAATCATCCGTAGAAACTTCAACGAATAGGTTATCACCATTTCCAAGACCATGTATAAGATTGAATTCCAATACCGGGGATGAATAGCCAGACAGGTCGACTCCTGATGTCAGTGTTGCCGATGTTTCAGAAGTACCGCTGTACCAACTATACGGTGTGTCAGTTAACGAGTGTGTAGCTGTGAAGAATTCCAAATCTGTCAGTGCCCATGAACCTGAAAGCGTCCAATTGCCTGTACCGGATTCAAAGTCATCTTCAAAAATAACTGATCGGAAATTCAGTGGTACATTAATATTTTCACAACCACCAAAGCCATCAGGCGCTTTACCTTCCTTATCCCACGGTGAAGGTGTGCTGTTTCCTGAATTAAACACCATGTCAAGATGGTGAACAATGTCAGTATTTGGGTTTACACCATAAAATGCTGAAGGAGTATATGTAATCGAATATTGTCCCTCAGGCTGTGCTGTCAGGTAGGTGGTAGTGCCATCATAGCCTGTATCATCCCACTCAATGGTATTAATCCAGGAAGATCCATTGACTCCGGCGCCGGAATGTAAACGGACTTCAGAAGAACCCTCAAGGCTGTTACTTTGCCCCGACTCACATGAGTAGAAAGGATCGAACCATAAAGTAACCTCATCATCTGCTGCAGCATCCATGGGGAACATAATTACAACATCGTCAACAGTCATCGACTTTTCTATCGTTCCAACAGACATTCCACCGGCATAAACAGCTTTCACAGTATAGTCATATACACCCTGATGAGGAACGGTATCATAGTAATAATTTTCTGTGATAACAGCAGTATTAACCTGTTGTCCGTCGCGGAAAACATTAAATCCCTGAGCACTCTTTGCCAGTTTCTGATTTCCATTAAACACAGGCAGTGAAGCTCTGATATCAGCAGGAACGCTTTGTTTTCCCTGATGAACAGTTGATTCAACAGTATTTCCAAGTTCAACTCCTGCTGCGAGCCATGTTCCGGCAGTATTATCCTTTGTTACTGAATTTGCCAGATAGACCTCTGTTGCCCAGTTTCCGTTTATGGACGCCCAACCATTGTCAACACTTCCAAGATATCCGTGTCCGGGATTATCAATATCATTCATGTAGCATGAAGTTGGATAGGTTGCCATTGGCTTCACGGTCACCAAAACATCATCTGTTAACTCCAATGGTTGAGGCAACTCGTATTCATATGCTCCATCAACGGCAATAAGAACTTCAGATTCAAAAATTAATGTCTGACCGTCCTTTTCGTATACTTTGAATTTAAACTCATTCTCACCATTCCAGTTATTTCCTTCCCAATCGATAAAATGATGTCGGATTTTTGTCAACTGCATGGGGTAGGCATTACCAAATTCGGCAATATCAATGTAGGAAGCTTTTTCCAACGGGTTAAAGTAGGTTGTTGTAGTCCAGCGCCAGTTGGAGAACCAACCCTCGCCGCCGGCCATAGGCCAGTCCCAATCCAGGTGAATGTCAGCATCATAAGCATATGCTTCAAAATTTCGTGCCGGCGCATATTCATTATCGTAAACACTAACTGCAATATCATCAATATAGATACCATCGAAGTTTGTGGCCTGATCGGATTTTAAGCGAAAGATTATCACAACCTGGTCGCCAAGATAACCTGAGATATCAAAGGAGTATTGCTGCCATGTGTAGGCAGTCCCGGTAAAATAGCCCAGTATTTCCCTTTGTCCACCCCAAAAGTCATTTGAAATCTCAACATAACAGGTATCAAAATCCAGCTCAATATCATATTTTGCGTAGAAAGATAAAATTGCACTATCCGCATTAACATTCAATAATGATATTGGAGGATCTGTTTTCACCCAGCAATCCTGGTTATCCTCGTAATTCCCCCAGGGCGCATTTGCAAGGCTGGTATATCCCGAATAAGCATCGGCAGTAGTAAAATCCCAGTTACAGTTCCAGTCTTCGTCATTCCAGCCTTCAAAATCTTCAAAAAAGACAACATGCTCTTCAAAAGAATAAGCATAGTCAAAATTTGAAGGACACGATTCCCCGGCTGCATAAACAGCAGTAGCATAATAAGTATAATTACCAGCTGCCAATGACTCATCAGTGTAGCTATATCCGTCAACAGGTGTTTCACCATTAATTTTTGCCCCATCACGATAGATATTGAAACCAATGATATCTGATTTTGCACCGCCTTTAGAGGTATTTTGCTGTATACTGATATCAGGAATATTACTATTATAGCCAACGGTCATTCCTGCTGATAACTCATCAGTACCACCGTCGCCGGTAATGAAAAGGTATGTCATCCATTCATGATCATAGGTTGTCCATGAACCGGCTGAGCCCAAGTAGGAATGTGACGTTGGCCAGGTAGTACCATCATTTCTTGCACTGGCAGGGAAGTTGGTATTTCCGGCATCCTGTACTTCAACAGCAACATAAAAATCACCATTTACGACGAAAGGCTCGTCGAAGGAGAAGTACGCGTAATCATCTGTTGGGGCATTAAGCCATTCAGAGGTATATAGGTTTTCATCGGTTGCAGCATCATAAATATTATATCGGAAAGTATCATTTCCATTCCACGGGTTTCCTGTATTCTCATAAAAATAATGCGCTATAGTAGTGAAATACAACGGATAAGTAAGCCCAAAATCAGCTGCACTATAAAATGTTGCTCTCTGCTCCTGAGACCAATGGTTACCATATACACCACCAGACTGATAAGTATACCAGCCTCTAAACGGCGCATACCAGCTCAGGTCAACTTCACCATTTCCGTTTTCAGCCACGAGGTTTATTGGATAAATGTCGGAATACGCAGAATAATAGAAGTCAAACCACGTAATTTCATCCGTTGGAATATCAGCACCTGCATGAAGAGAAAAAGGATAGTTATTTGTCACACTCACGGAAACATCGAGGGCAAAAGCATCAAAAATAGTATCAGTCTCACCAACAGCAAGTGATGCTATGGTAGCTGTATTATCCGTTATTGTAATAAAGCTTTCATTCTCATTTTTTGTTAATGATAGCGGAATATTCGTCAGGGCTGAACCGCCGCCATTATATACCACCACATCAATTGTAGCAGATTCTCCGGCATCATACTTATCATTTCCATCATCAGTATGAGATATCAATTCTGTAATCATGAAAGTCCCATCAGAAGATTTTATTACCAGGTCGTCTATATAAATTCCATCGTTGGTATTTGTGTTCTGAGTCACTAATCTGAATCTGAATTCTACATTATTATGACCGGCCATAGAGTTCAGATCTACCTGCAGGGTTCTCCAGGGCTTCCATTGTATCCCTGATAAAGTATACAAAGTTTCTACGGTAGTGAATCCATCATCCGAAGCTTCAATATATACAAAGTCGTCAACACTCAAAGCTAACATATACCTAAACTCCATCACAATATCCCATTTCTGGGTAAGGTCGAAAGTAGTATTTATTGTAGCAGTACTTTCCTCTGGTGTCGAGTAATTCATGCTTGGAGAGTCAGTTAAAGAGTGCGTTGAAGAGAAAAATTCTTCATCTGTGAGTGCCCAGGTTCCTGTAAGGCTCCAGTTTGACGTTCCACTTTCAAAATCATCAGCAAATAGCGTATCCCGATAAATTAAGGGGATAAAGATATCCATGCATCCGCCGCTTCCATCATTTGCTTTACCTTCTTTAGCAAAGGCATTACCAAATTCGGATACCGCCTGGTCGCCTCCATTAAGAACCATACAAAGCTGATCTACATGATTCTCCGAAGGATCAACACCATAGAATTCTGAGGGCGTGAGAGTAATGTACCAATGATCACCTGAATTATTTGTCAGATATGTTGACTGGCTGTTGGCACCTGTTTCGTTCCAGGAGACCTGATTATTCCAGTTAGAGCCTCCAATACTGAGGCCGGAGTGCAATCTTACTTCACCATATCCTTCGAGTGAGGTACTTTGGCCCTGTTCACAAGAAAAATAAGGATCAAACCACAGCGTCACCTCCTGATCAGCCGAAGCAGCAGGAGGATCCATGATTACAACACCATCGCAAAGCATTTCAAGCTCTCCTGTTGACACTGATTCTCCTGCGGCATATACAGCCTTTACTCCATAGTCATA
>PKSY01000064.1 GCA_002869405.1 Marinilabiliales bacterium
ACTTTAAAATCCATCTCAATGGCTTCTGCTGCGAGTTCTGAAAGGATATTTTTCAGGTTCTGGAATTCAATCTGATAGTTTTGTGTAAACCTGCCCTTTAACGTTCCTGAAACTCTGAAATTATCCCGTTCCCTTTTCGGACCATCCATTACAATTTTGTATTCGTACACTGTGCTGTGATTTTCAAAATTATGAAGGTCAAAAAGGCTGTGTGCCAGTGCCAGCTCATCGGCTTTCATCTTGTCCCACGCCTGATATTGCGCAAAAACCGATGCCGTGTTGTAATCTACATTTACACCTTCAGCCTCCAGGGTTTCGAGGATTTGTTTTTCAGTTACCAGGGCTGCCACAACAACTTTGTACTCGCCATCCATGTCTGTTTCAGAGAGTTTGCGATACTCTTTGATAAAACCACGGCTCAGGCTGAGCACTTTATCTTCAACGATATCGTCGTTTTCTGTTTTTGTAGTGCTGGAGATCAGGGCGCCGGTAGCCTGTTCTACAGCATTACGCAGTGCGTCGTCAAGCGCTTTCTCAGTAGTCTCACCATAACCCGTAGTAATAACTTTTTTCTCCCCTTCCTGAGGAATCAGAGTCTGGACTCCCTCCTGAGCAAAAGAGGATATGGAAAACAGTAAAATGACAAAAAAAAGACTTCTTTTCATGGTTAAGATTATTTTATCAATGTGTCGATCTGGTTTTTACTCCAGGGGTCAATTTTGGCATTATCATTTAGAAATTCAATAAATTCACCGGTGTGCCTGTAACCCATCGCATCGAGGCAGAGCGCAAGGTTTCCGCTGACAAACTGCGCTTCGGGGTCGAGCATATACGCAAGTATAAGGTACGGCATGGCCTTTTCGGGTTTATTATCAAAGCGGTATGTGGCACCGATAAGATTTAGCGTACGGGTATGAATTCCTTCATAGTTAATGGATTGCTCAAGGTGTTCCAGTGCGCTTTTAATTTTCTCTTTGGCAAATTTCTCCTCAGCCTTATCGTATATGGCTCTTTCGAAACTGTACCGCAGTGCATATGGGTTTATCGCTCCGGGGAAACACTCTATGACGGTGAACATTGCCGGAGCCTCGATATCGTCCAGTGAAACAGACTTTTTCTTACCACAGAAGGAGATCATACTTTCCCATTCGGTTTTGTTTTTATCCAGTGCATTCAGAAAAGCATCATAGTAGGCCTGTTTATCGATAAGCGGTGCTGAAGTCACAAGCTCTGCATACATGGCTTGCTGAACAACGCCCTCCTGGTATGTCGCTTCCTCTGCAATGGAATCAAAATATACAAGATGAAGTGAGTCAGGTTCCTGAAGAATAGACATTTCGAAGCGGCTATCCTGCTTATCTTTTACCAGAATATTGAATTGCGGATTAATTCTGCTTCTGCCGGCAAGGAAATCCTGAAATACCTCCAGGTAATCCAGAGTGGTAAACTCATGGTATTTATAATATGCCAGAGCCCGCTGTGGATCCCGGCGTTTCTTATAATCACGGTAAAGCAACTCCTTCAGATTAATATCATCCAAAGGGTATTTGGTGACATCTACCACAAAATTCTCTTTTTTTACGGAAAATGTGACTTCTCTGCCGCGCTCAGTTGTACTGAAATTCGATGCTCTGAGCATATCAACTGTTGCATCAAAATTAAAGTTATTATAAGTGGCAAAGAGTTGGAAGTAATCTCCCTCAAGGTTATGTTTTGTTTCAAATTCCTTATACAGGATATATGTTCCAATCATATCGAGAGACCGCATTCTTAGTCTGTTTTCCAATGCATTAAGCATTCGTGAGGAGCTAACATCACCAGTAAAGAGGCACTCCACTTTATATTCAGATTTTGATTCTGAAACCTCAAAATGAGAGTTAAATTTCTCATAATGATACTGCCCCATAACGAATACAGGGCAGTATAATATTGCAAAGAGCAATAGTGTGTTAAATATCTTCTTCTTCTTCACCAGAGATAACGGTTTTACTTTTTGTAGTTTGTTTACGTTCAGGTGCTGCTTCTGTCTGTCCTTGTTGTTTTTCATCCTTTTGCGGGTCATCTGTAAACTGTTCTTTAAGTTGCTTGGCTGTTTCTGCATTTGCGGGAGTCCATGCCACAACGAAACCGGCAATATCCTGACCGGAGACAGGGTGTTTACCTCTCCATTGGCGGACCTGTTCTGTAGCGATATTCAGAGTAGTGCTTTTTGCCTGTACCGACTGTTCCCATTCTGAGCGGTAGAAATAGTTGCTGGTGCCATCCTCAAAATCGGATACCTTTTCTATCTCTTCCTGTTTTTCAATAGCAACAAGATCTTCGGCTACAAAGTTCTTAATATTATTTACGGCCTGCAAACGAGCCTGGCTGTAAGCCCTGCTGAAAGCTGCTGACTGACGTGAGCCTGTTGCACGAACTTCTCTCATTCCAAAACCATAGACTACCATTTGTCCTTCAGTGTTGAATGAAACAGAAACGCCCATTCTTCCCACTAATTGTTCGGGAGTCATGTTAACAATTTTCTCACGTGAGTTTTTTACTTTTCCTACAGGAAGCTGATACTGGCTGTTTGAGCGGATTACTGTTGCCAGCGATTGAAACTCCGGTGAATATTTCATACACACTGCAACCTGATAGTCATCTCCGCCATTATCACCTTCAGCGATACGAACTACAGCACAACCTCTTACCATTCCCGCTACCAGGGAAGTGATATTTTGATTGAATTTCTGTTCGTACATTGCCTCTTTTTGTGCCTGATTCATTTTTGCAATTTCGTCTTCTGAAACACCGAGGTAAGAAAGGGCTTTATCGAGTGATTTATCAACGATTTTACCTGCTTTTTGAAGCATGGTAGCTTTACGTTTTGCATCGGGGTCTTCACCTTCCTGGATATTTTCGAGCATGGAGTAGCCACGGCCGGATTTAATTTCTTCACCGCTGATACGAAGCAGATTCATTTTTGCTTCCAGTTCGGCGATGTTATAGGCAATATTTCTGGAGTTTACAAACCCGCTCATATTGCTTGGACGGCCTGTGGTTGCGCTTCCAATAACGTAAATGGTACCATCATCATTAACAACACCCAGCGATTTTCCTTTTTTGGATAAAATGCGCATCATCTCATTGTTAAGGGTTTCAACAGGGTATTCCTGATAATCGGTAACCACATTCTGAGTTTCCTGAACAGCTTCGGATTTTGCCAGGTCGGCAGGGTTTTGAGCCATTATCATGCCGGCTGTCATCAGCAATGATAATACGGCTGTGAATAATTTCTTCATTTCAGTTATCGTGTTAAATGTTTGTATATAGCGTAATAGAATACTGACCGGTCCTCTTCATACCAGAATCCCAATGGTTGCATTTGCCTGACGAAACCCTCACTGTCTTCCCTGATCTGTTCAACATACTCATCTTTTACAATGATAGTTTTGCGTCCATTGGTATCGATTACAGTCTCCTGAGTGCTCATTTGTTCTGATGAAGTTATATCTGCTCCGTTTACAAAAGTCACCACCTCTTTTTGGGCTTTTATCATTCCCACCCTTCGCAGTGCTGACATTTTTTTCGTTCCTACTTCCACAGCCGCAACGCCCACCAGAAAGGAGGAGTCATTGACAACTACCACATCACTTCCTCCCCATGCGAGGACCGGATGCGATTTAACGGTTTCCAGTAAATTCTGACCATGAAGGGAGGTCAGAAAAAAGAGACAAAAGATAAAAAACGTAGTTCTTCGCATAGTGTTTTTCAGCATCTTACAGATTCGGGTATTGATTTTCACAAATATAGTGAAAAGAGGGGAACTTTGTTATAAGCAATGATTAATTCTATAATGCAGATTTTTAAGTCAGCATTTTTATGAAGTTGAAGATCTGAACAACAATTTTTTTTGGAAGATGATTGATGTCAGTATCCAACGTCTATCGTGTTGAGAATTTGTAGATTGTTTTTTGAGTATATTCCTCACCGGGTTCCAGAATTGTTGAAGGGAAATGCGCTTGATTGGGAGAGTCAGGATAGTGTTGTGTTTCAAGGCAGAAGGCATTTCTGTAATGGTATGTGCTACCATTGTGCCCTGATTGTGAACCATCAAGGAAGTTTCCGGTATAAAATTGTACGCCCGGCTGGTCGGTAAATACTGTTAAAACCCTGCCTGTTTCAGGCTCATAAACCTCTGCAGCTATATTCAGCGTTCCCTTATCACCGGAAATTACAAATGTGTGGTCGTATCCTCTTCCAAGTTTAATCTGCTCATCGTCTTCATTGATATGCGCTCCAACAGGTTTCATGGTTGTGAAATCCATGGGAGTTCCCTTTACGGGAAGAATAGCCCCGGTCGGAATCAGATTATCCCCAACAGGTATAAAGTAATCAGCATTGATTCTGATGTGATGGTCTGTTATCTTGCTGTTTCCTCCGTCTTTAAGATTGAAATAGGAGTGGTGCGTCAGGTTTATTACTGTTTTTTTTGTGGTAGTAGCGCTATAGTCAATTATTAATTCGTTATCGTTAGTCCAGGAATAGATTACAGTAACCTTTAAAGTCCCCGGATATCCTTCTTCACCATCTTTGCTGGTGTAGGTCATTTTTACTGCAGGACTACCATTAAAGGCTATTTCCTCACCATGCCAGAAGACATTATTAAATCCACCCGGACCACCATGCAAATGGTTTTCACCGTCATTTTTTTCAACATTATAAATTATATCACCTATGGGGAATTTCCCATTGGCGATGCGGTTGGCAAAACGACCAACGGTAGCACCAAAGAAAGGGTCGCCGGAGAGATATTCTTCAGGAGTATCATACCCTGTCACAACATCCCCTTTAATCCCGTATTTATCTTCGACAAGAATCTGCATTACGGCAGCGCCAAAATTGGTGATACGGACTTCATTACCGGTTTTATTTACTAATCGAAAAGATTTCAGCTGAGGATTAAAACACATATGCTGTTAATTTGAAAACTGATGATGGTTATTAAGCGGCAAAAGTAATGAAAAAACGGTATTGATGTTGAGGAGTGCGTGGCTTCGTAGCCCGGAGCCCTCGGACATGTAGCCCGGTGCCCTCGGCTCCGCTCGGGCACCTAACGGTGTTGGTAACCCTGCCGGCTTCGGTGAAGTCGAAAAACATATGTTTTCATTAACACTTTAAAGCTTCACAGCAGGTACCCGAGCGGAGCCGAGGGTACCGGGATTTCCTTAACACAGTGAGGTTTCTTGGGAGGTACCCGAGCGGAGCCGAGGGTACAAATAGAAATCACTATTTGATGAGTTGGAGACCTTTTAAATATACACTTACCAAATAGTTTCTATCACATGCCATTCCAAAAACTATTTTCTTTACAATACCTTCCTTGTTTAAAAAGTATTGTGAAGCTCCTACCATGTTAATTGATAAAGCCTGATCATTATCAATAATATAGATTTCATTATAATGATTTTGCAGGTCACTAAGCAGTCTTTCTAAATAATCATCCTCCTCCTCTCTGATCGCCAGACATATAATGTTTACATCCTCAAATTCCTTATGAAGCTTTTTCTTTAAAAAAGGAAAATCTTCAATTATGGATGCTACACCTGCAGGACAATTTGGATCAGAGGAAATAATAATTGTTTTTCCATTTACCAGTTCTGCCAAATCATATTTTTCACCGGATAATGAGAATACATCTGTTGACGGAAGATGTTTTTCAACAGTATTCTCAATAAGAGCACCAAATATTTTTCTGTTCTTATGTTCAGCCTCTCTCTCTGTTTCTGAAGTTTTGCTATCCATATAAAAAGCCTGTATATCAACAGGTATGATGTATTCCTTTTGCTTGCATGAAGAAAGTAAAAACGCGATGGAAAAGAATGTAGCGATAATTTCTAAATTAATGTTGATTTTCATTGCGGTCGAATTATATAGGTAATGCGATAAATATAAGGAATATTTAATATAATCAAAGGAATTTTAGTATGTATGCGATTGCTTCTGCATTTATTCTTATTTGGTGCCCTCGGCTCCGCATACCGGTGCCCTCGGCTCCGCATACCGGTGCCCTCGGCTCCGCTCGGGCACCTACGGCGTTGGGTAATTATGTCCGTTTCGGTGACGTCGAAAAACCTATGTTTTCCAATAGTACAT
>PKSY01000249.1 GCA_002869405.1 Marinilabiliales bacterium
CAAGGTGTTTACTGCTGGTGACTTCAGCAAAGCCCAGGTTTTGGTATTTCTCGGCATTACTTACGCTCCGGATATAATATCCATCTTCACTATAATCATTTTCAGTAATGTTAATATAAGCGTAACCTTGCACCGGCACTTCAATATAGTCGTCTCCTGCCACAGGCGGCTCCCATGGCTCACCAATTACATTTATGGTTATTGTAGCCGGATTGGAATAGGCAAACTCATCATTTACCCTGCTGGCATAATAGGTGATTACAAATTCTCCGACATGTGACCTTTGAGCAATGAAATTGATAATGGTATCTCCAAGAGTATAATACTTGTCAACTTTGAAGATTTTTAACTCATGCCCCAATGGGTCATAGTCATTTACCAGAGGAGAAATCAGAATCGTATCACCAACATTTACCGTATAATAATCATCTATAGCTACAGGGTAATTCTGGCTGAAAGAGAAAAGACCTGCTAACAGCAACAAACTAAGGAAATTCCACTTCTTCATATTATAATTGGGTTAGGTTTGTGTAATCATTATATTCTAATGCACTTCCAAATTTACATAATGTTTTCAGTTTTCCAAAGTAAAAATTGTTATTTGTATAAATATGTTGGCGCTGTTTGTTGAAAAATTAACATTCAACCAAATAATGTGGTCTCACCGTACAACCATTCTGTATCTTTGCATCATATTATTGAAATTTGATAAGTTTATGATTGAGTCGCAGCTGACAGATCGTTGCAAACAGGCCGACAGTGAAGCACAACGCATTGTATATGAGCGTTATGCAGGAAAAATGCTGGGAGTATGCCTGCGCTATGCCGGAAATCGTTCCGAAGCAGAAGATCTGATGCACGACGGATTTGTTACGGCATTTGAGAAAATAAAACAATTTAAAAACAAAGGTTCTTTTGAAGGCTGGTTACAAAGGATAATGGTGAATACCGCGCTGATGCACCTGCGCAACAAAACCAAAGAGACAGGCCGCGTGCCGTTTGAAGAGGTGGAGTGGCAGATCACAGACGACAAGCAGGATGAAGCACTGTCGGAAACGGCAATACAGATTGTGCAACAGGCCGAGTTCACCAAAGAGGAGATTCTGGAACAGGTGAAAAACCTGCCGGAAGGATTCAGGGTCGTATTTAATCTCTACGCCCTGGAGCAGATGAAACACCGCGAAATTGCCAAAACACTTGGCATCTCCGTAGGAACATCCAAAAGTCAGCTCTTCTACGCAAGAAAACAAATTCAAAAAGCACTCTATCATAAAGCTGTGGAACAGAAAAAAAACAAAGAGAATAAAAAGCGAGCAATCGTAGCAATCTTTTCAGGTATGGGATTAGGACTGAATCATATTGATGTGCTGGCACAGGAGGCCCTTGCGGAGCTTTCTGTCCCCACTACGGAAGGGTGGGAAGCACTGCAGCAGTCGCTGTCGTCGGGCAGCACTGCCACACAATCTGCAGCTGTAGCAACAGGTGCTTCTGTGTCAACCAAAGTTATCGTAACTATCGCTACAGCAGCAGCCATTACTTCCGGCGCACTTCTGTTGGAAAAACATTTTAACGCTCAGGATCAAAATACACAGGAGATTAATGCTTCTGCTCCCGAAAATACTCCCGTCAATAAAAACACTTTCGTCCTTCCCGCAGATTCAATTCCTGAAAACCCAAACGCTGACTCCCGGATTGATGAACCGGAAAATTCAGTAACTCCCACCTCTGATGATAGAAACACCGACAATACTGTTATTGCAGATACCGTGCGGGTTCCTGTGAAAAGGGTTATCCGTGTTAAAAAACAAACCATCGTCAGAGATACCATACACACTAAGGATACAGTTTTTATTCGTTAGTGATCGAAATAATGCCCGCTGACAGATACCAACCATAATATTGGTTATCTTTATTTCTCTTTTTGATGCTTTTTGAAGATGAGAAATCGATTGATGAAATTTCTGATGCTATGTTTGCCGGCGTTTTCTGTTGCCGGCAATATTCATATAATCCCGGATTTTAATTTCACACCTGATACCGTAAATGTGATCGTTTATGATACTATTTATACTTATGATACCATTTATGAGTATGTGGAAGTTCAGGAAACGGTATATGTTTTCGATACGGTAATGCTATATCAGATGCCGGTAATTGGTATTCCTGATTCCTTTGTTATTATTCACGTTGACAGCAGTTTGTTTCGGAATGAGGAGTTGTTGGAGCGGTATGCTTTTGAGCAACCCGAAGAGACATCTCATGCAGTGAAAACAAAGAAAAAAAACCGCCACCCCGACCGTTGGTACTCTCTGGATAATGAAAAGGGCAATAATCCGGTACCCTTTGGCTACAACCTCAGAAGTAAAAGTGCTTTTGATCTTCACTTTGAAGGTTATATCCCTTCTATAAATATTAAAGAGGGTGTGATCCCTTTCACTGATACGCTGAGAAACAGGCTTTCTGCTGCTCCTTCGTGGCGACAGACGCTTTCTTATCACCATACTTTCGGGCGGATGCAGCTCTCTGCAGGTGCAGGAATCTCAAAACTGAACATTAATACCATCTTTGATGAAAATGTGCTTGTTATAGATACTACTTTTCCCTGGAATTTCTTTCAGCGCGAAGAAACGGTTTACGATACCACATGGTTTCTCGATATGGATGCACTGTTACAGGGCGATACGGTCTGGATACCTTTTGTGGAAACTTCAACGGTGATGGTGGATGATTCACTTCAGACACAGAAAATTGATACCTCTCTCTCGAAGCGTCAGATCAGTGGATCCACTTCATTTTTGTTTCTTGAAATCCCCGTTGGTTTATCGTATACATTTTTAGATCATAATAACTGGGAAGCTTCCGTTTACGGTGGCATATCAGCCGCATTTTATATGCAACACTCCGGTCCGGTTTATTCCCCCGAAACCGGGAATATAATTGCTGGTGGGGTATCGGAGGCGGTACGATTGCATTTTAAAGGGCGGGTTGGCGTAGCAGTACATTATCGCCTCTCATCACTATCGATGATATACCTGACCGCAGGGTACGGCACCTCTCTTAACAATTTGCTTGATGGCGCTCAATATCGGCTTACTTATAATGAACTGTCGGTTGGCATTGGTTTCCGTTATCAAATTTTATCCAATTACTGATTATGAAAAAGCACTCAATACATCGTTTATCAAAAATACCGGGATATCTGTTATTGGCTTTTTTGCTAATGTTTTCAGGGATAAACCTATTTGCACAGCGACAGATTACCGGCATTGTTACCGGTGAGGAATCAGGTCTTCCGGTTGCAGGTGTGGAAATTTATTTCACTATCATTGGAGAAGGTCCGGCAGGTGGAAGTATGACCGGCCAGGACGGACGCTATCGTTTTTACTCCAATAACCTTGATATTAATGATGAGGTGCACCTGCAGGCATGGAATTTCTGTAACGGTCAATGGACACAGCAGAATTTTTTCATTACTATACTGAGCGATACCACAAACTTCGACTTTTTGGTCTGTACCGATGATGAACCCTGTGAGGCCTATTTCGAATATAACATTGAAGGCCTGGAGGTCTCCTTTACAGAGCTTTGCTCGGGCCCGGTATATGAGTTTTTCTGGAGCTTTGGTGACGGGACAACCTCTTTTCTTCCAAACCCTGTGTACACGTATCCGGAGCCGGGACTATATATGGTTGAGCTCTTTATCAGCGCCGATAATAATTGCTTCGACAGCTATGAAACTATCATTAATGTGGGTGATGAGGTTGTGATTTCAGGGGTTGTTTATGCCGGAACAACACCGATTCCAAAGGGAGAGGTGTTTCTATTTGATGTTGCCAATCCTGATGAGGTTTTAAATGCCACTGAGCTCGACTCCACGGGCAAGTATAGTTTTTCTGCTGTTCCCTTCAATGAATATTTTTTGCTTGCAAAGCCCGATATTGATCCGGGAATTCCGCATGTGCCTGTATATTTTCCTACATACTCAGGAAATACGACTTACTGGGGTGATAGCGAAACATTATCTGTATCAGGTAACACAACAAAAAACATTGCACTTGAAAATAACAGTGAGATGTTTTTGGGCGATGCATTTGTCTCAGGCATTGTAAAGGATTTTAGTCCTGAGAGTACACTTATGTTGTTTTTGCTTAACCAGAGTGGGAGTGTGATGGATTATTGTTTCCCGGAGCCTGATGGAAGTTTTAGTTTTCAGGATATCCCTTTCGGGGATTATTTCCTCTACCCCGAATGCTCAGGGAAAACCAGCCGGCAGGCATATATACCTGTGAATGAATCCAACAGCGCGGTGGAATGGGTTAGCATTGTGGAATCTCCCACAGAAGTTGAAGTGGTTTATAATGTGGGATTTGATAATTTTAAAACTATTGAAGTAAAAATCTATCCCGTTCCTGCAAAAGAGTATATTAATCTTACTTGTAAAAATAAGATGGATGAAATTGTAATAAAAACCATTTCCGGACAAATGGTTTTGTATGCATCACCTTCACAAAATTCCACTACATTGAATGTCTCAGGTCTTCAGTCCGGAATCTATCTGCTTGCTATACACCTTGATGACGGTAATACTTCGTTCTCCAAGGTGTTAATTCAGAACTAGGATGCGTTGATGGATGTTGTAAATTAAAACAGCACTATGTTTATTATTAAAACATTTCATATCTTTGTATCTAAATAGCATTAATCATGAAAGAGTTAACACTTCAGGAAATAGGCAGACGCATTTCGAAATTGAGAAAAGAGAAAGACCTTTCTCAAGGTGAGCTTTCCAAATTAATAAGTATTTCACGCTCTTCACTAACACAAATTGAATTGGGAAAGAGGAATATCTCCGTTTTGGAATTGAGGAAAATTTCCGAAGTCTTATCTGTTTCATATGATAAATTATTGGCTGATGAGTTTCATCCAAAGAGATACGTAATAGAGAATCCGGCTCATTTTATTATTGAGGAAGAGAGGATTTCATACCCTTCAATGAATCCCGTAAAGATTAAAGAGGTGTTATTATATTTACTGGAGAAGTGTGCAGGGAAACCCAATGTGGGAGAGACCGTACTCTATAAGCTTCTCTACTTTTCAGATTTTAACTATTACGAAATTTATGAAGAACATCTCTCCGGTGCCACCTATCGAAAGATGAACTACGGACCTGTGCCTCAAAATATAGAGACTGTTGTGAATGAAATGATTGATGCGAAAAAGATCGAACGATTTAAAACCACTTTTCATGGATATCCTCAAACAAGATTTATCCCATTAGTTAAACCAAATTTACAACTCTTAAAAGCCAGCGAAACAGATGTTTTGGATAAGGTCATAGAGCAGTTTTCTGATTGGTCCGCAACCGCCATTAGTGAATACTCACACAAGGACATACCCTGGATGGCCTCTCAGAATGGGGAAGTTATTGACTATGAACTCGCCTTTTACCGGGAAGCACCATTCTCTGCACGCAATTATGAAGAGGAGAATGTTTAGGTATGATTATAAATGAACTTGATGAGTTTCGTCGTGACCTGAAGAGACTTTCGAAGAAGTATAAGTCATTACCTCTGGATGTTGATGTATTGAGGAAGGTGCTTACTGTTAGGCCGGAAGTAAGTCCGCCTTTTAGTTATCAGATTAATAATCTGGGAATTGATACTTGTGTGATAAAAGTCAGAAAGATCGCAAGCAAATCATTCAAGGGCAAAGGAGTGAATTCCGGTTTCCGGTTGGTTTACGCCTATTTTGCAGATGAAGACAGGATTGTACTTGTCGAATTATATCATAAATCCATGAAGGAGAATGAGGATCGGGATAGGATTTTGAAAAATTTTAGTTAGGTACCTATCTTTTCACCCACTTCCCGGAAGATACCGCTTTATCATTCACCAGCGTTTGGTATAAATAGATGCCTGGCGCTAATTCCGACACATTAAATTCCGATTTTTTATCCTGAATTCGTTTTTCAATCACAAGCTTCCCTGAAGAGTCGTACAATCTGAAAAGGGTATTCCCGGATGTTGTTTCGATATTAAGACGGTCAGCTCCCGGATTCGGATATATAATCGATTCTGAAAGGAGCATATAATTGCTTTCACCCACATTGGATAGAAA
>PKSY01000279.1 GCA_002869405.1 Marinilabiliales bacterium
TCGGGTGGAGTCATCTTTCCATTGCCAGATATAATTAATGAAGCCCTCATTATTCTCCTTCACTGTTTCAACAGCCTCCATAAAGAGAAAGCTGCCCTCCGGATCCTGGTATTTACTAAGGTCAGTACCATTCAATTCAGGGCGATAAGGATGCATCACCATAAAGGGGCGCATATCGATAATCCAGAAATAGTCCTTCCTTTCAGTACCATAGCGCATAAGCTCAATTGCCGCTGCTGCCTGCACCTGTGCCTCTTCAAGGGGAATACTGTCCTTTTCGTACTTGAGCTGATATTCATCCATAATGCTCCATGCCGCATTGGTAAGCTGGCTTATCATCTCCTTTTTGTTTTCAAGCATTATGCGCTCAAGCCTGGGGATGATGATGGCAAAAATGGAAACAATAAACAGTGCCATTGCCAAAACCGAGGGCAGAACAATCCGTAGATAAAATTTATAAATGCTATCTGTTGCCATTTCTCTGATGCGGTTAGTTTTTTACACTCTTACTGCTTTTACCCAGCCTTCATCTGTATCAAATATACAAAATCCATTTCTAATTCTGTTTCCTGCAATGGCCGGAACAGAGATTATTGTTGGTCCGTTAAGGAAATATTTTTCCCGAAAACCCTTTACCCTGACCTTATTTTCGGAAACCAGAAACAAGCCTCCGGGGTGTGCATGGCCGGTGAAACTGACGTCAGCTTTAAACTCCGACATAAAGCGAAAGTGCGCCTGAAATTCAGTATGTTCATGGTAAAACTGAGCCAAAGATCCACTGAGGTTAGGATATACATAATGGGAAAAAAGAATATTTCTCTCCTTAATCCTGATAATCTCTGTCTCCGGAAGTCCTGCCAGATACCTGATATCTTCACTGGTGTACAGAGGATCCAGCTCATCGTGATCATACAACCATACTTTGCCATTTGCAATCTCCTTCCGCTGACGATAATCAAGATCATACCAGTCATCGGGATATTCAAATCCCTTAATATTCTGTGGGATTATTTTTGCCGCCTGAAGGTCGTGGTTACCGGGAACGATAAATTCACAATTCTCCCTGATAATCCGCAAACACTCATGCGCATCACGGGTATCAAAGTAACGGTAATGAGGCACACTAAACCCGGAAATATCTCCAAGACAAACAATCTTCCCGCATTGCAGCTTTTCAATTTTCTGCAATGCCAGTTTCAGGTTTACCACATCCTCATGGATATCGGAGATAATCGCGAGTTTCATTTACAAGGTTTTTATGTTCCTAGAAGAAATAATAGGTACTCAAAAGCACCCTAATGTTGGAAACATCCGTGGTTGTGGCCGGCACATAGTTAACATCATAAGTCCCACTGTCACCATAACTTGCCGCAGTGTATTCCAGTTCCATCGCTGCTCTGAATTTTCCTGAATTAAAGATAACCCTTGGGGAAACCCTTACAAGGGTTTTAATATTCGTTCCAAGTCCGTAAACACTGTTTGTGACATCAGACATGGCCTCCTTAGTGCCCATATTCATCAGCATACCGGCAAAAACCCCGGCCTGAAATTTCTTTCCGTTGGTATGAATATCAGCCCAGACAGTAGAGTTTACAAGCGGAGTATAACTTAGTTCACCGGTAACCTCATTGATCACATCTTTTACAGCGAAACCACTGACAGAAAGCACATCAGGAATATTCTCACCATAACGATACTGCCACTTGATGGTCAAAGGCTTAAGCTTGATGTTATTACAGATATAAAATGACAACCCTGAAACAGTTTCATCCACTTTATAGGATTTTTTAACAGCAGGCGTTGTCACAATAGTTGCTGATGAATCAGCCATATTAATCACCACCTCTGTTGTTTCGGGAGAGATTGTCATAACACTGGATAACCTTGGAACAATAGTCTTATATGCGACTCCTGCCGCGGCAAAAAAACCTGTTCCTGCGTCAGCATTATTTTTTGAATACTGAAGCTGGAAGTGGAGATCGGGAATTGCGGAATTTCGCAGATAGTCGGAGGTTACACCGGCAGCGCCACGGGAAGTAAAATCGCGTTGGGCAAGCATGGCAACCATAACTTTCAGGTTCCCAAAACGCTGTGTTAACCTAATCTGTGGATTTCTGGCAAACGACTGTATCGGAGTCCCGGTATTGAAAGATACAGTTCCCGGAAAACATCCTGTTACGAACATGGGGTTCCAGGTCTGTCCGGTGAGAAGCTCGGTATTCTCCCAAGCAAGCTTTACAAATGCATGACGCATCCTGAGAAGGTTAATATTGTCGTTGGCCTGGGCAAAGAAATCGCCTTCAATAACACCCGATGTTTTGGCACCAAAGGCATCAGGACCGGTAATTTTCCCGCTAAGCCTCGACTGTATGGCCAACATATTCAGGCTTGACCTGGCATTTATATCATTCCCCATTTCATCAAGTGACGGAGCAGCAGGCCAAAGCAGGAAATGACCCTCTCTGGCAGTAACAGTTTGCCGTGTATCAAGAAAAAAATCATTCTTAACAAATCCTGAAAAAGAGATGCCAAATTTTTTGTCCTTCTTTTCTTCCTGGCTAAATGCAGTTGCTACACACAGAAAAGCCATCACAACAAGTAATACTTTTTTCATAATATATCGGTTTAAATTAAAACACATAATTATTTCTCCTTCTGAGGAGGAAACATCTTCTGTATTAGATTACGTTTTTCTTTGGGGCGTCCCAACAACAGGTTTACATTATTTCTGGCATCCATATTCTGATCCCACAAATCTATGGCCTTTTTATAATTCTCAAGCGCCATCTCATACTCCTGGTAATTGCGGTAAATGAGACCAAGATTTGAATAGCTTACAGATAACCGCCTTGGAGTTTCGAGCTGAGCGGTCTGAATCTCCTCAATACGCCGGTTTTTAAAAACCTCTTTCTCCTCTTCAGTGTAAGATTCCAATCCAATAAAGAAATTACGATTGAGGATTTCATCAAGCTGGTCTTCACTTTTTCCCTGATACAGCGTCATCCAGTTCTCATAGATAGTGATAGCAGACTTCACCGCATCTTCAGCCAAATGAAACAATGTGTCCTTTGACATCGCATCGAAATATTTTGACCTTATGACCATGCTGTCTTTATGAATTGCCATGGTAAGATATGCTGCGGCTCGGTTATTAAAAACAACTCCCGTTTCATACGAATCAGCATAATGCGGATATTGATTGTAATAATTTTCGATTGAATCGAGAAGTTGAAAAATTTCCTCGAATTCGTTTAGAACAGCAAGGTTATTATACTCTGTATAGAGTTCTCTTGCCGGCACTACCCTGGGGTCGAATGAATTATTTACCGATCGGTAATACGAACGGGAAATCATCAGTGCAATAGCAACAAGAACGCTCATAATTATAATAAGCGTTCTTGTTTTTTTATCTTTTAGAAAAGCCATCAGGCATGTACTTTTTCAATTAAGAATTTACGGATTTCAAGGGGTGTTTTTTTAGTAAGTTTAGATACGATAATATTGGCGAGAATAGCCAGTGGCGCGCCAATCCATGCGAAATACCATGCCTCAAGCCAATAGCTTATGAAAGAGTGGAACGGCAATGTAACACCTTGTTTTCCGGCAATAAAGTATGTTATTGCAATCAGTGAAACCAGACCACCTGTTATCAAACCGGCGATTGCTCCCTGACGGTTGGAGCCACTCCACCATATTCCAAGCAGGAACAGCGGGAAGATTGTACATCCGGCGAGAGAGAATGCCACAGCAACAAGCTGACCAATAAGTGCAAGCTTAAGCAGTGCAATCAAAGTTACGATAATGGCCATAAGAACAGTTGCAAGACGGGCAAACAAAAGCTGCTTCTTTGGTGGAGCTTTGGGATTTATCACCTTCACGTACAAATCGTGCGCAAAAGCAGAAGATCCTGCTACCAGCAATCCTGAAACGGTTGAAAATGCTGCTGAAACACCTCCTGCAGCCAGCAGTCCAACAATCAGAGGATGAACATTACCAAGCTGAGCAGTATATACCACAATGGCATCTTTTGCGAGTTTTCCTACTTCCGGATTTGCGGAGAGAATTTTTCCAAATGCAGTATATGCAGGTGCACTCCAGTACAGGATACAAATGAAAAACAGACCCCAAACCACTGACCAGCGTGCGTCACGTGCCTTTGGAACCACATAAAATCGCTGGATTACGTGTGGTAATCCTGCAGTACCAACCATCAGAGAGAAAGCAATGGCAATCCACTGAAAAAAGGTCTTTCCTGTTGCCGGATCCCAGGGCATGGCAAATTCCGGAGCCGGAACCATGGCAAATTCATGTCCGAAGGAGTTCAGCAACTGACCGGTTTCCGCCAGCGGTATTCCATGTACTGCATCGGAAACTACCGAGCCGTATCCTATTTGAGGCAGCAACCAGAAGTAATCAAACTTATAGGTTAAAATAAACAATGGAATGATAAAAGAGATGATAATGATTACATATTGAATCTGCATGTTTTTTGTCACACCGAGCATACCGGAAATAAGGGTATAGGCCAGCACTACTGACCCCCCGATAATGACAGACCAGACATACGGGATGCCTAAAATCCATTTAAACATCAATCCGATACCGCCAAACTGACCCACGCAATAAGATATAGAGATCAGGATTGCGATTATCGCTCCCACAGCACGGAGGGTTTGTGAATAATAACGGTCGCCAATAAAATCGGCAGCAGTATATTTTCCGTATTTACGGATTTGTCCGGCCATAAGAATAAGCAGCAGCACATATCCACCGGTCCAGCCAACAACATAGGCCAGGCCATGATATCCGGAGCCATACATCAGGGCTGCCATTCCAAGAAAAGAAGCAGCACTCATCCAGTTGGAGGCAATGGCCATACCGGAACCGACGCGTGAAATCCCGCGACCGGCAGCATAATAGTCGTTTGTGTCTTTGGCGCGGAACGAAAGCCCTACCAATACAAACAGTGTCAGAATAGTAATAAGAATTATCGCGGGTCCCACCTTAAATCCACCCTCAAGAGTGGTGGCGGCTGTCGCAGCAAATGAGAAAGCCGGGACAAAGAATAATATTACAGGTAGTAGTATTTTTTTCATATCTCTGATTTTTTACATGATTTGGTTAATCGACAATATTCAATCTGGTATTAATTTTATCTGTGCGCACACAATATATCAGGCAGAGCACCACAAAAAGAATTAAAAGAAATACTGCGGTATAGAAATAATGAAAAGGAAATCCGAGAAATTTTGTATCGGTAAGTACAGACTGATTATGAATCAGATAAAGTGGCATAGCCTCCTCAATAAGAACAATATCTTCATCCGACAAGCTATTAACGGATGCTGAGACCAGCTCCAAAGGCAGGATTTTCGTCCTGACATCTGTTTCAGATAGTCCGAGGATTGGGGAAACCATTGCAATCAACTTTAACTTCGATTGCTGATATGCTTCATCCCTGATATCGGTAATATTGGCAGCCAGCGTTTCGAAGTTTACAATTTCAGCCATAATCATTGCTTGCTGCGAGGAGTCAGCAATCTGAAACACACTCCATGAAAGCGCGTTATCAAGTGCTGTTTTGTGTTGTGGCTGAATAAAAACTTTTCCTAAAACAGAGAGCGCTGCATAGGAAAAATCCTGCATCTCAGATACAGTAGCCTCACCACTTTTCACCTGCGACCATGTGGCATCATATTTCAAAAATGAGTCCTCAGGTGTTGGTTTCTCCAGAATATAGAGGGCAATTTGAAAACCAAAAATGGCAACTGCCCATACACATACCAGCCAAATAACCATGTTGCGGTTTTTTCGGGCATACTCGGTAGTGGGTTTAAAAAAGCTAATGTGAAAATCGCTTTTCGAATCTTCCATAGTTCAGTAGGTTTTGATTTGTAGCTTATAAATATATAATAAAATATTGTAAGTCAGGCAAAAACGATGCTAACAAAGTCATTTTTTATATATAAAAACAAGCATATAAACACACAAATAGCAAATATTTGATTATTAGATATTTAAAAATGATAGA
>PKSY01000222.1 GCA_002869405.1 Marinilabiliales bacterium
AAGCCTGAATAACAGTATTAGTGGCAAAGTTAATGTAATCGATGAACAGGCTGTTAAGGTCGGGGATAATGGCGTTCCCGTTGGTCGTTTGGCTCCCATGGGGAAGGCTGAGATAAACGGGAATTACTACGAGGTAAAGACTCAGGGTGATTTTCTGGACCAGAATACGCCTGTCGAAGTGATAAAAATCGAATTCAATACAATATATGTAAAACCTATAAAACCGTAGTATTATGTCTCCAATGTTGACTATTTTACTGCAGCAAATCGAAACCCTGAATGTGGGTTGGGTTGTGGGTATCGCAATAGCTGCGATATTCCTGCTATGGCTGCTATTTTATTTTATTCCGGTGGGGTTATGGTTTACGGCACTCTTAAGTGGTGTTCGTATTTCATTACTTCAACTGATTTTCATGCGCTGGCGTAAAGTGCCGCCAAAAGTTATTGTGCAAAGTCTTATCTCAAGTACCAAGGCCGGTTTAAGCCTTAACAGAAATGATCTTGAGGCCCACTACCTTGCAGGTGGTAATGTTCAGGGCGTTGTTAATGCACTGATTTCTGCTGATAAAGCAAACATGTCGCTGGATTTTAATACAGCCACTGCTATTGACCTTGCAGGACGAGATGTTTTTGAGGCAGTACAGATGTCTGTAAACCCTAAAGTTATTGATACGCCGCCGGTTACTGCTGTTGCCAAGGATGGTATTCAGTTGATTGCCCGTGCCCGTGTTACTGTTCGGGCAAATATCCGCCAGCTTGTGGGGGGTGCCGGTGAAGAAACTGTGCTTGCCCGTGTTGGCGAGGGTGTTGTATCTTCCATTGGCTCTGCAGGTTCACATAAAGCAGTTCTTGAGAACCCTGATTCTATTTCTAAAGTAGTACTGGATAAAGGCCTTGATTCAGGAACCGCCTTTGAAATTCTTTCCATTGATATTGCCGATATAGATATTGGTAAAAACATTGGTGCCGTCCTTCAGATGGATCAGGCTAATGCCGATAAAAATATTGCTCAGGCTAAGGCCGAAGAGCGCCGTGCAATGGCTGTGGCTAATGAACAAGAGATGAAGGCCAAGGCTCAGGAAGCCCGTGCCAAGGTAATTGAAGCTGAGGCTCAGATTCCTATTGCTATTTCTGATGCTTTTAGAACCGGAAATCTTGGTATCATGGATTATTACAAGTTTCAGAATATCCAGGCAGATACCCGAATGAGAGACAGCATTGCTGAACCTCCTTCTGAGTCACCCGATAAGGATCGTTTGGATAATGAAAGAAAAAACCAATAGAGCGATCTTGTTAAAGGTTTCTAATATAAACAAAAAGAGCTGCCCGGTCGAGGCAGCTCTTTTTGCGTATAATAGAAATGCTATTTATTCAATTTCATGGTTACTCCAACATTAAGGAAAGTAACGTTAAAACCAAGTTCGGCCATCACCGCAAGATTATCTGAGAAGAAATATCTTCCACCGACAATAAGGTCGGCAATAGGGATAACCCTGTTGGGCGCTGTAGTATAGAAGTCATCGGGAGAGGTCTCCATCCTGAAATTCATTCCAAGCATTAATCCTGCATATGGATCCAGTTTCGAAAAAATCGGATCATCGAAAAATTCTGTAAGATCAAAATGATAAGCACCACGTGCACCAACGGTAAAATAATGATAAAGGCTGTTGTATAGCAAACTTCCATAAGTTCTTGCCGCATAAGATGCAATACCACTTACTCCCACATGACCGATTCCTACTTTATCTGTAACAATAACTTCATATTGTACACCTACAGGTGGTACAAGCAAGTTGTAATACAGGACATCATAAGCATTTCCACCAAGGCCGATAAATGCTGATGCGAAATGATTGTTCTTTGAAACGATCTGTCCAAAGCTGCTGAATGTGGTGAGTAGAACCACAACAATGAGGGCTAGTTGTTTTTTCATAGTTGAATAGTTTAATTTTTTACAAAAATAGGTTTTTTGCATCATATTTCTCTTTTTTCTCGTTGAAATGGGAAAACAGTGTTATTTTTACAAAAAAGAGTTTAATGAAACGAAATATATTCTGGTTATTGCTAATTGTGGTGTTTTTTGGTTCCTGTGAACATCCTGAAGAGCCTGAAGAGGATTTATATCCTTACCTGATTGTAGACTATCGATTTACAGATGAGGATGTTGTGGTATTCAGCAGAAAGCTGGCCATTGCCAATGATTTGAGTGCAGTATATTATACAGGTGAGTCTGTTTCAGGTGCTGCATATCATATTTACAAACGTCCATTGTCATATGTCGACCACTTAGTTCAGATGTCTTCAGGTGAGGGTGCCGCAATTGGTGCATATGCTGTTGATCTGGATATTCTCAATCAGGTTTATTACCAGCAGGCGAGGGAGATTGCTCCTGACAGTGTGCTGCATTATATTATGCGGGCTGACCCCGGGATGGAACTTGGAGATCCCGAACCGGAAGAGTTACTCTCCTTTAATGGTAATCTGGTTGGTTTTGATGAATACGAGGGGCGCCAGGCAGATTTTTTCTCAGTATCTGCCGATGGTTTTGTTTATATTATCGGTTATGATGATACCGGTTTCTATTACCTTAATTTCAGGGATGAGGAACCGATAGTTTTTAGTCTTCCTACTGCAATAGAAGCTGTATTGGCTCCCGATGGTCAAAAATATGTCTGGGTAGACGGATCCTCCAATATTTATCTATCTTCAACTTTACTTGAAAATCCTGTTCTCGTCGGTAACGGCAGATATGCAAGCATAAGCAGCAACAATAAAGTAGGTTGGGTGAATCAGAATCTGCTTCATGTTTATGATATCAGTACTCAGGAGGTTAAAAAATATTATCCGCCAAAGAATGTAGCTTCAGCTGAGGAGTTAATGAATGCCACTCTTGCGGAGAACGGTGAAAAAGTTGCTTTCAGATTCTATGATGCTTCGGATTCTGATATCGTTATGTGTTCAATTCCGGAGTAGCCCTATTTCAACCCTTTCTTAAAATTAAACGTATTTGACGGTTGAACCTGTTGTCCGTTTTTTAATCTTAACATTAACTTTTTTAGTGTATTTGAAGATGGGTTTTGCCAGCAGAGGTCTATCAGGAAATTGTTAAATCCCTGTTTTGCCAGTTTTTGTTTGTACTGAAACAGTGCCACAGGTATTTCAGGGATTACGATAGTTATACCGTCATGAACTCTTTTTCTGAATTTTGCACCGGTAGAATCTGTAAATACCTCTTCTGAATCCTGCTTAATGTCTACCGGCATCCTGGAGTAAAACAATTCCGGATAGTAATACATAGGTATAAGGGCATTACGATGCTTTCCGGCCAATAAATTTTCCATTTCATTTTCATGAGGTGAAGTCCAGAAACGGGCACCCTGATTTTCAATCATTTTTGCTGCAGCATCATTATATACGTAAACATTCTCATTGGTGGCAAAAATAGCTTCCTTCGGCAGGTATTCTTTTTGTGAAAGTTGACTGAGGTAGAAATTTCGGTAGCCTTTTGAGCAGAGGTTTTTGCAAAAAAATCTGGTTTTCTCTGCGTTAATTTCTGAAATGAATTTTGGGAGTTCGATCCATATTTTACTGCTGTTATCCTTAAGGAATCCTGCATCCGGATTAAACTCGTTCCATTCATTTGACGGGAGGTTTAAGATGAGACCATCTATATATTCAAGCCTGATTTTTCTAAGCCAGGAAAGGTCGTTGATTCGCAAAAAGACTGTTTCCCGGTTTTGTTTATGTATTTTAGTATTTTGGATGTCCCTGATGATTTCCTGCTCTTTTTTTCTGGGTAGAGGGGCAGGTAGCTTTACGTATTCATCCGGAAGTTTGGAAGGGAATTTTTCTGCCTTTGTTGATGCTAGAAACACTTCCGAGCCTTTTGATACCTGTTTATCAAATCTGATGATAAGGTTTTTACCTTTACGCCTGTCTTCATCACGAACTTTTATGGCATATTGTTCATCGCGGTTTTTAACCCGGATAAATAGTCGGGAACCTGTTTCAGGCAGGCTATCAGCTTCAATGGTTATAGTTGAATTATCACTATTAATTACTTTACCGATTAGTTTTCCTGTATTAGGGTAATGCGTAATCGCATCGTTAACTTTTCCGTCGAGGAAATATCCGGTTTTATCCCTGCCAAGATCATCTTTTAGTATTGACAGGCTGGTATTTAAGTTTTCAGGATTATCCAGTGCCATGCGATATGCTTTTGCCACACGGTTCACATAAGACGCGGATTTCATTCGACCTTCGATTTTCAATGAGGCAATTCCATATTTGGCAATCTCATGGATGTGCGATGCCTGCTGATTATCTTTGAGGCTGAAATAGTATGCTTTGTCGCCCCGGTCATCATACATACGTCGACATGGCTGAGTGCATAGTCCACGATTTGCTCCCGCACCTCCCATATAGCTTGAAAAGAGACACATTCCTGAAAAGCTGTAGCAAAGCGCTCCATGGACAAAGATTTCCAATGGTGTAGATGTGTTTTGTGCTGTCAACTGCAGCTCTTTCATTGTAAGCTCCCTTGCAAGGATTACCCTCTCAAATCCGGATTTTCCGGCATGACTTGCACCTGCACTATTATGATGCCCCATCTGTGTACTTGCATGTATGGTGAGTTTTGGGAAATATTTTTTAATAATATAGGAGACTCCCCAATCCTGAATAATAACTGCATCGGGATGGAGTTCATTTAAAAGATGTATCTGTTGAATCAGCTCATTTAGTTCGCTGTTTTTAATTACCGTGTTGAGCGTAACATAAATTTTTACATCTTTTTTGTGTGCTTCCTTTAATAACAAAGGTAGCTGGTGGTTGCTGAAGTTCATTGCTCTGGCACGCGCATTAAAAGCCTTTAGTCCAAGATAAATGGCATTGGCTCCTCCCGATACAGCGGCATAAAAGGCTTCGACATTTCCGGCCGGAAGCAGTAATTCAGGTTTCATGTTCATGTTGCAAAGGTATACCTTTCTCATTAGAGATTGACATTCTGCTTCGAATCACTACCTTTGAGAATCAATAATTCTTATTGTAAATGTTGCTGATTTCAATTATTTCGGTTGTTAAGGATGATTTTCGCGGGCTTGTAAAAACCCGGGATTCGATAATGTTGGCTTCTGGAGTTGACCTTGAGTGGATTGTTGTTGATGGGACACCATTTCGTGAGGCGGTAGAACAGATTGCATCAGTGTGCCCTTTTGCGGTAAAAATAATCAGTGAGGCTGATAATGGCCCATATGATGCTATGAATAAGGGCTTGATGCTTGCAAAAGGGGAGAGGATACTGTTTCTTAATGCAGGAGATGAGATGCTTTGGAGTGATAAAATTCCTGAGATACTAAACGAGAACAGCGATATTGGGATTCTTTATGGCAATACCATTTATCAATATAAAACCCGTTACAAAAGAAAAGAGGCTCCTGAGAGTCCGAATTTGTGTTATGGGATGCCATTTTGCCACCAGGCATTATGGTATTCGGGAAGATTAAAGTCAGAACTATTCTATAATATGAATTATCAACTGGCTTCGGATTATGAGATGTTACTTCGGAATGTCAGAAATAAGGTCAAGCTTAAAAGGATGGATATTGATATTTGCAGAGTAGATCCTTACGGTGTTTCCAACAGGAAACAGTTTCAGGTTATGATGGAAGCATATAGAATTGCGGGTGCATACGGAAAGGTGGGTATTGCGCAGGCCTTTGGATATTTATGGCGTTTTGGAATTACTTTATGTGCAGATGTCATTTCCGGAAAAAGATAAAGATATTTTTTATATTGATTTACCCTTTGAGATGGGTAACAAAAACATGTTTTTTGTATAAAGCAACAGGTGCCTTATTGAATAAGATAATGTGGCTCATGGGAAATGGGTTGGCTGGGGGAGGTGTGTTTTGTGGTTTGGTTTTGATGAGGTATGGGTGTGAGGGCGAGATCGGCCGATTTCAATTCCACCCTTTCAAAGGGTAACTCCGGCCAAAAAACAACCAAACCACTCACTTCA
>PKSY01000344.1 GCA_002869405.1 Marinilabiliales bacterium
AAAATGATAGCTGTACTCTGGTGTATGGGGACAATAATATTTTCGCTAACCCAAATTGGATGGATACAGGAGACTACCCATACTATCTACGACACTACTCTCCTTGTATCGATGCAGGCACCGAAGCGTTACCTTTTGGAGTTGAGCTACCCGATAAAGATATCCTGGGATACCCACGTATTTTTGGTGATGCCCCTGATATGGGTGCTTATGAATGGGTCGGAACGACTCCTGGAATTTCAGATAATTTCCAGTCTGCTGAATTTCACTGTAAAGCATATCCTAATCCTTTTCATTATCATACACGCATAACATGTACTGTTTCGCAACCAGGAAAGCTATCACTTGAAATATATTCCTTAAACGGAATGAAGGTATTAACATTGGCAGAAATTAACTCAGGCATTGGAGAATATGAGTTTCTTTGGAATGGGACAGACAAATCAGGGAATACTCTTGATAATGGTATATATATTTTAAGAGCATCTATAGATGGAGAAGCAGTACAATCTTTAAAGGTGGAGAAGAATTATTAACGTTATTATTAAAAGAAAAAGATTCACTATATAAAATTCGATAAAAAAGAGCTGCACGGCGGTGCAGCTCTACCGTCGTATAAACGGGTTTATATTTTTACGATTTCACCTTTCGAACCGCATCAATGATCGTTCCGTCAACCCATTTGATAACCGCAACGATTTCATCATCGAGCTCAGGCTTTTCAGGAACACCACAGATGGCTTCAGCTTCTTCCTTAAGCTCTTCGATGGTCTTCAGGGGCAGTCCTGCCTCTTTGATCTTTTCGATAAGGTCGGTACGTTTCGGATTCACGGCAATACCGCGTTCAGTAACGACCACATCAACCATGGAGCCCGGGCCTGTGATGGTAGTCACCTCATCCTTGATAACCGGCATACGGTCACGGAACAACGGCACAGGAAGGATTACGTTTTTGGCATGAAGACAGTTTTGCCATCCACCGATACCGTGCAGCAGCAGTCCGTCGGAGTGCGTCACCACGTTACCATTGAAGTTCACATCCACCTCGGTAGCACCCAGAATCATAATATCCATCATGCTGGTAAGGTTTCCCTTCGAGTGGAAATTATACGCATTAAATACGGGATACTGGATATGGTTCGGGTTTTTCTCAATGGAAGCAATGGCGTCGAGGTCGAATGCCTGTGCGTCGAGGATGTATTCCATCACTCCTTCTTCCATCATATTCACCATATAGCCTGTGGAGCCACCAAATCCGAGGCGGCATTTCCATCCTTTTTCCTTAAGTATCTGGTGCGCATACCAACCGATGGCCAGAGATGTGCCACCTGCACCTGCCTGCATTAAGCAACCGTCGTGCAGCATTCCTGTTGCGAGCATCATTTTTGCCGTTAATTCGGCGATATATAAACGGTCAGGACTCTTGGTAATTCGTGTTGTTCCGGAGACAATCTTCTCGGGAATACCGATTTTATCTACCACCACAACATAATCCACATAATTACCATACAATTCCATAGGGTAACAGGGGAAGTCCACGAGGTTATCGGTAACGACAATAACTTTTTCTGCGAAGAGGTGATCAACCACTCCGTAACCCAACACACCGCAGGCCGAGGGGCCGTCGGTACCCTTGGCATTTCCAAAGGCGTCAGCTGTAGGTGCTACCAGCACCGCGATATCGATTTTCACTTCACCATCCTGAATTGCCTGTACCCGTCCACCATGAGAACGAAGCACTGCAGTACCTTTCATCTTTCCTTCGGAGCAAAATTTACCCAGCGGGCCATTCATACTGCCTTCAATACGGTTTATGGTTCCGTCTTCAAGATATGGCAACAGCTCGGCATTGCAGGGGAATGATGCAGAAGGGAGCCAAACAAGGTCTTTTACACCCTGTTTGTGTGCTTCATGAAATACTTCATTGGAAATCAGGTCGCCATCACGCAGATGGTGGTGTGTACTGATTGTCATCCCGTCTTTAAGTCCACATTTCTCCAGTGCTTCGGCCAGAGAGCCAATCACTTTATTCCCATCTTCGGGATAATCGATGGAAGTAGGAATTGATGGAGCGAATTTTCTCCCTGTTGGGCGGTGTTTTCCAACGCCTTTAAAGGGTTCCATGGGTGTACCGTTCACTTCCGTGGGCACCACACGTCCCAGTGCATTTGTTACCAGTTTATCGTATTTCTTCATAGTAATCTTCTTTCCAGGTGTTAGCTAATAATCCCATATCCAGTGCCATTTTGATGGTTCTCTGAGCGCGTTTCACCACCGGCGGGTCAATCATTTTTGATCCCAGTGCCACAACACCGAGGCCCTTTTCAGTAGCTTCATCAAAGGCAATCACAATCTTTCTGGCTTTTTCGATTTCAGCAGCATCAGGGCCGAAATTTTCGTTTATGACACCAATTTGCCTCGGATGGATGCAACCCATACCATCGAAGCCGAGAGCTTTTGAGCGCAATACATTTTCACGCAGACCATCCATATTTGAAACATCGGAATACACGGAGTCGATAGCCTGGATTCCATGAGCTTTACAGGCGTTAACCACCCGTGAACGTGCAAAGAAGGACTCCTGTCCCTCTTCCGAGCGCCTTGTTCCCAGATCTGCCGTATAATCCTCAAGGCCAACAGCCATAGCCACAACATTCTTGGCACCGGCAATTTCAAAGGCTTTTTCCACGCCAAGCGTACTTTCAATAATGGGCATCAGCCAGATTGAGGCATCAATACTATTTTCTTTTTTAACTTTTTCAATCTCCGCGTTAACCATATCGATCTGGTCGGCACCTTCACATTTGGGAACAAGCAGCAGATTCACATTATGAGGAATAATATATCGAAGATCTTCAAGACCTTTCGGCACCTGATTAATACGAACCATTCGCTCAGCACCATAGAAATCACAGTTACGAAGTGCATTTCTCACGATAAACCGGGCTTCATGCTTTTTATCGGGAGCCACAGCATCTTCGAGATCGAGGATAATACCATCGGGGCAATGTATCCCGGCATTTACGAACAGCATGGGTGTATTTCCGGGAAGATAAAGACGGGAGAACCTGCGGCGGTCTTTTTCTGTAGCATATTTATTCTGCTCCAGCACTGGGAAAAGATACTCCTTATCTGTCTCTTTTACCTTTTTAATTACTGCTTCCATGCGGGCAGCAATAACAAATGGCAGAGCTCCGGTATCTTCAATCTGCACTTTTGCATTTTCAATTTCAAAAAACTCCAGAATCTCCTTAACCTGTTTAAGAATACTCTTTCCGTAAAGCACCTGAACCTTACTCTTAAGGTCAATCTCCAGGCCTCCGCCAGTAGTGAGTTCCAAACTCACAAAACAATCTGAACGAATGCCTTTGCCTTTGTTTCCGACGTTAGCGATAGTTCCCAAATCAATATTTTTTTGCGGGTTTAACAATTACTTTCTTTTCCAAACGAAAAGAAGGTTAAATTTGCCTCAAATTTATTGAATCTCTTTACAAGAAGCAGTAAAAAAAGAAGATTTTTTAAATATATGACACCTCAGGCAACATTTCACTGCTTTTGGTGTTATTAAACAGAACTAAAACTAAAATTACGAATTATATTAAATTTATTGACAATGAAAAAGTTAACCTTAATTCTTCTGGTGTTTATCACAGGTTCATTAATGCTTTTCACTGGATGTCAGGATCCGGAACCCACAGAAGTAAAACCTACAATCAGCTTTGAAACAGGTGCAGATTACATCTCTGCAGATGCCACACTTGAAGCATCTGCTGAATTCATGATTGGTATCAATGCCGACGCCAATGAAAACAGTGGTGCAATGCTTACCAAACTTGAAATGGTACGTCATTTTGTAAATCTTCAGACTGACCAGACCGTAACGTGGGATACTGTTATCAACGTTAGCACGTACTCGATCGATTTTCTGGTTACAGCTTTCCCTCTTGAAGGCAATGAAACTTTTATCTTCACCATTACTGATGCTGAAGGTGAAACTGCTGAGGTATCACTGGATATCACAACAGAAATCACTTACGGTCCGCTGAGCGTATTTGAAAATGTAACTCTTGGTGATCAGGACAACTCCACAGGAAGCTCGTTTGCATCTCTTGACGGAACTGTTTATAACCTTGCTGATGCTAAAGAAAACAGTGATAAAATCGACTTCGTATATTACTATGGTGCTACCAACAAAGCTACTCTTTGTGCTCCTTCAGACGAAACTGCTGCTCAGGTATACAATAATGCTACATACGGAGTTGCTACATGGGCAACACGTAATGCTACTGTTTTCAAAGAAACAGAAGTAACTGTAGAGGAATTTGATGCAATCCCTGCTGATAATGATACTCAGGTTATTGAGTTTGCTACCGGATCTGACCAGTCAAAAATCACAAACCTCGATCACGATGGTGCTCCTGTTGTTTTAGGTTTTGAGACCGTTGAAGGCAAAAAAGGACTTATCAAAATTGAAGAGCTTTTGGTAGGTGACGGACTTGCAACTCCCGGATACATTGTTATCACTGTGAAAGTTCAGCAATAAAAATATTTGAATTACTGTTTAATGCCCTGTATGCGATGCAGGGCATTTTTTTTGCCCTGTTAAGAAAAAGCCCCGTGCAGTTTACGATAATGTGTCATATTTCTTACTTTTGCTCTCAAACACAATACCATGAAAAGAAATTTACTACTATTCACAGTGCTCTCCGTATTAATTTCCGGAAGCCTCTTTGCACAAAAAGCAGGAAGCATTACTCCTGAGATGTTAAAAAAATTCAATGATTCTTACCGGCTTACACCCGAAAACAGAGCCGCTGCCAATGCAATGTTTCAGAATGATATTTCCAAACTGGCAACGAATCTCGAAAACGAAGGAAAAACAGACACCTATTTCTCACACCGGGTAGAATCAAAAGGTATTACAGATCAAAAAAGTTCGGGCCGTTGCTGGCTCTTTGCTTCACTGAATGTGATGCGCCCGAAGGTGATTGAAAAATACAACCTTGCCTCTTTTGATTTTAGCCAGAACTACAACTTCTTCTTTGATCAGCTGGAAAAAGCCAACCTTTTTCTCGAAGGTATTATCGAAAGCCGTGAGCTTCCAATGGATGACCGTAAAGTGGAATGGCTGTTTAAAAACCCCATCGGAGACGGAGGTGTATGGAACGGATATGTTAACCTGGCTGAAAAATACGGCGTCGTGCCTTCCGAGGTGATGCCTGAAACTTACGCAAGCGAACACACTTCCATGATCAGCCGCCTTGTCCGCCGAAAACTCCGTGAAAATGGCCTCTACATCAGAGAAATGGCAGCTGATGGAAAAAAGCTTAACCAGATCAGAGCAGAAAAAGAAAATATGCTGCAGGAAATTTATCAAATGCTTGCATTGGCACTTGGCGAACCACCAACAGAATTTACCTGGAGGTATAAAGATGCTGATGGAAATATCTCTGAAGAAAAAACATATACTCCCCTTTCCTTCTATAAAGAATTTGTAAACGTAGATCTCAACGACTATGTGATGCTGATGAATGACCCGTCGCGGCCCTACAACGCACTTTATGAAATCGACTATGACCGTAACTCTTATGAAGGAATGAACTGGCGCTTTATCAATCTTCCGAACGAGGCTATCAAACAATTTGCTGTTGAGAGCATCAAAGATAATGAAGCCATGTATTTCTCTTGCGATGTGGGCAAACAGCTCGACCGCAAAAACGGATCTCTCGACATCAACAACTATGACTATGAAAGCCTTTTGGGTGTTGAGTTCGGAATGGATAAGAAGCAACGGATCCTCACTTTTGAGAGCGGTTCTTCGCATGGAATGACACTGGTAGCAGTAGACCTGGATGACAGGGGAACGATTAAAAAATGGCTACTTGAAAACTCCTGGGGAGAATCAAGCGGATTTAAAGGTCATCTTATTATGACCGACCGGTGGTTTGATGAATATATGTTCCGT
>PKSY01000317.1 GCA_002869405.1 Marinilabiliales bacterium
TCATCAATCTTCATCTCTACTCCTGTAGCTTATGACCTTACTAAAGATAAGAGTGCAGCTCAAAAAGGACTTGAGAAAAAGAAAAAAGAAAAAGTAAAACTCAATAACCAGTAGTATTTACTTTAAGATATATGAAGAGGCTGTTCGCAAGGACAGTCTCTTTTTTTATTCCCGAATTTGATAATTTCAAATCCAAAGTAAGTGATTACCTCAGGTTAATTTTTATTTTTGTAAGTTGATATATTTTATATGGAGGTTGTGATATTATTGTTTTTCAATTTAAGTGGAAGTGAACTCCTGGTTATTGCTGCGGTGGCATTCCTGATTTTTGGACCGTCAAAATTCCCTGAAATAGGAAGAAAGGTGGGCAAATTTATGCGTGAGGCAAAAAAAGTAACCAGAGATATCACCAAAGAATTTGAAGAAGAATCATCACACCTGAAAGACGAAGTAAAAAATATTAAAACATCTATCACATCAGTTACTGATAATATAAACGGAAAAGATTCACCCTCAGATACCAAAAAATAATTTATCCAGTTATTATTATGATGAAACATGATCTTCATATGAAAAAAAGCATACATATTCTTTCACTTATACTGTTTATCACAGTATTAACACCAATGGTTTCCATTGCCCAAAACAGGCAACTCGAAGCAGCTGAGGCAACCTTCGAAACAGGAAAATACACTGTTGCTATCGACAAGTATAAGAAAGCATATTCAAAAGCCAGAAAAAACAGATCAGAGAAAGCATATATCTCATTTAAAATCGGTGAGTGTTACCGTTATACCAATGAAATGAGAAGAGCAGAAGCTCAGTACAAAAGAAGCTACAGAGGAAATTATCATAAGGAAGACCCTATCCTCCTTCTCAGATTTGCTGATGCATTGCGATTTAATGAAAAATATGATGAGGCACTGGAAATATATAATGAATTTCTGGAAGTAAAAATGGATGATCCCAGGGCGCTGGCAGGAAAAGCATCCTGTGAACTGGCTCAAAAGTGGCTCGAATCACCCTCCAATCACCAAATCGAAGATCAAAAACAAATAAATTCAAGGGAAGATGACTTTGCGCCAACATGGGCAGACAATGTTTTCAATAGTATCATATTTACTTCAAACCGCGACGGGGCAACAGGAAAAGCTACTGATGAATGGACAGGATTGAGTTTTAGCGACCTGTTCATCACAAAAAAAGATGTGAAAGGAAAGTGGAGTGAGCCCGTACTTATTGAAGAAGGTGAAGTTATAAATACTGATGCCAACGAAGGTACGGCCGTTATGAATGCGCAGGCCAACAGGCTCTATTTTACACGTTGTGCAGAATCATCCGAAGATGGTTCAGGATTCAGAGGTTGCCAGATTTACGTGAGTAAAAGAACAGGAATGTCGTTTGGTGAACCTGAGCATGTTAACCTTGGCGGTGACAGCACTGATGTCAACGGTCAACCTGCTATTTCTGAAGATGAACTTACGCTTATCTTTGCCAGTGAACGAAAGGGCGGTAAAGGAGGAAAAGACCTCTGGTATGCCACACGTGAAACCAAATCCGGTGAGTTTAGTCGCCCCGTAAACCTTGGAATGGCTATTAATACAGAAGGTGACGAATACTTCCCTTTCCTGAAAAACGACACAACACTCTATTTTGCTTCCAATGGCCATCCCGGACTGGGAGGTCTCGATATATTCGTTGCCACAAAAAGAGATGGCAAATTTACTGATCCTAAAAATATCGGATCACCAATGAATACCAATTCCGATGACTTTGGAATCATCTTTATTCCCGGTAAAGAGGAAGGATATTTCTCATCAAACAGAAAAGGAGGCCGTGGAGGTGATGACATATACTACTTTATAGAACCACCATTGGAATTTACGCTCTCAGGAGTGGTAAAAGATGAACAAACACTTCAGTTTATCGAAGGTGCCATCGTAAAACTGGTAGGTTCAGATGGCAGCTCTATTCAGTCGAGAACCGACCCCAAGGGATACTACAACTTTGGCCCGTCGCAGTTTAAGCCGGAAACAACATACGACATTACTGTTACTAAACCGGATTACTTCAACACCACTGCCAAAGAGACTACCGCAGGAGTGGAAAGAAGCAAGGATTATGTGCGTGATTTTATTCTGCAGCCTATTCCTGAAGAACCAATTGCCCTTCCGGAAATTCTGTATGACCTGGCAAAATGGGATCTAAAACCGCAATATCAGGACAGCCTTCAGGGACTTATTCAGACTCTTGATGCCAACCCGACACTGAAAGTAGAGCTTGCAGCTCATACTGATGCACGGGGTACACCTGAATCCAACGATATTCTTTCACAGCGACGCGCTGAATCAGTTGTAAACTATCTTATCGAACGTGGTATCGACCCCGACAGACTTGTCGCTAAAGGTTATGGTGAAAGAAGCCCACTGGAACTAAGAAAGAATGTTACCAGGGATGGCTTTACTTTCACTGCAGGTACTGTTATGACTGAAGAGTACATCGAATCACTGAGCTCAGAAGCGGAAAAAGAGGCTGCACATCAGCTTAACCGTCGTACGGAATTCTCTGTTCTTAGTAAAGACTTTGTGCCGAAATCTCAAATTTCTACAGGAGAAACATCTACCACTATTGCTATTGTAGAGAACCCGGAACAAAACAGAATTCCTTTTACCAAAGATGCCCGTGGTATGATTCAGGCCGAAATGATTATCAATGGTATTACTATGCAGTTTGTTTATGATAAACGGAGTACCTTTGCGCAAATCAGTCAGGATAAAGCCCTTGAAATGCTAAAAGAGGGACTTATCAGAAAAGATGATTTCGAAGGTAATGCTGATGAACTAATCGGTGACGGATATATCGCAGATAAAGCCAAATTTAACGTTAAAACCCTGCGACTGGGAAACACAACAATAGAAAATGTTACTGTAACTGTAAATTACAGGCTTACCAAACCATTAATAATAGATCAGAATACCATGTCGCGTTTTGGTAATTTCACCATCGATGAGGCAGAAAATATGATCATTTTTAATTAAGATGACACAGGAATCAAGATATAACAGAAGAGGAGTCTCTGCAACAAAAGAAGATGTTCATAATGCAATAAAGAATGTGGATAAAGGATTATTTCCTGCTGCATTTTGTAAAGTTGTGGAAGACCACCTGGCAGGAGATCCGGAGTATTGTATGGTGATGCATGCTGATGGCGCAGGTACAAAATCATCGCTGGCATATATGTACTGGAAAGAAACCGGAGACCTCAGTGTCTGGAAAGGAATTGCACAGGATGCCATTGTGATGAATACCGATGACCTTCTTTGCGTCGGTATCACAGATAATATCCTTCTCTCTTCCACCATTGGAAGAAATAAACGACTCATCCCCGGCGAAGTTATTTCTGAACTTATAAACGGAACAGAAGAGTTTCTGCAAAAAATGCGCGACCTCGGAGTAGGAATCTGGTCCACAGGCGGCGAAACTGCAGATGTTGGTGATCTGGTGAGAACCATTATCGTTGATTCAACGGTTACTGCTCGCATAAAGCGAAGTGATGTGATTTCCAACGACAATATCCGTCCGGGTGATGTTATCGTAGCCATGNCCATGGAGTCATTTGGAAAAGCTACCTACGATGATGTTTATAACGGAGGTATGGGAAGCAACGGACTTACCTCCGCCCGTCACGATGTATTTGCAAAATATCTGGCAGAAAAATATCCTGAGAGTTACGACAATGGTGTGGATAATGATCTGGTATATTCCGGAGGGTATAAACTTACAGATTCTGCAGTAGAAGGTCTAGATATGGGACAACTGGTACTCTCTCCTACCCGCACCTATGCACCGGTAATTGCAGTAATGCTGAAAGAGCACAGAAAAAATATCCATGGTATGGTGCATTGCAGTGGTGGCGCACAAACCAAAATCCTCCACTTTACAAAGCCAGGACTGCATGTAATTAAAGATAATCTTTTCCCTGTGCCACCTCTATTTGAATACATCCGGCAAGAATCAAAAACACCGTGGCAGGAGATGTATAAAGTCTTCAATATGGGGCACCGTATGGAACTTTATATTGGTGAAGATATCGCAGAAGAAATAATCGCAATATCAAAATCATTTAATATTGACGCACGTATTGTGGGTCGTGTGGAAGCATCCGAAGAGAAAAAACTTACCATAAACAGCGAAAAAGGTACTTTCGAGTATTTCAGCTAACGCAACAGTACACTTTTTTATCCCCGTTTTTATGACAATACGGTTTGAACTGCACACAGAAATCAGTGTTAGTAGTTCTCTAAACATTGTCGTACTTTTGTAAACTTAAATTAGCAATGTATGTTACTGCAAAAACTCGAAGAAGTACACAAGAAATTTCTTGAACTTGGTGAACAGCTTACTGATCCGGATATCGCTTCAGATATGAAAAAATATGTGAAGCTCAACAAGGATTACAAAGAACTGGAGCCTGTATCAAATGCATATAAAGAGTATAAAGAGATCCTGGATAATATTATTTCCACAAAAGAACTGCTCCAGACTGAAAAGGATGAGGATTTTCGTGAAATGGCAAAAGAGGAACTCAATGAGTTGATCCATCGTCGTGAAACAATGGAAGAAGACATTAAATATCTTCTCATTCCAAAAGATCCTCAGGATGGAAAAAATGCCATTGTGGAGATCCGTGCAGGAACTGGTGGTGATGAGGCCAGTATTTTTGCAGGTGACCTGTTCCGCATGTATGTTAAATACTGTGAATCAAAGAAATGGAAAGTAGAAACAGTAAGTGAAACTCACGGAACCGTAGGTGGATATAAGGAAGTAGTTTTCAATGTTATTGGTGACGGTATCTATGGCCAGTTAAAGTATGAATCAGGAGTGCATCGTGTACAACGTGTACCGCAAACTGAGACTCAGGGACGCGTACACACTTCTGCAGCAACTGTTGCCGTGCTTCCCGAAGCTGAAGAGTTTGACGTGGAGCTGAAACAGTCGGACATCAGAAAAGACACCTATTGCAGCTCCGGCCCCGGAGGACAGTCGGTGAATACCACATATTCTGCCGTACGTCTGACGCACGACCCAACCGGCATTGTGGTAACCTGTCAGGATCAGAAGTCGCAGATAAAAAACCTCGAGAAGGCTATGAAAGTGCTGCGTACGCGTATCTATGAAATGGAGTACCAGAAATACCTCGATGAGATTTCATCCAAGCGTAAAACAATGGTTTCTACCGGCGACCGCTCAGCGAAAATCCGTACATATAACTATCCGCAAGGCCGCGTTACAGACCATCGCATCAACTTCTCAACATTTAACCTGCCTACCGTTATGGATGGTGATATCCAGGAGTTTATCGATAAACTTACGGTAGCGGAAAATGCTGAAAGACTTAAAGAATCAGTTAGCGAATAAACCCCATTAACACACATAGCAATATAACTTCACTGCCATGACACGATTTGAGCTTTTCGACCTCATCAAACGCAAGGAGTCGTTCCTGTGCGTTGGCCTCGATTCAGACATTCACAAGATACCCAGACACCTGCTCGACAAAGAGGATCCTGTGTTTGAATTCAACAAACAGATTATCGATGCCACACTTCCATACACCATTGCATACAAGCCGAATACAGCTTTTTATGAAAGCCGTGGCGCGGCAGGGTGGATTAGCCTGGAAAAAACCATCGATTACCTCAAACAGTTCAAAAAAGAGGCTTTTGTAATTGCTGATGCAAAACGTGGTGACATCGGAAATACTTCAAAACAATATGCAAACGCATTCTTCCGCCAAATGGATGTTGATGCTTTAACCGTTGCACCTTATATGGGTGAAGATTCTGTAACTCCTTTCCTCGATTATGAAGGGAAATGGGTGATTCTTCTGGCACTCACATCCAACGCCGGAGCTAATGACTTCCAGTTCCTGCAACCTCAGTTCTCCGCAATGATGGATAAGATGGGAATCAGAACCAAAAGACCAAGAATCAAGAAGCTCTATGAGCAGGTGCTCGCCACAAGCTATCGCTGGGGAGCAAACGAAGATAATATGATGTTTGTTGTGGGTGCCACAAAAGCAGAAATGCTTGGTGGTATCAGGCAAATTGTCCCCAACCATTTTCTGCTCGTGCCCGGTGTCGGTGCTCAGGGTGGCAGCCTTGAACAAGTAGCAGAATTCGGCATGAACGACCAATGCGGCATTATAGTAAACTCTTCAAGAGGAATTATATTCGCATCAAAAGAAGAAGACTTTGCAGCTGTTGCCGCAACAAAAGCACAGGAGCTGCAGGTTAAAATGAAAAAAATTCTACAAAATAAACAACTCATAAAATGAAAGATATCAGAGAGGAAGCACTGAGATATCATGCTGAACCTAAACCAGGGAAACTGGAAGTAATACCTTCTAAACCAAGTAAAACACAGAAGGATCTTTCTTTGGCGTACACACCAGGAGTGGCAATCCCTTGTCTGGAAATTGAAAAAGATCCACTGAAAGCCTATAACTATACAGGAAAAGGAAACCTTGTAGGTGTTATTTCTAACGGAACAGCAGTATTGGGGCTTGGCGATATCGGCACACTGGCAGGAAAACCGGTAATGGAAGGTAAAGGTCTTCTCTTTAAAGCTTTCGCAGATATTGACGTTTTTGACATTGAGCTCGATGAGAAAGACCCTGAAAAACTGGTAGAGATCATCAAAGCAATGGCGCCAACTTTTGGCGGTATTAACCTCGAAGATATTAAAGCCCCTGAATGCTTTTATGTGGAAGAAAAACTAAAAGAGATTCTCGATATTCCTGTAATGCACGACGATCAGCATGGTACTGCAATAATTACTGCTGCCGGTCTTCTCAACGCAGCAGAAATTCTGGGGAAGGATCTTGGCGAGCTGAAGATCGTAGTTAATGGCGCCGGAGCATCTGCATTTTCATGTACCAAACTTTATATCGCACTTGGCGTGAAGCCGGAGAATGTAACTATGCTCGACAGCAAAGGCGTAATTCATAAAGACCGCACAGACCTCAACAAATACAAGGCACAGTTTGTAACTGACCGTGACGTTCACACTTTGGAAGAGGCTATCGACGGAGCAGATATGTTCCTGGGACTCTCTGTGGCCGGAGCTTTAAAGCCTGAATATCTGAAGAAGATGGCAAAGAACCCGATTGTTTTTGCACTGGCAAATCCTACACCGGAGATTCTTCCTGAAGAAGCAATGGCTGTGAGAGATGACATACTTCTGGCTACCGGTCGCTCAGACTATCCGAATCAGGTGAATAATGTGCTGGGCTTCCCGTTTATATTCCGCGGTGCGCTTGATGTACGGGCTACAGATATCAATGAAGAGATGAAGCTTGCCGCAGCGAAAGCACTGGCAGCACTGGCAAAAGAACCGGTAACGCAGGATGTGCTTGATGCCTATGGACTGGAATCGCTTGAGTTTGGAAAAGACTACATTATTCCCAAGCCTTTCGATCCACGCCTCAATGAATTTGAGTCGTTCGCCGTAGCAAAAGCCGCATGTGAAAGTGGTGTAGCCAGAATTCCGGTTATGGACTGGGATGCCTATAAAGAATCGCTCAGGAAATAAACTACATACGCTCAGGCACTTCAATGCCAAGAAGCCCCATTGCGCTTTTGATCACCTTGCCGGTCATCAGCGAAAGCGAAAGACGTAATGCTGTCTTATTCTCGTCATCTTCTTTAAGTACCGAAACTTCCTGATAGAAGCTGTTGAAGGCTTTTGCCAGATCATAAGCATAGTTGGCTATCATGGCTGGACTAAGATTGTCGCCGGCATTTTTAATCACCCCGGGATATTCGTGCAGCGCCTTGAGAATATCCATCTCAGCACTATGCAATGAGGTAAAATCTTCATCACCATTCAGCTCAATACGCTTGTTCTGGACTGCTGCTTTTCTGAGCAATGAACGAATACGCGCATAAGTGTACTGTATAAAAGGACCGGTATTTCCATTAAAATCAATAGATTCCTCCGGGTTGAAGAGCATCTTCTTCTTTGGATCCACTTTAAGGATGAAATACTTCAGTGCTCCGAGGCTCACCATATTATAAAGCGCATCAGCACCTTCATCACCCTCCTTCACCTTTCCAAGCTCTTCACTCATCTGCTTTGCCGTGTCATACATGCCGTCCATAAGATCATCAGCATCTACAACAGTTCCCTCACGGGACTTCATCTTACCATGCGGCAGCTCCACCATGCCGTATGAGAGGTGATAAACAGTATCTGCCCATTCCTTCCCTAACATTTTCAGTACACGAGCCAGCACATCGAAGTGGTAATTCTGCTCATTTCCTACCACATAAACCATCTTCTGTGGCATGTAATCTTTATACCGCAGATTGGCCGTTCCCAGATCCTGAGTCATATACACAGAAGTTCCGTCGCTGCGGAGGAGAATCTTTTCGTCCAGACCCTGATTAGTGAGGTCAGCCCATACCGAAGAGTCATCCTTTTGCACCAGCTTACCCTCTTCGAGACCCTTCAGCACAAGATCTTTTCCCAGAAGATAAGTTTCTGATTCGTAATAGATCTTGTCGAAGCTAACGCCCATTCTGTTGTAGGTGATATCAAAGCCGGCATAAACCCAGGAATTCATTTTTTCCCAAAGCGAACGAACTTCAGCGTCATTGTTTTCCCACCTACGAAGCATCGCCCTGGCTTCCTGCATCAGAGGAGCACTCTCTTTGGCTTCATCCTCATCCATCCCCTGCTCAATCAGCTTTGCAACCTCCAGCTTATACTCTTTATCAAAACGCACATAATACTTACCAATGAGGTGGTCTCCCTTCATTCCTGAAGATTCGGGCGTTTCACCATTACCAAACTTCTGCCATGCCAGCATCGACTTGCAAATATGAATTCCACGATCATTTACGAGGTTCACTTTTATGGTAGGATAACCATTGGCCGCGATGATATTTGAAACTGCAAAACCGAGCAGATTATTGCGGATATGTCCGAGGTGCAAAGGCTTGTTGGTGTTTGGTGATGAATATTCCACTACCACAGGTGCGACATCTCTTGTTGGCACAATACCGTAATTCTCTTCCCTCAGAGCCCCGGTAAAAAAACCTTTCCAGTAATCCGCCTTAAGCGTAATATTCAGGAACCCCTTAATCACATCAAACTTCTCTGCTATGTCCACATTATTAATAATCCACTGACCTATATCTTCAGCAGTCTGAACAGGGTTCTTCTTACTGATTCTCAAAAGCGGAAACATAACGATTGTATAGTCGCCCTGAATTTCCGGGCGAGTCTTCTGCACTGCCACCAATGAAGCTTCAGGTTCGGTATTGTATAAGGCCTTTACTGCCTCAATAGTATTCTGTGTTAACAGTTGTTCAATGTTGATCATATCCTTGATTCTAATATGGCGGCAAAGATAATAAATGTCGTGGCAAAAACCGTGATTGAATACCGTTCTCTAATAAAATGCTTAGCAACGCGAGAGTATTGGTTGTTCATGTATAACCTTGAAA
>PKSY01000330.1 GCA_002869405.1 Marinilabiliales bacterium
ATGCAGGGAAGCCTCAAAAACCAGATGGAGGAGATTACTCAGGGAGTGAGTGTACTGTCTTCATCATCCAGTGAAATAATGGCCATGATCTCCCAACTGGCCTCCAGTTATGCTGAAACAGCTACCTCAATAAGTGAAACAACTACTACTGTTGAAGAGGTAAAACAAACGGTAGAGGTTTCAAGCCAGCGAGCCAGTGAAGTTTCAGACTCAGGGCAAAAGCTGGCGCTTGTATCACAGGATGGTATCCGATCGGTTGAAGAGACCATTCAGGGAATGAATAACATCAAAGAGCAGATGGAAAGAATTGCGGCCATTGTTATTCAGCTAAGCGATAAAAGCAATACCATTGGAGAGATCGCCAACAATGTAAATGATCTTGCAGAGCAATCGAACCTTCTGGCTGTTAATGCCTCCATCGAAGCTGCTAAAGCCGGAGAACACGGAAAAGGGTTTGCTGTGGTGGCGCAGGAGATCAAAAACCTTGCTCAACGATCGAAAGATTCAACAGTTCAAATCAGGGGCATACTATCAGATATCCAGAAAGATATCAGTAATGCTGTATTGGCAACAGAAAATGGAACTAAGGCGGCTGAGTCCGGACTTAATCTGACTAACTCAAGCAGTGAAGTAATCTCTACCCTTGCATCAAGCGTCGAAGAAGCATCACAATCAAACATTCAGATTGCAGCTTCGAATCAGCAACAAATCGTTGGAATGGATCAGATTACCTCAGCAATGGAGAATATTAAGGAAGCCAGTGCACAGGCATCTGAAGGGACCAAACAGGCAGAAGAGGCTGTTACAGAGCTTAAGAAGCTGGGAGAAAAGCTCCTCGAAGTCATTCAACATTACAAACTGTAGCCTGTAATCATACATTTAAGCAATCTTAGGTATGGAAAATAATCAGGAATTCAGGCAGAGGATCCTCGAAACTTTCAAGGCGGAAGCACGTGAAAATGTTGCCATTATGTCATCCTGTCTTTTAGCACTCGAAAAGCAACCAGGGGAAGATGAAACAGAGGTGCTTTTTGAAAAACTGTACCGTGCGGCCCATAGCATGAAAGGTGCAGCAAGAGCTATTGAGTTGAGTGAAATTGAGAGCCTGTGCCATGCCTTTGAAGATGTAATGAGTGCTATCAGAGATAACGAGATTGTTTTTAACACCAATGTTTTTGATATCCTCTATCTCTCTGTTGATCTGGTAGAACTACTTCTCTCAAATATTGGCGAAAATACCGAGGAGAGCTTCGGTGAAATCATCTCTGAAGTAATCGAAAACTTATTGCTGGCAGAGGCGGGTATTGAGGCTGAAATACCCGTACTTCCAAAAAAAGAAGAGACACGGCAGACTGCAACCGTAGAAGAAAGGCCAAAGGCCATACATCATCCTTCACCAAATGCTCCGGAAGAGGTAAAGATTCAAAAAGGTATAAATATTCCTCAAACGAAAGAGAGTATTACCAGCAAGAATTCAGAAGATACCATTAGAGTATCTTCATCAAAACTGATTAACCTGCTTACGAAGACGGAAGAGCTTCTTTCGCTTAAGATTTCTGCAGGGCAGCGAAATGAAATCCTTCATCAGTTGAATCAAAAGATACACCTTTGGAACCAAAAGGCTACAAAGTTCTCCATGGAATTGAAATCAGCACAAACAGGATCACCATGCGGCAATAGCATGGAAAAAGTGCAAAGTTTCTGCAGCTGGTCAATGGAATATCTTAAGATGCTGGAAAAAGATCTCAATGATGTATTGAAATCCTCTTCAAACGAACAACAGTCCATTGATCTAAAAGTGGATAATGTATTGGATGATGTACGTGAATTAATCGCTATACCATTTACAACGCTTTTTGAAGGTACCCCAAAGATGGTGCGTGACATCTCCAAAACACTGAATAAAAAGATTAATCTTGCAATACAGGGTGAAGAGACAAAAATAGACAGAAGAATCATTGAAAAACTCAAAAATCCAATCATCCATCTTATTAGAAACGCCATAGATTATGGTATTGAACCACCCGAGGTAAGAATTCAAAAGGGGAAAAACGAGAGTGGTAATATCAACATAACCATTGAACAGTTAGATAATGGTAAGGTATCTATGATTTTTAAAGATGATGGCGCCGGCATTAATGTTGAAAAGATTCGAGCAAAATATGGCGCCATCGAGCAGGTTGCTGATGATGCACTCGCCAATATCCCGAAGGAGGAAATCCTTAAATACATTTTTAAATCCGGAGTATCAACAAGTGATATTGTGACGGATCTGTCCGGACGTGGTTTGGGGATGGCAATTGTAGAGGACGCCATTGATGAACTGGGAGGTACTATTACAGTAGAATCAGAACCGGAAGAGTATACCCTTTTCAGATTGATTATTCCGATGAACATTGTTACATTCAGAGGTATTGTAGTGGAGTGCTCAGGCCGGAATTTCATTATTCCAACTGCCAGGGTGAATCGGGTTATACGGATCAGGAGAGAGGAGGTGCTCAAAGTAGGTAATAAACCAAATTTGAAGTTAGGCGATGGTTTGATTCCTCTTCATCAGCTAAACGAAATCCTGGCCTTACCTCTGACTGAAAGCAGTGAATATCTGTTGATTGTTGTTGCAGAAATTAAAGGGAAAAAGGCAGGTTTCATTGTTGATAGTATTGATGATGAACAAGAGCTCCTGGTAAAACCTCTTAACAGACAACTTTCCGGGGTTCAAAATATTCTGGGTGCTACCATTCTTGGTTCAGGTGAGGTGGTCCCTATACTCAACATCTACGACATGATTAATGCTGAACAGACTCATGGGATTTCAAATACAACTAAAGTAACCGACGACGCACAAAAACAGCAAAAGCATATTCTCATTGTGGAAGACTCCATAACATCGAGAACCCTATTGAAAAATATTTTGGAAGCAGCAGGGTATAAAGTCACTACTGCTGTTGATGGTGTTGATGGCTATACAAAACTTAAAGAAGGAGATTTCCACCTGGTTGTTACAGATGTGGAGATGCCAAGGATGGATGGCTTCCAGCTGACTGAGAAGATCAGAAGTGATAAAAAATACGGTGAGATCCCGATTGTATTGGTTACCTCATTATCAAAACGAGCACACAAAGAGAAGGGAATCGATGTGGGCGCGAATGCATATATTGTAAAAAGTAGTTTCAACCAGACAACACTCATAGAAACTCTTGAGCGTCTGATTATTTAAGAGATATGGTTAATCTATTGATTGTTGATGATTCAAGAACTATCCGGGAGTACTTCGAGTATATCCTCGGACAGGATCCTGACATCAATATTGTTGGGAAGGCGTGTAATGGGAAGGAGGCTCTTTCTTTTGTTAAGAAACTGAAACCAGACATTATTGCCATGGATATTGACATGCCTGTAATGGATGGGCTGGAGGCAACAAGACAAATAATGTCCTCTACACCTATTCCAATTATCATTGTCACAGCCAGAAGAAATGCCAAAAATAAAGAGGTTTCCATGGAAGCACTGGCCTCGGGAGCATTGACAGTAGTTGAAAAACCAGCAGGGATTAAATCAGCAAACAACGCAGAGTATATTCAGTTAACAAAACTCATAAAGACCTATTCAAAAGTAAAAGTACTGACACGACGAAACTTAAAACGGCCGGCACAACCTTCAAAGCTTCAAGTTGTTGAACCAAAACAAACAATCCCGGATAAAGAAATTTTAAAGCAAATCGAGCTAATTTCCATTGGCGTTTCTACAGGGGGTCCTGAAGTTCTGAAGACCATCCTCTCTTCAATACCAGCTAACTTTCCGGTTCCCATTGTGGCAGTACAACATATTACACCTGGTTTTTTAGACAGCATGGTATCCTGGTTAAACAGCATCTCTCCACTGCATATTAAAGTGGCAGAAAACGGCGAATTTATCAAACCCGGAGTAGTATATTTTGCTCCGGACAAGCAGCACATGACCGTAGTCAGCAATAAAATTAAGTTGATTAAGAATATGGTTAATAACCCGATCTGCCCATCAGTTGATGCTTTGTTCAGGAGTTTATTGGATAACGCTTCAAAAACGCTTGCATTATTACTCACAGGAATGGGAAGTGATGGAGCACTCGCAATGAAAGAGCTGTATGACCGTGATGCATTGACAGTTGCACAGGACAAGGCCAGCTCGCTCATTCATGGAATGCCGGGAGAGGCAATAAAAATTAATGCTGTCAAACATGTTCTAGATCTGGCAGGCATATCAAAACTATTGAATAATATTAACGAATTGATGAAATAATCTTCGGGATATGAATGGAATAAAAAAGATATTAATTGTAGAAGATAGTCCAACACAGGCTATGAAACTTCAAATGACGCTGGAGTCAAAAGAGTACCAGGTGTTTCATGGTGAAAATGGCATAAAGGCACTTGAAATATTGGAGACTAAAGAGATACCAGATCTCATCATCTCCGATATTATCATGCCCGAAATGGATGGATATGCCTTTTGTAATAAGGTAAAGGCTAATGAAAAATTTCGGGATATACCTGTAATTCTTCTTACTCAATTGTCAAACCCGGAGGATGTTATTATGGGTCTTCAGGCAGGTGCTGATAACTTTATATCAAAACCCTATACCGAGGAATTCCTATTTGAACGCATTAATGATATCCTTCTTAACCAGGAAATCAGAAGAAGATCACCCAACCTTGACATTGCAGTTGAGATCTATTTTGGAGGTCAGAAATACAAACTCAATTCTAACCGACTTCAGATTCTGGATCTTCTGCTTTCTACCTACTATAATGCTATTCATAAAAACAAAGAGCTTGAAGATAAAAATGAAGAGTTAAAACGACTGCATAAAGAGTTGAAAAGAAATAACATCCAGCTTAAGAAACTCGATGAAGAGAAGAATCATCTGCTCGGAATTGCAGCACATGATCTGCGCAGCCCACTGGGAAATATTGCAGGTTACATTGATCTGTTGGAATACTCACTTCCCGAGAACAGTGTTGATGGGCAGGAGGAAATTTTCAGTACGCTGAAACTAATGACCAATCATCTGTTGACCATGATCTCTGATGTCCTTGATTATTCAAAAATCACTGCCGGGAAACTTTCTATTTCCAAAGAAGAGTTTGATCTGATTCCATTTCTTGATCAGGCTATTAAATTAAATAATATCCTGGGTGCCAAGAAAAAAATCCTGGTACATAAAGAGTATGATTCTAGAACGATTTTATTAAATGCAGATAAGAACAAATTAAAGCAGGTGATGGATAATCTTTTGTCCAATGCCTTCAAATACTCTGAAATGCACACCAATGTTTTCGTGATGGTAAAACAAGAGGGGGCAAAGGTTATTATCACCGTGAAGGATCAGGGCAAGGGAATACCTAAAGATGAGGTTGGGAAATTATTTAAACCTTTCACCACAACCTCAGTAAAAAGTACAGCAGGAGAGATCAGCACTGGTCTTGGTTTAGTTTCTGTCAAGAAAGTTATTGAAACACACGGAGGTGAAATATGGGTTGAATCAGAAGTAGGACAAGGTTCCAGTTTTAGCTTTTCATTGCCATTAATAACCTCCTGATTCCAATAGTTTTTATTATTAACGATTTCACAATCAACACTTTTAAGCAAAATTTCGATTTTTGTAGCTTAACCTGATGTCAACTTTACTGGGGAACATACACCTTTTCAAATCAATATCTCCAGCACAAATATTTTTCTGAATTATTTCTGACTCCCCCCTGTCAATTTCCGAATCTTAAGCTTCAGCTCTTCCTGACGGAATGGTTTGGTGATATAATCGTTACACCCCACATCAAAGGCTTTGCTGATATCACTGTCAAAGGCAAATGCGGTTTGCGCGATTATCGGAACCTCAGCATCTGTCTCCCGAATCC
>PKSY01000223.1 GCA_002869405.1 Marinilabiliales bacterium
TCTTTTCGCTAAAAGAGCTTCCCTGAAAATTATAAAACGGAGAGGCTTCAAGGTGTGCGCAGAGGTCGCGGCTGGTAGTACTCAGATCCCTATCAACCACAAAATATTTTATCTCCTTCATCTCCATTGTTGCTGCGGGAACAAGAATGAGAAGCTGTATCAAAGGCATGATAATCAGTATGGGAAACAATACCGGATTCCTGCGCAACTGCAGAAACTCTTTTCGTATGAAGTAGCCTATATTTCTCATCTTACTGCAGTCGGATCTTAAATTTCTTAATACTAACGGTAAATAATACTATTGTCATCCCGGCAAGGATAAGAGTCTCTCTCCATACAAACTCCAGTCCGGCGCCCTTAAGCATTATATTTTTAATGATGGTAAGAAACCATCGCGGAGGAAGAATGTAACTGAAGATTTGTAACCATTGGGGCATGTTTTCCAGCGGAAAGATAAAACCTGACAAAATCAGGGTTGGCAGAAGGAGTCCTATCATAGAAGCAAACATGGCGACCATCTGATTCGGTGCTATGGTGGAGAAAAGTATTCCCAGAGCAAGGGCGAGGGTAATAAACAGCAACGACTCCAATGCCAGCAGCACAATACTTCCCTGAATGGGTAATCCAAATATAAAATAGCCAAGTAAAGCAATGGGTATGGCATTTACGAGCGCCAGGAGCATGTAAGGCATTACCTTTCCAAGAATTATCTGTGCCGGTTTTAAGGGAGATACCAGCAGTGTTTCCATGGTTCCCATCTCCTTTTCACGAGTAATTGAAATGGAGGTCATAATCGCTGAAATGAGCATCAGGATAAGCACGATTGTTCCGGGTACAAAGAGGTAAACCCCTTTCAGTGATTCATTGTAAAACATCCTGGCCTCGGTATGAATTGTCATTGGCAAGGCTTTCCCCGCATTGATTTCATTCACATACTGCATAATAATGGCTGAGGTATAGTTCACCAGCTGACTGGCAGTATTTGCATCTGAAGCATCAGTAATTATCTGCACAGCAGCTTTACCTTCCCTGTTTAGCTTTTGCTGAAAATGGTCTTCAAAAACTACCACTTGCCGGATATTACCTTTTTTGAATGCCGGCTCAATCTGATTGGTGCTTTCGAGGATGGCATCATTAATAAAAAATCCTGAAGCAATAATTTTCTCACGTATTTCGTGTGTTACCTCATCGTTTGAGTGATCAAGGAATGCAATCCGCATATCCTTAAGCTCATTGGTAACCACAAAGCCAAAGATCAGAATCTGCGCTACCGGAATTCCAAAAAGAATCAGCAGCGTACGTCTGTCACGGAAGATGTGATAGAACTCCTTTTTTACAAATGCCCAGAAACTTCTCATAATATGTGCTCTTTTTCCAGTTCTTTATTTCGTGCCAGCTTCAGAAAAACCTCCTCCATAGAACCAGCACTGTATTGCTGCTTTAATGCCTTTGGAGTATCCAGGGCTACAATACGTCCGTCCACCATGATGCTAACACGGTCGCAGTATTCTGCTTCATCCATATAATGTGTTGTAACGAATACCGTAAATCCTTTTTCTGCGGCATTGTATATCATTTCCCAGAATTGTCGTCGTGTTACAGGATCGACGCCTCCGGTAGGTTCGTCAAGAAATATGATCGACGGATTATGCAGCATGGCGAGAGAGAAGGAGATTTTCTGTTTCCAACCCAGTGGCAGGCTGCTGATTACTTTTCTGCGAATGTTCCACAATCCCAGATTTGTGAGCATCTCTTTTGCCCTGATTTGGATTTCGCGGTAACTAAGTCCGTAAATACCACCGTAGAAGACAATATTCTCGATGATGCTGAGGTCTTCATACAGGGAAAACCGCTGGCTCATATATCCAATATTCTGTTTTATTTTTTCTGACTGGCGATAAACATCAAACCCGGCAACAGTAGCTTTTCCGGCGGATGGTTTCGAGAGGCCGCAAAGAATTTTCATGGCAGTGGTTTTTCCGGCACCATTGGCGCCCAGAAACCCGAATATTTCACCTCTGTAAACACTGAAATTCAGGTTGTCATTTGCCGTAAAAGTTCCAAACCTTTTATACAGCCCACTGACCTCTATTACCGTTTCACGATTCATTATTGCTATTCATTAATTGTATAAAACAGTCCTCTATTCCGGGTCTGGTATTCTGAATTTCCAAATTTAATCCAGGGTGTGACTCCTTAAAGGCTTTCAAAAAGATTTCCATAGAAGGATTTCCATAGATATGCAATTCGCTTCCGAACCTGAATACCGTGTTATCACCCAGCTCCTCCGAGAGCAACTTCACTGTTTCCTGTGGTTTTGAAGTAGTAACAGAAAACATCTCACCCTGAAAATCATCAATTATGGATTCCGGGATTCCGGTTTTTAAAACCGCTCCGTTCTGAATAAAGCCGGTTCTGTCGCACAACATCGCCTCATCCATATAAGGAGTAGAAACAAGGATTGTGATGCCACTGTTTTTCAACTCTTTAAGCATATCCCAGAACTCTTTTCTGGACACTGCATCTACTCCAGTAGTCGGTTCATCGAGGAAAAGCACCTCCGGTTTGTGCACCAGCGCACAGCTCAGGGCCAGTTTCTGCTTCATACCTCCCGAAAGGTTTCCTGCACGTCGGTTTTTAAAGGGCTCAATCTGCTGATAGATATCCTTAATGAGATGATAATTTTCTTTTACAGTGGTCTTAAATACAGAAGCATAAAAGCTAAGGTTTTCTTCAACGGTAAGATCCTGATAAAGAGAAAACCTTCCCGGCATATACCCTACTCTTTTTCGGATCTCTTTGTAATTCTTTACACAATGAAGACCTGACACGAAGGCCTCCCCGCTGTCAGGGAGATAAAGGGTAGTAAGAATCCGGAACAGTGTTGATTTCCCGGCACCGTCAGGACCAATAAGACCAAAGATGGATCCTTTTTCAACCGCAAGGGAAACATTCTTCAATGCTTTTGTTTTGCCAAAGGATTTTGACAAACCACGAACTTCTATGCCGAAATTGCCATTCATCAGAAATTCACCTCCCCGGGCATTCCGATTTTAAGAGATCCGTCATTATTAACGCGAACCGTAACTGCGTAAACCAGTTTCACACGTTCCTCTTTAGTTTGGATAATTTTGGGAGTAAATTCCGCATTCTCTGCAATATGAGCTACTTTGCCTTCGAGCTTTCGCACCTTATCAGGACCATCATCAATAATCACTTCCACGGTCTGTCCGACAGCAATTTCCGGAAGCTGTGCACCACTTATAAAAACCTTCAGGTCAATGGCACTAAGGTCAGCGATAGTGTAAAGAGGTTTTCCAAATGTTGCAACCTCTCCGTTATACATCAGTTGGGAAAGCACCACGCCATCCATCGGATTATGCACATAACACTTTCTTAATGCTTCTTTGACACTTTCAATTTTAAGCTTCATGCTGCTGATTTCAGCATTTACGGAAGACTTTTGAATTAAGGTAGCATGAAGCTGCTTTTCGATAAGTTTTTTACTACCGAGAAGGTCGTCAAGTTGCTTTTGTGTTGCAGCACCATCAGGGATTAGATTTTCTATTCTGGAGATATCGGTTTTAAGATTTTCCAGTTGCTGACGCTGTACTTCGGCCTGCGCATCAATCTGTGCCAGTCGCGTGGCAGTAGCATTTACGGTGCTTTCAAGCTGACGAATCTGAATTTTCAGATCGGTAGTATCCACAATGGCAGTCAGCTGGCCTTTTTTAATTATTTCACACTCTTCAATATCCATAAATACAATCTGACCATTGGCCATGGCACTGACCATAACTTTATCGGCCGAAAAAGTGCCATATGCATCGGAGCGGGATTCCTGATGTTCACACGCCGTAAAGATCAGGGCCGCAAAAACTGATAAAAGGATTATTTTTTTCATGTCAATAGCTTTAATTCTGTAATGATTCATTTATGGCACCGGTAGTTTGCAGATATTCTACCTTGCTTTGAATAAGTAGTATTCTATGAATTTGACGGTCGAGAACAGCCTGTTTCTCGCGGTTCATCTCTGTGATATAGGAAGTAGAAGTGATGGTGCCTTCTTCCAGCTGGCGAGCGGCAGCCTGTTTTACTTTTTCACGCATGGCAATAATTTCGTTATCCTTTAAAAGCATCTTCTCATATTGTGAGATTTGAGCATTTTTAAGCGCGGCAGCCTGCAAAAACTTTTGCCTTGCAGTCTCTTTTTCCAAAGTCATTATGGCCTGATTCACCTGAAGGTTGAGCCTTTGCCTGCGGTTTTGTTTCCAGTCCCACAATTTCCACTTAAAAGTAATTCCGGCCATCGCCCAGGGTTGAAATTCGTTACTGAACATATTGAGACCGGGGAGACCGTAACCTGCCTGACCAAAACCTGCCACCACAGGCAACCGCTGTCTGTAGATCAGGTTTTCAGAAGCTTTCAGCCTGTTAATTCCTGCATCAAAAACCTGAAGCTCGGGTCGGGAGATGCTTTCAACATCAATTGAAATATCTACTTCAGGAATTGTCGGTTCAGAGTCAAAAGAATATTGTTTGCCGGTGAGAATATTTATAGCGTCTATCACACCATAAATCTGTGCTGTATTTGCCTCTGTTTGTTGCTCAATTTGCAGAATTTCTGCGGAGAGCACATCGGCGTTCCATGAGGCAAGAACTCCGTTATTTATTGCAGATTTCATTGCCTCACTCTGAGATTTCAACTCATCAAGGGTAAGAGAGAGAACCTTCTCCTTCTCCTTTAACATCAATAGAGCGAAGAAAAGGTCGTTCACAGCTTTCCCGACACTGTAAATATCAACCTCATATTGTTTCATGGATACCTCCAGTGCCGCCTTTTCCACCTCCCGGGCATGCTTTATCATACCACCATCCCAGATTACCTGTGAGATGTCCAGAGTGATACGATAATTATCTTTCCGCATTTCAGGTATCGTTACAATGTCCTCAATATTAAAGGGCACATCATCAGAAGCCTGTTCAAAAGCAATTGTAGTAACATCAGACTGCCAAGAAGCACGGCCGCCCAGCTCAATACCGGGCAGATAACCGGCATTGAGGTTTCGGATTTTATTTTCGTATTCAGGGGTGAGCAGGTCGCTTTTGGCGAGATTCGGGTAGTTCGTTTCTGCTTCCCGGCGCAGCTGATATAACGACATGATATCCTGCGCAAAGAGTGCTCCCGAGAAGCACAGACAAACTAAAATTATTAGCTGTTTCATGATTCAGAATAGTTAGGGATTACAGCCCGGAGTACAAAGGTTTTTACCTCTTCCAGCCGAACATTATAAAATTCCTTGGGATCCACGCCCTGCTTTTTCAGGATAACTGTTTCCAGTAATGGCCTGGCAAGAAAAGGGAATATGCATAGCGATACAATGTTAACCATCATATGAGAAGGATTCATGCGGATCAGGTTGCCCTTATCCATCTCCTGAAGTATAAATTCAGTGATTGAAACCGGTTTAACGCCTGATTTCTCAAGTACTTCAATTAGTATTGTTGGGTCACGACGAGCTTCAGAAAGGATGAAAATCGGAAGGTCAGGATATGGCGCGAGCATATTTATATATGCTTCTATAAAAACCGAGATTTTCTCTTCTATTGATCTTTCGGAAGAGAAAATCTGATCCATGTTTGGCATAATTTGCAGAAAAGCATCGGCAAAAACTGCCATAAAGAGTTTCTCCTTATTTCTGAAATAGTAATGTAAAAGAGCCTTGTTAATTCCGGCTTCATCAGCAATTTCCTGCATCCTTGCCCCCTGCATACCCTTGGCCCGAAATACTTTTTTCGCTGCCTCGAGAATTTGTTCTTCAGTAGTATTTGTTTCCATAGTCATAATATTGGAACGGCAAAGTTAACCA
>PKSY01000074.1 GCA_002869405.1 Marinilabiliales bacterium
TAAGTTATATTGTTAACGGATTGGTGAACGACCTGGTAACTATTATCTATACCGGCGCACCAACCACAGAATATCTTATTACAGGAACTATTTTAAAAGAATCAGGAAGTGCATTGAGAAATGCTACTGTTGATGTGGTAACAGGATCGAAAGAGATTCTGCGTGCCTACACCGACCACCTTGGTACTTACCGCCTCTATGTAGCCGGTGGTACTTCAGGTTCTGTAGTTCCTTCCATGGCTACCTGGGGATTTGTCCCTGCAGAACAGCAATTTACAAATATCGCTACCAACTGGGGCGGTGTTGATTTTACTGCTGTACAGCTGACAGTATCAGGTACCATTTTAAATACAAGTGGCGATCCTATGCAGAATGTTTCTGTAGGTTATATTAGTCAGGATGGTCTGACTACAGCTACAGAAACCACCAATGCAGCAGGTTTCTATGAATTTAATTTAGGACCCGGTGCCACAGGTACTATTACTCCATCCTTCACTGATTACAGCGGATGGCCATTCATTACTTATTATTTCAACCCTGCAAATATCGCGGTTACTGATCTCTCTGCTTCCTTAACAGGACAGGATTTCGTGGGTTCACCGGATCCTTTCTTTGTTGAATTATGTGGTAATGTCTCCAATGGAGATGGCGATCCTATTGTTGGTGTTGATGTGACTTTTGTCTCTTCTGAAACAACTTATACAGAAACTGTACAAACTGATGCAGCAGGTGATTACTGTTTCACAGTTGACTTTGGTGAAAGCGGAGTTATTACTCCTGCGGCAGGAATGTATGTTTACAATCCTCCTACCATTGCAGTTACTGATGTTGCTGCCAATACTTCCGATCTCAATTTTGTTGGAACTATTCCTGTGGCAACATACTCAATCTGCGGTCGCGCAGAAACTGAAGAAGGTACAGGCATCGAAGGTGTTACTGTTTCTTTCCACATCCTTGAAAGCACTGATGTACTTACAGCAGTTACCGATTCTGAAGGTGACTACTGCATTACAGGTGTTGAAGAGGGAACCAGCGGAAGCATGAGTGCTGAGAAAACAGGCTATACTTTTGCTCCTCTTGGTGTAATGATAAATAACGTTGTTGACGATATTGAGAATGTAATCTTTATCGGTACGCTGGAGACTTACGAAATTTCAGGTATTGTTACAGATAACGAAACCAAAGGTGCTCTCGAAGGTGTTACTGTAAGCCTTACAGGTTTTGAAGATGTTGTTACCGGAACCGACGGTGCCTTCTCATTCACTGTAGAGTATGGCTACGACGGAACACTTACTCCTGCAAAAGAGGGTTACAGCTTTGCTCCTGCACAGCGTACCTATGCTGATGTTGCAGAAGACAAACTCAACCAGGACTTTGTAGGTGCACTCTTTACGCATCTTATCTCCGGAACAATCACTTTTGAAGGTAATCCACTGGAAAATGTGGAAGTGACATTCAGCGGCAATGCCGGTGTTGCTTACACTGATGCTTCCGGTTACTATTCAAATACTGTGACTTACGGTTATTCAGGAACTTCCACTCCTGTCCTTGACGGATATGTGTTTGATCCTGTAAGCTATACTTATTCTTCTGTTGAAGCTGATATTCCTGATCAGGACTTTACAGCTTCTCCAAGTGAGTATACTATCAGTGGTATGATTACCATGGAAGGTACGGGCGTTGAAAACGTAGCCGTTAACTTCAGTAATGGTGCCGGCACAGTTTATACTGATGCTACAGGCTATTACGAAATGGTAGTGGATATCAACTATACCGGCGTTGCTACTCCGGTTCTTGAAGGTTATGATTTTACTCCTGAATCAATCAGCTATACTGATGTAACAATGGATTATGCAGATCAGGATTATACTGCTACTACCACTATGTTTATGGTAAGCGGTACAATCAGCGAAGCTGCAAAGGCCGGTGTTCCCGGTGTTACTGTTGATTTCGGTATGGGTATCGAATCAGTACTTACAAACTCTTCAGGATATTATGAGCAGTATGTGCCTTACAACTGGACCGGAATTATCACTCCGACGAAAGTAGGTTGGGTATTTACTCCTGAAACAATTTCTCTGGAAGGTGTTGTTGCTGATACACCTGATCAGGACTTTACAGGTGAAGTAGAAACATTCATCGTTAGTGGTTTCATCACTGACGCTGTATCAGGTGCTGCAATCAATGCAGTTAGCGTAAGCTTTACAGGTGCTGGTAACACAACTACCGGTGCTTCAGGTTATTATGCTATGGAGGTGCCATACGACTATACGGGTGTTATTACTCCTGAAAAGCCGGGATATACTTTCACTCCTGAAACTATTGCACTTGCAAATGTTACAGATAATACTCCTGCACAGAATTTTGCAGCCAATGAAATTCTCTTTACAATCTCCGGTACTGTTCTTGATCCTGCAGATGCTCCGGTATAAGATGTACTGATTACTTTCAGCAATGGCGGTGGTACTGTTATCACTGATGCAAATGGTGAATACAGCTTACAGGTATCTTATGGATATACCGGTACAGCAACACCACTGAAGACAGGTTATATCTTTAACCCGATAAATATTGCTTACAACTTTGTTACTGCTGATGCTGCTGATCAGGATTATCTTGGTGCTCCGGTACCACCTGAAAGCTATATGATCACAGGTACTGTAGTGGATGAAACAAGCGCACCAATGGCAGGTGTAAGTGTAGTATTTACCAATGGTGGCGGAACAGCTACCACTGATGCAAACGGTGACTATTCCATCGAACTTTATGGTGGATACACCGGTGAGGCTACACCAAGCTACGCAGGATATTTCTTTAACCCTGTAAGCATTCCATTGGTGAACCTTGATGCAGATCATGACAACCTTGACTTCCAGGGAATGCCAAGTACACTGCCTCCGGGCTGGAACTATACAATCACTGGTTCTTCACACCTTATTTCTGTTCCTGCTACCATCAATCCTACCATCAATGGTATTGATCTGATGCCGGGCGACTGGGTTGGCGTATTCTTTATGGATGGTGCTACAGAAGTTTGTGGCGGTGCAATCATGTGGAACGGAATCAGCGCTGTGGCAGTTACTGCTTACGGTGATGACAACACCACAGGTGCCAAGGATGGTTTTGCAGAACTGGAAACGCTGAACTGGAAAGTTTACAGCCAGACTGCAGGCATGAGCTTCGACGCTGTTGCAACCTATAATACTTCTATGCCACAATTTGATGGTCTGTTCCATACCAATGGTCTCTCGGCTCTCACAGGCCTTGTTGCCACAGGTGAAACATACACTATCAGTGGTATGATTAACAATATTGCAGGAAATGCTCCTATGTCAGGTGTTACAGTAACCCTGAATAATGGTGGTGGTTCTGCATTAACTGATGTAACCGGATACTATGAAATTGAAGTCCTTCCTAACTGGGCAGGTACAGCAACTCCATTCTATATGGGATATCATTTCTCTCCGGAATCAGTAGATTATACAGCTGTTGCTGCCGATATTCCAGATCAGGATTATACAGGCGCAATCAACTACTATACAATCTCAGGATATATCACAACTGCTGAAGGTGCAGGCCTTCCGGGAGTAACAATATTCTTTGATAATGACGGCGGTTCGTCAATTTCATTCCCTGATGGCTTCTATACACGTACTGTTCCTTACGGATACACCGGTACTGCATACCCAAGCCTTGAAGGTTATTCTTTCGAACCGGAAACTTATGCATACAGTATTGTATCTGACGATTATGCAGATCAGGATTATACTGCTACCATCGCTAACCTGCCTCCGGGCTGGGGATTCACTCCGACGCTTGAGTCGCATGTAATCTCTATCCCTCTCGGCTCGAATCCAAATATTAATGGTGTACCACTATTCCCGGGCGACTGGATTGGTGTATTCTATATGGATGAAGGCGTTGAGAAATGTGGTGGTGCTGCTGAATGGGATGGCGGTGTAAATATTCCGCTCATCGCTTACGGTGATGATGAAACTACTCCTGAAAAAGATGGTTTCGAACATGGCGTGGATGCTTTCATCTGGAGAGTTTACTCTTATGCTGCTGAAATGCAATTCGACGACATTACTGTTGAGTATGATGAAACTGTTCAGAATTACGATGGTATCTATTATAATAACGGACTTTCAGCACTGCTGAGCCTTAATGGTTCTACTGATGTAACTTACACTCTTTCAGGTGTTGTTACTGATGTTGCTGATGGCATGCCAATGGAAAATGTTCTCATTGATCTTGGTGATGGCGGTTCAACAACAACAGATGCTACCGGTTATTATGAAATCGAAGTACTCTTTGGATGGATAGGTTCTGCTGAAGCAGTTTATCCACGTTACAGCTTTGATCCTGTAACTTATGGTTTCTACCAGGTTATTGGTGCTCAGGAAAACAAAGACTTCGAAGGAACACGTTTCCCATATCCTCCGGGTTGGGAATATAACTTTACTGATACCGAGCACACTGTATCTGTAATGAGTTTTGCGAATCCTACTATCGACGGTACTGCGCTTGAAGTTGGTGATTTTATCGGTGTATTCTACTATGATATTATGACCGGTGAAGAGCGTTGTGCAGGTTATGCAGAGTGGACAGGTGCAAATACTGCAGTGGTTGTTTATGGTGATGACGCTACTACTCCTGAGAAGGATGGTATGACAGTCGGTGAACCATTCCGCTGGAAAGTATACAGCTGGACTCTTGCAATGGAGTATGAGGCAATTGCCAATTACGACCTGACACCTCCTTACGTAGACGGATTCTTTACTGTTAACGGTCTTTCACGTGTAGTGAATATTTACGCAGATCCATTGACGATCTTTGCTACTGCTACTCCTGAAGTGATCTGTTACAATACTCAGTCTCAGCTTGAAGTATCTGCAGCAGGCGGAAGCGGACTCTATGAATACTCATGGTCTCCCGCAGCAAACCTCTCAGATCCTAATATCGCTAACCCTGTAGCTACTCTTACTGAAACTACAACTTTCACTGTTACTGTGAATACATTCCAGTACACTGAAATGGAAACTGTGACTGTAACAGTACATCCAATGTCTGAAGTTACAGGTGGTGATGATGAGACAATCTGTTACAACACAGCTCCTGCTGACCTTTATGCTACTGCTACCGGTGGTGCCGGTACTTATACTTACCAGTGGCAACAGGATGTTGAAGGTGTATGGACAGATATTACTGATGCTACTGCTGCTACCTTTAATCCGGGAGCACTGACTGAAACAACTGATTTCCGTTGTGAGGTTACTGATGATTGTGGCGTACTGTATACTCCGGTAATTACAATTACTGTTTATGCAGACCTCGCTGCAGTTGCCGGTGAAGATCAGACTATATGCTACAACACTGCTCCTGAAGCGCTCCTCGTTTCTCCTGCAGGTGGTGCAGGAAACTACACTTACCAGTGGTACAAGGATGGCATTGCTATTGAAAATGGCACAGGTGCTGCTTACCAGCCTGAAGCACTCATGGTTACTACAGAATTCTACTGTGAAGTAACTGATGATTGTGGTATGGTAATGAGCAACACTGTAACCATTACTGTATATGATGAGTTTGTTGCAAGTATCGCAGCCGACCAGACCATATGTTACAACACTGTACCTGAAGCACTGACTTCTACAGTCAGCGGTGGTATGGGCGAGTACACATATCAGTGGTACGAAGGCGAAACTGCTATCGAAGGCGCTATAGCTGCTACATATCAGCCTGAAGCCCTGATGGCCACAACAACTTACTACCTTGTAGTTACAGATTACTGTGGTGTAATTACTACAAATGAAGTAACTATTACAGTATATGAAGACCTCGCTGCAA
>PKSY01000154.1 GCA_002869405.1 Marinilabiliales bacterium
ATAAAATTGCAATGATAACCAATCCAATTATTGCGAATACGCCATAAATCAGAAATGTTGCCGAGCTTCCAATGGCATCCAGTTCCCAGGGAAAAACAAGCTGTACCAGAAAACTCACACCGGAATTTATAAGGCCCACAAAAGATATTGCCAGACCCCGAACATAGTTTGGGAAGATCTCAGAAAACAACACCCACATAACAGGTCCGATTGAAATAGCAAATGAAGCCACAAAACCAACAATTCCGATAAGGATCAACCAGGGATTCATATCAGCGGCATCCATTGAAAAACCGTAGGCCAGCAGGAACATGCTAATGGCAATACCTGATAAACCAACAAGGAGTAAAATTTTTCTTCCAAAACGGTCAATAAAAATTATGGCCAGAATGGTAAATACAAGATTCGTGAGTCCTACAAGGATAGCCTGCGAGAAAGCGGCATCAGTACCTATGCCAGTCTGTTCAAAGATCATTGGAGCATAGAAAAATACAGAATTTATTCCTGTAATTTGCTGTACAACAGCTACAGTTATTCCAATCAGAAGCACAAGTCGCAGGGCAGGCTTAAACAGGGCAGAAAGAGGTGTTCTTGATTTATTGTTTTCAGTTTTCAGGCTTTCTTTAACAGCAAGAATATCCAGGTCAGCCTGTTTCTCATCAACAACTTTAAGTAATGTCTTTCTGGCCTCCTGAACTCTCTCTTTCATAATCAGCCAGCGCGGGCTTTCAGGAACAGCAAAAAGGAAGGCAAAATACAACACTGCCGGAAGGCTCTCCAGTCCCAGCATCCACCGCCACTGCCAAACATCCAGGCCAAGTGAGGATACCCACTGCTTATCCAACTGCGAAAAATGCAGAATAAGGTAATTGGTAAAAAAAGCGACAGAGATACCGACAACGATATTTAACTGATTAAAGGATACCATACGACCTCGAATAGCAGCCGGGGAGATTTCTGCAATATACATGGGAGCAATAATCAGAGATGCTCCAACGCCTATACCACCTATCATTCGGGCTATTACCAATGTAACATAATCAGGAGCCAGCGCAGATCCAACGGCAGAGACAGCATAAAACACAGCAGCCCATTTAAGAATCAGCTTCCGTCCATACCTGTTACTTAAAGGCCCGGCAATCATCATCGCCAGTGTGGAAGTTAGGGTTAAAGAGCTGACAGCCCAGCCAAGTTGGATTTTAGAAAGATCAAACTGGGGTTCAATAAATTTCACTACGCCTGAGATTACCGAGGCATCAAAGCCCATAAGAAAGCCGCCCAGGGCTACAATCAAGGATATTTTAATGGTATAATTCTTATTCATATCTCTGAATCATCATAAAAAAGAAAGAAACAATTTAAAAAATCTACGGCCGGAAAAATTTCCCGGCCGCAGCGCTAATTACATTAAAAGGTGTTTTTAATATCCTTCATTGGGAGAAAATACACCTGCACTAAGATCAACTTCCGACTGAGGTATAGGCAGAAATCCCTTAGTAGCAGAGTTGTATGTTACATCAAAGAGTTGCTGATCGCCAATGTAATTCGGGCCACGCAATCCGATTACAGTAAACTCCTGATCAGCATAAGTCTGACCTTTACGCAATACATCAAAGTATCTTATTCCTTCAAGGGAAAGTTCAAGACGTCGCTCTTTGTAAATATTTTCCGGTGTTGCCGGAACAGGATCTAACCCTACTCTGTCGCGCACTTTGTCGAGATATTGCTGAGCATTAGGACTGCCTAGTTCTGCAGCCATGAGCAGTACATCGGAGAAACGAATAACGCGGAAATTACAGGTTCTGTTGAGTTCGAACTGTCCGTCAACGCTCCAGTGTTCAGCATCTGAAGAGTATTTCTTGGAAAAATACCCGGTATGTTGAAAACCTTTTACCAATGTACCATCGAGCTCTTCTTCGAACAGAACAGTATGTTCCAGTCTGGGGTCACCCTCCATGTCATCAACCAGTTTCTGGTTAACGGTAGCGAAAGACCAACCACGGTCCCAGTTTTCAGAGCCGGTAACACGGGGACCCTGCATCTGAGCAGCAAGGTTACCTTCACCGCCACGAACATAATTCCAGTCCCACCATGCCGGTGTCTGTCCATGAGAAATTTCAAAAACGGATTCGATACCAAACTCACCTGCTATTTTGAAATTTGTCTCATAATCTTCGAAAAGGTCATGACCACTGTTGGTGATAAGGTCTTCCATATATTCCAGCGCTTTACTCTGGTTAATAACGGTACCTCCGGCATTCAGGTCGGCATTATATACACCATTATAAAACAGGAATACTCTTCCAATGAGTCCTTGTGCTGCCCATTTTGTTACGCGCCCATATTCTGCTGCAGGAAGAGTAGCAGGAAGCACAGCCATAGCTTCAACAAGGTCAAGTGCTATCTGATCATAGACATCGGATGGCGCTGCCTGAGGCTGGCTATATTCTGATGGACCGGCAAGAGTATTTGTTAAGAGTGGAATATTCTCAAAAAAGCGAACTAATTCGAAATAGAAGTAGGCTCTAAGGAACTTACATTCAGCAACAATCCGCGCTTTAAATTCATCAGAAGCATCGATTTCATCGATTTTCTCCATCAGTAGGTTTGCACGATATATTCCTGTATAGTTCTTTAGCCAAATGGCATGAACCAAAGGATTTGCAGTTGGGATATTAAAAGTATTCAGCTGATTCTCTTCCATACCGTCGTTAGCATCGCTACCACCGGCAAAAGCATCATCTGAGAGCATATCTGAAACTGTCAGAAAGGGTGCCCAGGAAACACCGGGAGTAGATTGATAGCCAAGTACATCATACACAGCCACCAGTGCCATCATGGCATCATCTTCAGTTTGATAGAAATTTGATGATACTTTTTGATCCAAAGGCTTTCTGTCGAGAAAATCCTTGGAACAGGAGGTAAAAAATCCAACAACTGAAAGCACAAATAATATTGATATGATCTTTTTCATGTTATCTGATTTTTAAGGTTAAAATGTAATTGAAGTACCCAGACGGAAAGTTCTGGCCTGAGGATAAATACCGCGGTCAATACCGATGTCGAAGGAGCTCATTGCACCTATCTCAGGATCAGCTCCGGAGTAATTTGTAAAAGTAATCAGGTTTTCTGCAGACACATAGAATCTCCATGCAGAAGCGCCGATACGCTTCAGGAAATTATCCGGCAAACGATATCCAAGCTGTATATTTTTCAAACGAACAAATGAGCCATCCTCAACATAAAGATCAGAGACACGATAGTTATTATTAGAATCCAGCCATGTAAATCTGGGAACCTCATCAGAGGTACCCTCTCCTGTCCAGCGATCAAGAATATCAGTTGTTCTGTTTGTATAACTCAAATCCTGACGTTGCGATCCATTAAAAATCTCATGACCTAATGCACCTGTAAAGAGGAATGTAAAGTCAAAGTTTTTATAATCTATACTTCCATTCAAACCTACAGTCCAGTCGGGAGTAGGATTACCAATCATGGTACGGTCATCTTCATTGAGCACACCATCGCCGTTAAAATCAACAAAACGCACATCACCGGGTTTTGCCTGAGGCTGAAGTACTTGTCCGGTAGAACCAATATGTTGGAATATTTCCGCCTGATTCTGGAAAATACCATCCGTTTGGTATCCATAAAAATAGGCTATTGGCAAACCTTCTTCCGCACGGGTAATCATCCCTGATACAGCCCAGCTGGCGCCAGGAAGTACCTTATCCTCATTACCAATATATGTCATAGTATTTTTGTTGTAAGCAGCATTCACTCCAAATGAATATCGCATATCATCAAGGATATGACGCCAGTTAACAGACATTTCAACACCTGCATTTCTAACACTACCAACATTGGCAAAAGGAGGGTCGTTTCCAACGTGACCAGGAATAGGAATACGCTCGAGAAGTCCTTTAGTATTCTTAATATAATAATCAACAGTCGCTGTCAAACGATTATTGAAAGCACCCATATCAAGAGCGATATCAATCTGTTCTGATTGCTCCCAGCGGATATCAGCATTTTCAATATATGCCGGAGAAGCGCCTGTCATACGACCACCACCGAAAATATATCCACGGCTCTGGTCAATAGTAGAGATGAATTGATAATCACCAATTTCCTGATTACCATTAATACCCCATGAACCACGAAGCTTGATAAACTCAACTGGTCCCAGATCCGGGAAGAAAGGCTCTTCAGTCATCAGCCAGGTAACACCCACTGAAGGGAAATATCCGAATCGGTTATTAGGTCCAAATTTTGAGGATCCGTCACGACGAATAATTCCTGTAAATGAATACTTACTCTGAAAATCATAAGTTACACGGGCAAAAGTAGAGAACAATGCTGAGTGCGATGCTCCTCCCGTTGCTATCCATGCAGTATCAGTTGCCATATTCAGATAGACATTATTAGGATCGAATGTGGGCACTTTAGCGTTAAAACCTGTAAGGTTCTCAAACCGGTATTCGCTGGCCGTAGTACCTAAAAGAGCTGAGAAGTTATGTCCGCCCCATTTTTTTGCATACATCAACGTATTCTCCCATTGCCAGGTATAATAACGATCAATACCCTTAAAAACACTGGTTTTTTCAGTATTATTCTGCGCTCCATTAAGGAAATAGAGTGGCTTGTATGAGTCGCTGATTACATAAGCATAATCAAGACCTGCACTTGTTATGGCTTTTAAGCCCTCAATAATTTCATATTCAGCAAAAATATTACCTACTACCTTATCCACTCTTGTGCGACCGGTTTGAGTTTCCAGTAATGCGAGCGGATTTACAACCTCTGCACCAACATAATCAGAGATTCCATAAACTCTGCCATCAGCATTGGTAACAACAGGTTCGCTATTGTATGGATATTGATTCAGGACATCAGCATCATCCATATATAGCGGAGTTAATGGATCCATATTTAATGCACTTCCGTAAGCACCATTAAACGATTGATTACTTTCAATTCCGCGGCGGTTGATATTTGAATAGGAAAAGTTATTTCCGAAAGTAAGCTTATCGTTAATCTTATGTTTACTGTTTATACGTGCTGTAATACGCTCGAATTTAGATTTATCACCTCCAATAATACCTTCCTGAGAGAAGTAAGAGAGTGAAGAAGAGTACGATGACTTTTCATTACCGCCTGTAATAGAAAGTTCATGGTTGGTAATCGGGGCATTAGGCACGAAAAGATAAGATTGCCAGTCAGTGTCATACTGAGGAATCTGAGCCAGGTCAAACGGTTCGGTCTGGCCAGCATTTCTGGCGCCCTCATTCTGAATCATCATGTATTCTTCAGCATTTAACATTTCAATGGGTTTTGAAACGTTCTGAATACCATAATATGCTGAATATGTGAGATTTGAAACCCCTTCCTTACCGGATTTGGTAGTAATCAAGACAACACCATTTGCAGCACGGGCACCATAAATTGCTGCAGATGCAGCATCTTTCAATACGTCAATGGATTCGATATCACCTGGGTTGAGGTAATCGATACCTCCTACCGCCATACCATCAACAATATAGAGAGGATCAGCAGTTCCTGTTGTACCGGCACCACGAATCCTTACAGTCGGAGCTTCACCAGGCTGACCAGACATTTGAGTAACCTGCACACCGGCAGTGCGGCCCTGCATAGTTTGCTCAACACGAAGGTTTGAAGTTGCATTAATATCTTCGGAATCAATACTTGCGATTGCTCCGGATACCACTTTCTTCTTTTGAACACCATAACCTACAACTACAACTTCTTCAAGTTCAGTATTGGCGACCATAAGAGCCAGGTTAACAGTGCTTTGACCATTTAGAGGGATCTCTTCAGTTTTATAACCCACAAATGAGATTACAATCACTGCATCAGGTCCTGAGACAGTAAGAATAAAATCACCATCAATACCTGATATTGAACCGTTTGTGGTTCCCTTTTCCACAATCGTTGCTCCGGGAATTCCGAGGCCGGTCTCAGCATCGGTGATAATTCCACGAACATCATGACCCTGTGCAAAAGCACCTCCCGACAGAGTTATGAGCAGAAAAAGCACAACAATTTTGTAAATGTCTATTTTCATAGCAATTTCTTTATTGGTTAGTTAGATAAGTTGCTTGTATCAGTTAATTTTCCTGAAATACGCGTATATAGTCCACTTTCATTTGCTGCGGGAAAACTGTAGTATGATCCGGAGAACCGGGCCAGTTACCACCAACAGCAACGTTAAAAATGAAGAAAAAGTCCTGATGAAATTCAGTCATGTCTGCTCCGGAGATACTCAGTGAATAATACTGATTATTATTCACATACCAACGGATCCAGTTTTGATCCCATACAATTGAGAATACATGATACTCATCAGCAAAGGTACCATCATTAAGTGTTGTGGAGCCACCCTGATATGCGTGACCACCAACATCCCAATGCAATGTACCATGAACAGTGTTATCACCATTGGTACCACCCACCATTTCCATAATATCAATCTCACCGCACTGTGGCCATCCGACAGTTGAAATATTACTGCCAAGCATCCATAATGCAGGCCATATACCTTGTCCTTTGGGAAGCAATGCCCTGATATCAACACGCCCATACTGAAAAGACTGTTTGTCTTTAGTGATTAAACGTGAAGAGGTATATTGCTTTCCTCCAAAGCTTTGCATTTTTGCGGTAATGGTGAGTACGTCATCGCCAACTTCAGTGTTCTCAGCCCTGTAATATTCCAGCTCATTATTTCCCCAGCCGCAATTTCCCGGACATCCGTCACCAATTTCATAAGTCCAGTCACTGGTATTCAAGGAGTTTCCGGTAAATTCATCACTCCATACCATTTCGTAACCTTCATAACTTTCCGGGCTAAAATAACCCTGATCAAGAGGGACAGGTTCGTTGGTTGCCGGATCAATCACCTCAACAATTTTATCAACACTGAGGTATTTTCCGGAAGATCCATAAGCTCTTACAGATGCGGTATAAGTTCCAAAGTCATCCACGGAAAAAACAAAATAGCCATCTGTGGAAGAAAGAAGTGCAACATCAGACTCATTAAGGTGCAGGTCATAACGAATAGCATTTTCTGCGGTGGCCTGCAACTCAATGGTTTTTGTCTCTTCATCAACAGAAAGCACATCTACTGTTAGTCCGGCAGGATTAATATTATCCTCCGGATCTTCCGTGCAAAACGACAATGTCAATGACAAAACCGTAAGACCAAATATGATAAAAATTCTATGCATATGTGAATATAAAAAAAGAGCTACGACCGATGCACTGGCCATAGCTCTTCAGATCTACTAATTAAACACAAAGT
>PKSY01000302.1 GCA_002869405.1 Marinilabiliales bacterium
AGGTCATTATAACCATCCAAACCATCTGTGACAAACCATCCATCCCGGAACTTATGAATTCGCAGCGGGAAGCTATGCAGGTCGAAGCAAGGATGAAAGACCATGGGAATTGAGTGTGCATCATGTAGCGATGCGTGCAATTTAAACAGTTGAATGATGTTTTCATCTCTGGTTTTTGGGTCAAATGAAGCCTTAACATCATCAAGGAGGGCATAAAAACCTGCGCTATCAGTACTGTTTCTAAAATCAGGATAAATGGATTCATATTTTTGAACCAGAAAGTCAGCATCATTGCACCACTCTTCATAACTCTGAGCCTGAATGCCCTGAAAAACAAATAGTAGCACCGCAGAAAGTATTAAAAACCGTTGTTTTTTCATATTAGTTGTTATTTTTATCAAACTCAAAATACATCACTTCATTAAAGTAATCAAAAGTAACATTGTACCGTTTCATCAGTTGAATGCCGAATGTCCCGGATTCAACAATATCAGTATCTGAATTTGTATCAGATTGCACAATTATTGCAGGATAATCAGTTAAAACCAAATCGTTAAGTCGTAGCTCCTTCAACGTATCCCGAAAACCATATAATTCTCCTGAAGCCCCATATCCCAAAAATTCTCTTTTAGCATTATCAGATATCGGAATTTTATTATCAGCATTTGAGATCAGATAAAGGGGAAACACAGTTCCGATATCAATATCCAATAAAACATTATGCTTAGACCCGGAACTCATAACCAGCTCAAAAGGAATACAATAGGATCCATTACTCCGTTTATGCATCTTTACCGGAATAAAATTATCCGGAATAATAAAATTATCCGGCTTTGTTAGTTTGAGGTAGAAATCATCAAAATTAAATTCAACAATAAAATGCTTAAACAGCATTGAGCTGACTTGTCCGTTTATTCCCGGGAAAAAGCCAGAAAACCCCACCTCCGAAGGAGAGATGAGTGTTGGTTGGTTTAAAAATTGAATACTTCCAAAATCAAGGTCTATTTCATTCCCTTTATAAATCTGAGTGGCACTGTTTTCTCCAATTCCGATTAAAGAATCAGCTATTTGAGACTGAAACTGTACTTGAAGAGAGTCCACTTCGCCGTTGTAAAACCAGACTTCATCAAACAGCTTCCCATTATCAATCAAAAACTTTGCTGATTTACCATTTATTTGTGCCTGTATCATCGGCTTATTGCCTGCGTACAATTCAAAAGGTATTAAAATGTCATTTGCACCCTGATTCATTGTATAGGTTCCGGGGATATTATCGAATGCCTCATTTTTATTACCCTTGTAATTCATGTTACAACCCGGCACCAACATAAATATGAACGCAAACAAATATAAAATCATAATCACCCGCATACTGATTCCGGGAGAAGCAATTACATTAAATATTCTCATAAGACATTGATTTAATCGTTGACATTTTTCAGTGAATTAATCTTTCGCATAAATAATATTACAAAGGCGGCCCATATCATCCCTGCCACCTCAACCAATCCAGCACCACCGGATTTTGTGGCAACCCACATTGCAGGACCGTTTACTTCTGTTACGAGAAGCAGGGCATCTTCAGCTTCTACACCCGGAGTTCCAAGCACGCGCATGGCGAAATGCCAGCTGGCATGGAAACTCATTGGCAACCAAATATTTCCAAAAAGCAAATAGGATTCAGCAAAAAGCCACCCTGCTAAAACAGAGCTGAGTACTGAGAGCCACCAGGGGAATCCCAAATCAAAGCCTGAGAAGTGCAGCATTCCGAAAACAACGGAAGAGACTACGATCCCAATAGTATTATTATATCTTTTTCGCACCAGATTCAGCAGTACGCCTCTGAAAACCACCTCTTCAATAAATCCTGTTTCAATACAAAAGATAAGGGCATAAATAATGGATCCCATCCAAACAATGATGTCATTATAATTCCAGACAAATCCGGTTACTTTGTACCATCCGGCGAAGTGCATAATCATACCTGCCACAAGCTGACAGGTAAAACCCAAAACAACCCCTAAGAGAAGGTTCAGAAAGATTCTGTGTTTCACAAAACCAAAAAATCCCAAAGGTTTATTGATGATATATTTTCCAAATATCACTACAGAAAAGAGTATTACCACAATCCTGAGTACTCTTTTTAACGCATCAAAAGTATGTGCATTAATTTTTATCAGCGCTGTAAGGTGCTCAAACTGATCAACTACCAGTATTTCTGATAGCAGCACAAACAAAACAAACACTACCAGTGCAACAGGAAGCCGCAATTGATTCTCTGGATTAAAGAATAAACGTCTCACCATTTTTCTAAATGAAAAAAAACCGGTATATCCAGTATCTGCCATATGGTTATAGCTTTATAATGCGGCAATTAATAACACCATCTTCTCCTTTTAGAGAGATTGTATAAAAACCTTCCGGGCAAGATGACAGGTCAATTGTATGATTTTTCTCTGATTCACAGAATACACCTGAAAGCATCAATAATCCTGAGGCATCATGCAGCTTAAAAGAACTTAATGGCATATCACAATCCATATGTACCTTATCTTTACAGGGATTCGGGAAACACTTCACTGTATGTTCGTTATGATTTACCTGTGAATGCAGACCTGATGTTTCATCACTTATAATTCTCACCGCATGAGACTCATAACCGGAAACATAGATTTCATTTGAAGTGGATTTTTTTGCTATTCCATTGGGATTTTTGAATTGCGCTTCCGAAGCTTCACCATCGAGAAATCCAAAGACACCTGATCCGGCAAACTCTTCAACCTCTCCATTTCCATCGATTCGATAAACTATGTTTTTTGCGAAACCGGTTGCATAAATATAGCCATCAAACCATAAAATATAGCCGGTTGAAAAATATGAAGTCCCAAGATATGCCCCGGGCACTGTTGCAAAGTATTCCAGGTTATTATCAACAACTTTAAATACTTTCCCATCATTGAAGTTGGATACATATAATGAATTCTGATCATCATAACATAATCCCAAAGGACCATTTAGTTCGTCAGAGACTATCCATAATGAGAGATTTCCGTCAGGGGCCAGCTTTGAAAGCGTATTATAAGCATAACTCGTAACAATCAGTGTATCTGAATCATTTTCAAAAATCAACCCATTGGGGTTTGGAATATACGGACAATACTGTGATACATAACCCTGAGGGTCGATTTTATAAATTTTATTTCCCTGGGGTACAGCCACATACAGGCTTTGCTCCTGATCAAGCACTATTCCATTGGGATGATTATCAAATGTTGCAAGGGTTTCCAGCTCTCCTTCCACCGTATACTTATAAACCCCGTACCCTGAATGATCTGAACCATAGAGATTGCCTGAATCATCGAAGGTAATACCATCATTTATATACTGACCGGGACCAAGAATTGTGGAGACAAGTTGTGCAACCGATACTAAATTCAGCACAAACAGCGTAAGCAAAGTGAGTAGTGAACGTTTCATAATATTTCTGTTTTAAAACCATTGAAATAACCTTTTATGTAGACCTCTCAAAAGACTATGGCAAGCACCGGAGTATCAAAGCGGGAACAAAAAAACAAATCCACACATTGCTTCATATGATATCCGGACTTAGCCATAGTGCGCACCGGAGGGTTAATAAAAACTGTTATACTTGCATTTACCGGCGAAAGTAGCGGGATAAAAAATGAAATAAAATCCTATTTTTGTAGTGATTAAACAACTACTACATCTGTAGGATTCCTAAATGATAGCACTGGCGCACTTTATTCTGTTTTTTGGTTTTGCCCTGGCACTTGTTGCCTTATACATTTGTATACAGGCGGTTAAACACAGCAAAGCAATATTTGCGCGCCCGTATCTGGTGATATTATCCGGAATTACATTTATCATTTTCATTCATGTACTGGAAGCATTTTTAAAAGCTGTTTTATCCGGTGAAGCATATGATGCTACTTTCAGAACACCTTTTCTATACCTCATAATTCTTTTGGTTCCGGTACGACTCTTTATTGCAGCAAAGGCTGTTGAGGTCGGATTGCTGCTCAAACAGAAGAAACCGGGAAAATGGATTTATGCTTTTCCTGCGGCAACTTTTATCCTATTCATTATTTTCGTTTTGATTCTGAATTTCCCATCCGAATTAAAATTGAAGATTGATATCACGTTTATCTACAGCATCCACCTTATATCAATGGGTGCGCTGATTTATACGGGCTTTCAGTTTCTCAGAGCAAGTGATTGCACAACCAAAGATAATTTCAAATATTTCCGTATGCTTGGGGCTGTACTGATTATTTTCGCAACAGGAAACCTCATTTTCAGAACCTTAAACTACCCATACCACAGAATTCATGAAGACCTGCAGATGCTCGGCCTTGCAATCTTTGACGTTGTTCTTATGTCATCACAAATCTTTTTACTAAAAAATATTTTTAGCACAAAACACATCCCGGAAGAGGCTGCAGGAGATATTGAGGCTGTTTTTGAAAAATATCAGATCACTTCCAGAGAGAAAGAGATCATTAAGCTGATATGTGAGGGAAAAACCAACAAAGAGATTGCAGAGCAATTATTCATCTCTCCGGTAACAGTGAGAGACCACAGCTCAAACATTTACCGCAAAACAGAGGTAAAAAACCGCACACAACTGGCAGCCCTTTTCAGAAAATATTATTAATGGTCCATCCCCGTATTAAAATCTGAGCGGAAACCATCACGCACCTTTGAAGATTTAAAATTATTGAACTTATAGGTTAAGCTAAGGATGAAGGTTGGTCCTTCATAAATGTACTTTCCTACTGTTTTGTATGCACCATTATTAATGGTATAATGCATAATCCCTGTGTCAAAAGTATTGTGAGTTCGCAGTGTAACCGACAAATTACGCTTCAGCAGGTACTGCTTTAAGATAAAATCAAAGTAGTAGAATGACTTCATATACCCCTGGATTGTATTCCTGGGAGCATAATATATGGCCATAAACTGCAGTTGCGTATTTTTTTTGTATTTCAGTGTTGTCCGGAAATTCCCCATTGCACTAAATGTATTGCCTTCCATAACAGAATGATCCCGGGTGATGCCACTCCATGTCTCATAATAGCCTGATGCTGACAAGGTAAAATCTATATACGCGGCAGGCATATAATTAATCATCATTTCCATGCCACTGTTTGTGGAATGACTCAGGTTCTCCCAGGTATCAATAAAATCATGGCCATCGTATTGAATATAGGATGAGATTTTATCTTTGATAATCATATGAAACAGCTGAGAGGAGAATCTCAGTTTCTCGGAAAACAATCCGTAATTAAATTCAAAAGCATTCACAAATTCATCCTTCAGGGCGGCATTTCCTTTAATGAAATTAAACCTGTCGCCGGCCCAGACTACCGGGTACAACTGCCACTCTGTTGGTCTGTTAACCCTTCTGCCGTAACTTAAGCCGATATTCTGATTATTTTTAATGTTTTTGGAAAGATGCACCGAAGGGAAAATCTGCAATTTAAGGGATGCATTATCATCCTCTTCATAAATCAAATCTCTGATATTGTATTCCTCTCGCAGTCCTGCCTGAATATCAATATCTTTAATTTTGGTATTAAATACTGAAGAAATAGCGAAGTTGGAGGCACTATAACTATATCCGTTACTCTGGTTCTCATCAAGAATCCACGAACCACCCTCTATATTCAAAATACTGTAATCCAATTCATTATCAGAATAGTCACCACTATACTGCACTCCTGATTCCATGGTTCCTGTTCCCCAAAGATTA
>PKSY01000314.1 GCA_002869405.1 Marinilabiliales bacterium
ATCAATAAAATATTTCTTATAGAATCGTATTTCCCGAGTCATAATGCAAAGTTAACAAACTTGTTAACAAATTCAAATTCTTATGTGGAACTCAATACACAATTAACTGTACTTTGTGAAAAACACATCATCAATTCTTTATTCCCTCCTCATCCACAAATCACTAATCGTAAACTTCACCCCAAACGCTATATTCCAGTACGAACCACCGCACACAGCAAATGCATCATAGGTTTCGGTATTTCTTAAGTTTAAAACCGATACCCAGCCTTCTGTAAATCCTTAAGGTTCTCAATGGGGTTCTCCGGCTTCAGCACTTTTGCCATGTGCTTATAAATCTTCACACGAATCTCTTTGGCGTTGGTGATGTCAATACGGTCGAAGGAGTGTCCTCCCGGCTGTTCTTCAAAAATCTCATACTCAAACTTCTTGCCGTCGGCTTTTAGCGATTTTATGAGATGCTCCACCTCCAGCACGTTCACATCGTCGTCGTTGGTATTGGTATGGATGAGCAGCGGAGTGTTCTGAAACTTATGGGTTTGCCATGCCGGGCTTCTCCGACGATACTCCGCAAGGTTTTCATGTGCCGTGGCACCAATATGGTAATCTGCCGAGTAGAGGTCGCGATAGCCCTGTGTCTGATAACCCATTCGTGAGATGATATCACTAACAGGAACACCTGCAAAAGCTGCCTGATATGACTCGGGATGGTCGAAAATATTCATCAGTGTAATCATTCCGCCGTGGCTCCAGCCCATGATTCCCACACGATTCTTGTCAATGAAGTCGTAGGTTTCCAGCATATGGTTTCTTGCTGCAAACACATCTTCATTTTCCAGTCCGCCGTAGTCGATATTCTCATACGTTCCTCTTCCGTAGCCAGTGCTGCCTCGGTATTCGGGAGCTACCACCACATAGCCCTGACTTACCAGTTCGCGCACAATATGGGTGTAGTATGTTGTAAAATCACCATGCACACCACCATGGGGAAGCACCATCAACGGGTATTTCTTATCAGTGTCAATATCTTTGGGAATAAAAATGTAGGTCCAGAATTTCAGTGGGTTTCCGTATCCCAATGCATCCTTATCATCATCTTTCCAGCGCGGGGGTCCCACAATATACTGCTTATCGATATAGGCCCACTCTCCCAGGTTTTGATGCCACTGCAGGTCGTCAACCATTTTTTCCAGCCGGTCAATTCTGTGGCGCATATTCTCATTAAAGGCGGTAACTTCTTTCAGCTCTTTTTGAATCATATCAGGATTTTGAGAAAAAGAGCACATGGAAATCATCATAAAGAAAATAAAAGGTAAAAAACGTTTATTCATGATGCTGTGTTTTGTGGTTTATATCAAAGAATTCGTTGATAAAGATACATTTTATCTCATAAGAACCCTTAAAGCTGGTTTTCAAAAGGAAGAAAAGTTATTTTTGTAAAAAAACCTGTACAAATGAAACATATTGTTCAAATACTGATACCCATAACTATTTTATTGGGTTTGGTCTCCTGCTCGAAAACAGACATACAACAGTTTATCTATGCCGGCATCAGCAGCGGCGATTATATCACCTATTACGAAAATGACCCGCCGGAATCACTGGCTTTTGAATATCCCTCTTCCGGGAGTTCCTATTCCATCGATATTGATGAAGACGGTGAGGACGATATCACATTTGGTTTTGTGGGAAGTGCATCTCCCGGGCACTCCAGTTTTTCCATGAAGGTGACCGCTGCGGAGGAAACAGAGATTTGCACCGGCACTGCCACAGGACTTGCGGCTCAATTGGAAGAGGGAGTTATAATCGATGAAAACAGAACATGGGGTTCCGGCGAACATACGATGCATTCGTACAGTTATATGACCGGCGAAACAGCAAGCCTGACCGGCGACTGGGTTAACCAGGGTCTTTACTACATTGGTTTCCGCAAAGAAAACCGAAAACAACATCAGTACGGTTGGGTGGAGATTAACATGGAGGCCGGAAGTTCCTGGTTTATCAACAGCTACGCTTTTATCACGAAATAATCACTGCCCATGAAAGAGAGGCCGTTACTCTATGCCCATATTGCTGTATTCTTTTTCGGTCTCGCTGGGATTGTTGCCCGCAGTATTCCTCTTGATGCGATAACCGTAGTAGCAGGGAGAGTCTTTTTCGCGTCATTATCCTTACTGGTGATAATCCTTCTCCGCAGGCAGTCTTTTCGTATTCATTCATTCAAACATTTTCTTTTCTTCTCCCTTTCGGGGATAATTCTGGCGGCGCACTGGGGTCTGTTCTTTTATTCAGTGAAAATCAGCTCTATCGCCATAGGTTTACTGACCGTCAGCACCTTTCCCATTTTTGCGGCAATACTGGAACCGATTTTCTTTAAAGAGAAATTTAAACCCACAACCCTAATTCTCGGGCTTATTGCTTTGGGAGGAATTGTATTGGTGATTCCGGATTTCACACCGGGGAATAATGCGCTTACCGGAGCAATAGCGGGAACGGCTGCAGGGTTACTTTTCGCTTTCCTCTCCCTGATCAACAGGAGATTTGTTTCAGAGTACAAGGGTACTGTTCTGGCATTTTATCAGGATCTGTTTGCCTTTGTGGTATTGCTTCCTTTTGTGTTCGTCATCAGGCCTGAATTCACACTTCCTGATATTGCATGGCTGGCATTTCTGGGTGTTTTCTGCACAGGGATTGCACATACGCTTTTCATCATCAGCCTGAGAAAACTCAAAACTGCCACCGCAGGAATTCTTTCCATGCTGGAACCGGTCTATGGGATTCTCATAGCGATACCGTTGTTTGGAGAAATCCCTGATGTAAAGACGATATTTGGTGGGCTAATTATTCTGACTGTTGCTGTTATAAGTAGTAGAAAAAGTTAAAAAAACTATTGTTTCAGGGTTCTATTGAATATTTATCTGTCAACCTATTTCAGGGACGAGACACAAAATCAATATTCAATATTGAAAATTCAAACTTCGATATTAATAATGAATATTAAATATTGAAGTATGAATATTGATTTGGAGAGAAACCCCGTAAATCGCCTCCTCTTATAAATTTGTTTTAAACAACAGGGTAACAAATCCATAAAAACAGCATTAACACGTAAAATCTCTTTATGGTACAAAAAAGACAATACGATTTTTCGGGAAGGCTACAAACGAATAAATACGGTCAACCGTATTTAGGGATGGACACGATATTAATAATGAATATTAAATATTGAAGTATGAATATTGATTTACTGGATAACAGTCAAAGACCGTCCTAACAAGACGGCACAAGTTGACCCAAATGCCAAGTGAGAAGACAGGGAGATCTTATTTCAAAAACCGCTCATCCAGAAACGCCTGAAACGCATCTTTATACTGATCACTGACAGGGATATAGATATCTTCATCGAAGATGATTCTTTGGCGTTCGATGGTATCAATTTTATTCAGATTTACGATGAAAGAGCGGTGTACACGCATGAAAGAATCCTTTGGCAGCGCTTCTTCCATCTTCTTCATGCTCATTAATGCCATCACAGGAGGCTTGTTTTCCTGATGTATCCTTACATATTCGCGCATCCCTTCGATGTATCGGATATCGCTGTAGTTTACCCTGACGATTCTGTACTCTGATTTAATAAAAAGATGGTCTTCACCATGCTTCACAGTTGGTTCTTCTGCCGGAGACTGCAGGATCCTGGTCCGGGCTTTTTCTGCTGCTTTCAGAAAGTCAACTCGCGAAATAGGTTTTAAAAGGTAATCCACGGCATCCACGCGAAAGCCCTCCACGGCATATTCGCTGTAGGCTGTAGTAAAAATCACTGCCGGGGGATCAGACAACGACTTTACAAACTCCATCCCGTTAAGGTCGGGCATATTAATATCCACGAACATAAGGTTAACAGCCTCTTCCTGAAGAAAAGCCAGTGCATCCAGCGCATTATCAAAAGAGCCTGCCAGCTGCAGAAATGGCGTTGTTTTAACATACTCTTCCATCTGTCGCAGCGCCAGCGGTTCATCGTCGATTGTAATTGCTCTTATCATAGTGGTACCCCCAGTTTTATAGTAAACACATCATCATTTTTTATCTCCAGGATATGATTTTGGCCATAAAGCAGCTCCAGTCGTTTGAGGCTGTTTTCAATACCAATACCTGACTTTTCCTCCTTCACGGTTTTAGAATGATTGGAGTTAGAGGTCTGAAACCATAATCGTTCTTTATCAGCATCAAACTGAATAGCAATAAAAGAATCCTTTTTATAGCTGACGCCATGTTTAAAAGCATTCTCTATAAATGAGATAAACAGTAGCGGAGGAATACTGACCTCGGGAAGATTATCAGGAATATTGAGTGAGATTTCTACTTTTCCCGAGAATCGCAGGCGCATTAACTCAACGTAGTTCTTTACAAAATCAGTCTCTTTTTTCAGGGCTATAAGCTCTGTCTGTGAATCGTAGAGCAGGTAACTCATCAGCCTCGATAGTTTCACCACAGCATCTTTTGCTTCAGTGGTATTGATGTCTATCAGGGCATGAATATTATTTAGTGTATTCAGGAAAAAGTGCGGGCTGACCTGAGTTTTAAGAAAGGCAAGTTTATTCTGGGTATTCTCCTTTTCGAGTTCCACCTGTTTTTGCTGCGACTCAAGCCACTTGATGCTAAAAGTAAGGCCGGTGTCAAAGCCAAGAACAAGAAATGATATAATCACCATATTGGCATAGGCAGGAACAAATGGCTGTTGACCGGGGCGACCTCCGGGTGCTCCCGGAAGGGGTCTGCCGGGCATGGGTTCCTGAAAGCCCGGACGTGCAGGAAATTGATTTCCGGGGTTAATAATCTCCGGAGCACCAAGCCTGTGAAAAAGAATCATGGCACCTGCCAGTGTTAGCATTAGCACACCAAATAATACGAAATATAGTCCCCGCCGGTCTTTTAAAAAGAAGTAGGGAACAAGTATAAAATGGTTTATTAAAAAGGCCACAAACAAAAGGCTGTACTCCTCCCAAATCCGAAAAATCTTTACCCAGTCTGTTCCGGCCTGTGAATTTTGAGATCTATTAAACAAAACAGGAATTGCCAGCAAAAGAATCCACACAAAAAGTATCAGCAGACTCTGAATAAGCTTTAAACGATTTCTTTTGTGTTCAAACATGGCGGATGCAATCGGTTAAGTCCGGATGCTGCAAACACCTTTACAACATCCGGTATATCAAATATACTCTTTTATTTCTGTATCAAAAACTTGCCAGTCCTGATTCCGGATTCATTTTCAAGCATGGCAATATAAAGGCCGTCACTGAGATTGCTCACACTGAGGGTGTTTGTTTGTCCGCAAACCTGTGTTTCATAAACAACTCTGCCATTTGTATCGATAATACTAAGGTTTGACATTTCAGCATCTTTGAGGCTGACAGTAATTGTTTGTGATGCCGGGTTAGGATAAATATTCAGTTTTTCGGGTTGTTCCTCAATAGAGCCCATCCCTGTTGTTTCTGCGTCACGAACCAGGCGCACGAAGTTATAAATTCTGATCACATCGCCCTGCGGACCATTACCATAAGGATAGTCATCGGGATTACCGGTTTTTGGGTCGCTTCGCTGTGCTCCTGCACCATGTACATCCATAAGTGTATAGATTCCTGATCCCGGAGACTGCTCCATAAATCCCAGGGCTTCACCAAAACACACATAACTTCCAAAGCTACCTTCATTGTTTTCAGTCCAGTTGGCATGAGTCGTACCACTC
>PKSY01000055.1 GCA_002869405.1 Marinilabiliales bacterium
AGATGGAACCTCTAACAAGGTTCAAGAGGCCGCCGCGCTGCGGCTGGTGGTTTCATGGGGATGTATCGTGCTACATAGAGGCCGCCGCTGACGCGGCTATATGTTTCAAAATAACCAATGTAGGGTAGATGCTTGAGCGGAGTCGAAAGCATCGGGTGATACAATCCTCCTTCGCCAAGGCTCCGGAGGATACAAAAGAGACCACCCCTCACGGAATGGCCTCCAACACGTAAATATATAAGTAAGTAATTCTAGGAAAGTTCTGATCGTACGATGCCTGAGATAACTTTGTTGTCTGCTAAACCCTGCATGGCTTTTTCTGCCTGGCCCATCACCTTGCCCATGTCCTTCATGCCTTCGGCACCGGTTTGGGCAATGATCTCTTTAACCCTGGCCCTGATATCCTCTTCGCTCATCTGCTCAGGAAGATATGCTTCGATAATGCCTGCCTGATAGGCTTCCTCTTCTGCCAGGTCAGGACGATTCTGGTTGGTGTATAGTTCTGCAGCCTCTTTACGCTGCTTTACAAGCTTCTGGATAATAGAGAGCTCCACTTCGTCAGGGATCTCCATATCCGCACCTTTGGTTTTCTCCAGCAGCATGGCTGCCTTTATTGCTCTGAGGGCTGCCAGCTTTTTGCTGTCACGGGCCTTCATTGCACTTTTTATATCTTCATTAATCTGCTTCTCAATTGTCATAGTGGTTGGTTTTTAGTCAACATTGTCGTGTAAGAATGAATTATTTGGACGAATCTCCGGACCAGAACCGGAGCCGTTATCATCGAAAAGTGAATACCTGGAAACATGCGATTCGTTGGATGGCTTCACTTCTTTAAGTTCTACAGCTCTTCTGACATATGCCGGTTGGTTTTCAAGCTCCTCGATACTTTTTCTGGTGTTCAAAAGGCTATATCCCTGAAGTTTCTTTCTGCGCTCCTCCCTGCTTCGTTCCAGTTTCTCTTCCTCTTGCGATGGTGCTGAAATTTTCGGGGTAACAGGTTTGTGTGCTACTTCCCGGTTTGTAACATTAATTCCACCGGAAACCGGCTCACTCTCCTGATCTTCCTCCTCATCATAGAGCTTATGGATCGTTTCTTTTCTCTCCGGTGCTTTGGGTGTCATCGCCGGAGTATCATTCTCAGATGCTTTTACAGTACTTTCAGTGTGCTCTTTCATGTATGGTTTAGGCGGAATCATTCTTATCTCGTCATGAGTTTCAGGTTCTTTTTCCGGAATCGGTTTTTCCGCTTTAACGGCCTCTTCAGGATTTAATGTATGAATGATTCTTGTGGTATTTGTATCCTCCTTCAGACCTGTGTTGAGGCTCTCATTTCTGGAAAAACCTGTTGCTACAAGGGTAACACTGATTTTCTTGCCCAGGGTTTCATCAAAACCATTACCCCAGATGATTTCTGCAGTCTGACCTGCTGCATCCTGAATGTAATCAGTAATTTCAGTAATTTCATCCATCAGAATCTCCTCTTCCATACCTGAAGAGATGTACAGAAGAATATCACTGGCTCCTTTAATATCATTGTCGTTCAGCAAAGGTGATGCAAGCGCTTCTTCTATTACTTTCTGTGCTCTGTTTTCACCTTCGGCAGTTGCATTACCCATTATTGCAACACCACTGTTGTTCATTACTGTTTTAACATCTTCAAAATCCACATTTATATACCCTGTTTCAGTAATGATTTCAGCGATTCCTTTTGCTGCTGTAGTAAGCACATTGTCGGCATTACAAAAGGCCTGTGAGAGTTTGAGGTTTCCATACAGCTGCCTGAGCTTGTCATTGCAAATTACAAGCAGAGTATCCACATAGCTTCTTAACTCCTTAATACCTATTTCAGCCTGCTGTTTTCTTTTTCTGCCTTCAAAAGCAAATGGAAGTGTAACGATACCAACGGTCAGGATTCCGAGTTCTTTTGCTATTTCAGCGATTACAGGAGCAGCACCGGTACCTGTTCCACCGCCCATTCCGGCAGTGATAAAGAGCATTTTTGTGTTCGACTCAAGCATTTTCCTGATCTCATCACCTTTTGCAAGTGCTGCATCACGTGCTACTGACGGGACTGCCCCGGCGCCAAGTCCGCTGGATCCCAATTGAATTTTGTTTGGTACAGGACTCATATCCAAAGCCTGAGCATCGGTGTTACACAAAATGAAATCCACACCTTTTATGCCCTGCAGGAACATGTGGTTAACGGCATTGCTGCCACCGCCGCCGACACCAATCACCTTGATGATCGATGAACGGTCTTTGGGTAAGTTAAATTCTAAAATGTCAGTCATAATTTTCCTCCTACTTATATTACGTGTGTTTTATTACCTTTATTGAATTCCTTCTTCTTCAAACAGTCCTTTGATTTTATCAAAGAAGCTTGTTCTGTCTTTTCTGGTGTTTTTATCTTTCTTCTCGTCTTTCTGGTTAATTGATTGCTTCCGGAGTTCTTTCTCATGTTTTGCAATACCCCGGCTCACAAGTCCTACACCTGTGGCAAACATGGGTTGCACCATCTCTTCCGGGCACTCCTTTGAAAGGTGCTCATTAGGATACCCTATGCGTACATCCATGCCGGTAGCAAATTGTGTGAGCTGCAGGATATGTTTTAGCTGCGCTCCGCCACCCGTAAGTACGATTCCGGCAATCAGTTTTTTCTCATAGCCCGAATTCCTGATCTCAAACATGATGTGTTCAATGATCTCTTCCATACGTGCTTCAATAATGGATGCCAGGTTTTTAAGTGAAATCTCCTTGGGTGGTCGTCCACGAAGTCCGGGGATTGCAACAATCTCATCCTCACGGTTTTCGCTTGAGAGCGCGGACCCAAACTTAACTTTCAGATCTTCAGCATATTTCTTGATGATTGTGCAGCCTTCTTTGACATCTTCAGTAATGATATCTCCACCAAAGGGAACTACTGCAGTATGTCTGATTATTCCATCCTGGAAGATGGCGATATCTGTGGTTCCGCCTCCGATATCTACAAGAACAACTCCGGCTTCTTTCTCTTCTTCACTCAGCACTGCTTCTGCGCTGGCAATAGGTTCAAGAATAAGTGACTCAACTTCCAGTCCTGCTTTTTTGACACATTTATAAATGTTCTTTGCTGCGGTGGTCTGGCCTGTAATAATATGGAAGTTGGCTTCCAGGTTCACTCCCGACATACCCGCCGGTTGCTTGATGCCCTGCTCTCCATCAATTGTATACTCCTGAGGAATCACATCGATAATCTCTTCCCCGGGGCTCATAGCAAGCTTGTACATCTTCTCTGTGAGCGTATCAATATCATTTTGATTAATCTCATCATCGTTGCTGTTACGGATGTGACTGCCATGATGCTGCAGACTTTTGATATGTTGCCCTGCAATACCCACATTAACGGTATGGATATCTACTCCCGACATCTGTTCTGCCTGTTCGATGGCTGTGGTGATGGAGTTTACTGTATGCTCGATATTTGATACCACGCCGCGCTTTACACCTATTGATTCTGTTTTGCCATAACCCAGAATCTCCATTTTGCCGTGTTCATCCCTGCGCCCTACAATGGCTGCGATCTTGGTTGTACCAATGTCTAATCCGACTATAATATCTGATGTTGCCATAGCTTTTATTTTTTTGCTATTATTTGATTATCAAATGAAATGTTGAGTTCGTTATATGTTGTTCGCTCCACAAAAGGAAGCTTTTGTTCATAAAAAAGCTGCAGATTGTCGAACCGCTCAATGAGGTTTTTGGAGTCACCCACTACAATATTTTTAATGCCTATATTCGGCACTACTTCAAACTTTTTATCTCTGTTCACGTAGATTTGCTCCGAAAGCGCGTTCATGAAGACATGTTGTGACAATGCTTTTGCGAAAAGATATATATCAGTGTAAACCGGCGTGTCCAGGTCGCGGATATACATCAGGTCTTCTGTTATGGGGGATATGTAGCCTGTAAATACCGGTACTCTCACCGAAACTTCTCCTGTGGGGAAATAGTATCCTGATTGTGTGATATAGAATTGCCTGCCTGCCGTATTTATTATTCTGGCAATAATAATTTCCTGTTCGATATATATTTTCAGTACACCGGAAAGCCCGAATGAAATATCTGCATCGCTGATAAATGGCGATTGTATAATATTGTATCGTATGCTTTCTAAGTCAATGTCGCGAATTGCTTTGCCTATAATTGAATCGGTATCTTTTAAGGCAAGTTTGATAACCTCAGCCGGAGCTATGAGCGTATCACCAGGATTATGGTCGTAAATAACTATAATACTTTTGCACGACCTTGTTTTATGCATGTGGGCAGTAAATACCCCTGCAGCAATAATCAGTATGCCGATTATAATAAATGTGATATGTCGTTTTTTTATTGTCATGATTCTATGGCCGTTAATACTTTTTTAATCTGAGGTACCAGCCTGTCGATATCACCTGCACCCATTGTTACCAAAACCTCAGGATTCTTCTCTTTGATATATTCTGTAAGTTTTTCATACTTAATAATTGATGCTTTAGTGCCGGAAATTTTTTCCTTTATGATTTCTGATGTAACACCCGGCAATGGTTCTTCACGTGCCGGATAGATGTCAAGCAGAATGCACTCGTCAAGTTTGCTTAGTGCTTCCGCGAATTTTATGGCATGATCCGCAGTTCTTGAATAGAGGTGTGGCTGGAAAACACCAGTGATTTTTTTATCCGGGTAAAGTTCTTTAAGGGTATGGATACATACTTCAAGCTCCTCAGGGTGGTGCGCATAATCATCAATAAACACATGTTTTTCGTCCTGAATTACAACTTCAAACCTTCTGTGCATTCCTTTATAGGATTCGATACCTTTTTTTACCTGCTGCACGGACAGGCCTGCCTCAACAGCTGCAGCCATTGCAGCGACGCTGTTCTCTACATTATGTCTGCCGGGAATTTTGCTTGTAATCTTCACCCTGTTGTCGGGAGTAGTGATATGGTAATGATAGCAGTTATCCGAAACACTAACATCATTGGCAAAATAGGATGATCCGGAATGCAGTCCATAGGATATATCAGTGCAGCACATATTCAACAGATTTTGATGAACGATAACAGTTCCATTGGGCGCTGTTAAACCTATAAAGGCATTGAAAGCCTCAACAAGGTTTTTGAAATCGCCGTATATATCCAGATGATCGGGAGCAATGGCAGAAACCAGCGTGATATCTGAATGAAGATGATGGAAAGATCTGTCATACTCATCAGCCTCCACAATCATATATTTTGGCTTTTCATGATACAGAATATTTGTGTTGTAATTGTTGCTGATACCTCCCATGAAGGCGAGTACAGGAATGTCTGCTGATTTAAAAATATGTGCCAGCAACCCGGTGATGCTTGTTTTACCGTGTGTTCCGGCAACAGCAATGCATTTATGTTCTTTCGAAAGTTGTCCTAAAATTGCAGCGCGTTTATATAATGGTATATTAAGCGATTTTACTGCATTCAACACATTGTTGCCGGCAGGAATTGCAGGTGTGTAAATTGCAAGATCTGTATCATGGGTTACGAAATGCGAATCATCTTTAAAAAAGACATCGATGCCCTCTTTTTGGAGTTGTTCAGTGAGTTCCGATGGCGTTTTATCGTAGCCGTAAACTCTGCAGCCCCTGTACTTATAATAGCGAGCCAGCGCGCTCATGCCGATGCCGCCAATACCAATGAATATGACCGTATTAATCTGATCGCTTTTCATGAGTGCTTTTTTAAGAGGGTGAATACTTCATTTGCAATTGACTCTGCCGCATTGGGTTTTCCTGTCGACTTGATATTCCCTGCCAGTTCTAATACCTTTTGTTCATTTTCAAGCAATGAGACTATCATCGGAAGCAGCTCTTGTGGCATCTCTTTCTGCGCCATGCAGATTGCCGCATCCTGATCCTGAAGACTCATGGCATTTTTTGTTTGATGGTCTTCTGCGGCAGTGGGCAATGGAATAAATATGGCACATTTTCCTGCTACAGCAATTTCTGAGATTGCAATTGCTCCGGCCCGGGAGATAATAATATCTGCAGCACCGTAGGCCATATCCATTCTTTTTATGAATTTGTGAACTTTGACATTGCTTCCCGACAGCTCTTCGGAAACCTTTATAGCATCAGTATATCCGTTTTCTCCTGTCTGCCAGATCAGGTTTGCTTTATCTGCTATGGATACTATGTTTTCACTTATTGTACGATTAATTGCCATTGAACCCTGGCTGCCGCCAACTACCAGAATTGTCTTTTTGTCTTTCTCAAGTCCGAAAAAGTGAAGTGCTTCGAGCTTATTTTCAACCGGACTCTGAAGCTGTTTTCTGATTGGATTTCCCGTTTTAACGATTTTCTCTTCTGCAAAGAACTTTTGCATATTATCATAAGAAACGCATATGGTATCTGCTCTTCTGGCTAGGATTTTATTTGTGATTCCGGGAAATGCATTTTGTTCCTGAATCAGGGTCGGGATACGTCGTCTGGCAGCCATGTATAGTGTAGGTCCTGAAGCATATCCTCCTGTTCCGATGGCAATATCCGGCTGGAACGTACGAATTATCTTTCCTGCTTTTACAAGGCTTTTTAGCAGACGGAATGGAAAGAGTAGATTTTTCAGGTTTAAAGACCGTGAAATCCCTGAAATATCAAGACCTGTAATGCTGTAACCTGCATCGGGAACTTTAGTCATTTCCATACGGCCATTAGCACCCACAAACAGAAATTGAGCATCCGGCTCCTTGTCGCGGATAGCCTCTGCAATGGCGATTGCCGGAAAGATATGTCCACCTGTTCCACCTCCGCTAATCAGATATTTATGTGGTCTGTTATTCATTGCTCTCCTTTATGTCCGTGTTATGTTCTGTTGTTCTGCTGACACTTAAAATAATCCCTACTGCAATCGATGTCATCCATATTGATGTTCCGCCCATACTTACCAGTGGCAACGGCTGTCCTGTTACCGGTAAAATCCCGGAAGCTACCATCATATTGATGAGTGCCTGAAACATGATCATGAATGCCAATCCCTGAACAAGGTAACTTCCGAATTTGCTTGTTGTCCTTGATGCAATTTTGAAGCATTGTGAGAAAAATGAGATGTATATTCCCAAAAGGATTAAAAGTGCTATTAACCCACCCTGTTCAATAATTGTTGAGAAGATGAAGTCATTATAACTTTGTGGCAGGAAATGGCGCTGTGTGGAGTTTCCATACCCTTTTCCCGTGGGCCAGCCATTGGCAATGGCAATTTTCGATTGCAATGCCTGATAGTTGTCCTCTTCAGAGTTATCCCCTGAAAAATAGTTTTCTATTCTGTGTTCCCATGTCGTGGCCCGGGGTATTGCATCCGGAAAGACCTTGACAATTCCAATGGTTAATACAACTGATAGCCCGGCAATCCCTATTAAGGATCTTAGAAGTTTAGCATTTGCATTTCCAATCAATAGCATCACAAATGAGATAGCAAATACCATCATTGCCGTACTAAGGTTGAAAGGCAGAATTAATAAACAGATAAGAAAAATTGGTAAGTAAACCGGAATAATGCTTTTCGTAAAGCTAAAGGTTTTCAACGCTTCATTGTCTGAGGCCATTAGCCGGGCCAGGTACATTACAATCCCGATTTTTGCAATATCGGATGGCTGAAATGTGAGGCCCAGGGGCAGCTGAAGTACACGTTTGGCATCATTTACATTAAGGCCGGCTACAATAGTTAGTATTAGCAGCGCTATGCTGATATAGAGGACAATTAAAGCAAGTTTGCTGAACCTGACAATGTTCAGGTGCTTGTGAATCAGATATATAATTGCGAATCCGGTAAGAAGAATGAAGCCATGTTTAAACAGGAAAAATGAGGTGTTGCCACCATGGCTTACCCATGCCAGGTTCCCGATAGTACTGAAAACAGCTATCAGGGAAATGGATAGTAAGCCTATTACTATTCCCCACAGTTTTTTATTTCCTTCTAACCGAAAGCGTTCCATATTAAAGATTGTTTACTGCTTCAATGAATTTCTCTCCTCTCTCTTCATAGTTTTCAAACAGGTCGAAGCTTGCGCATGCCGGAGACAGTAATACTGTTTCACCGGGATGTGCAGCCTGATAAGCCATATTTACAGCTTCCTGCATTGAGTTGGCTTGTTGAATTACGTCAACATGGTCGATAAATGCTTCCACCAGTTTCCGGTTGTCTTTGCCAAGACAAATAAGCACATCAACACGCTCCTTCACCAGTTCAGTGAGTTTGGAATAGTCGTTTCCTTTATCAATACCGCCGGCAATCCAGATGATGGGGTCCCGTTGCGACTCCAGTGCAAACCACGTGCTGTTTACATTAGTGGCTTTACTGTCGTTGATAAAAGTCACACCATGAATTGTGGCCACTTTTTCAAGCCGGTGCCCCGCATTTTTAAAGTCAGATAAACATTGTTTAATGTTTTCTTTGCGGATGTCCACCAGCCGTGAGGCTACACCGGCAGCCATGGAATTGTACACATTGTGTCTGCCTTGTAATGCTAATTCTTCAAGTGTCATATCTGTTCTTTTCTGATTTATTTCTATGTGAATAGTGTTGTCTTTGAGGTATGCTGCTGCACTGCTATCTGCTGATAGCGTAATGCGATGAATCTGTGCTTTGACCGGAGTTTGTGCCAGCATCTCCATGGTTTTTGGATCATCGGCACAAACAATAAGATGATCATGTTCATCCTGATTCATGGTGATGCGCATTTTCGACTGTGCATACTCTTGAAAACTATTATGATACCGGTCGAGATGATCCGGTGTAATATTGGTAAGAATTGCAATGTGTGGTTTAAATCCGGTAATCCCGTCCAGCTGGAAACTGGAGACTTCGAGTATATAGTAATCATACCCTGCCATAACAGCTCTTGAAAAGCTGTAACCCACATTCCCTGCTGCAATACTTCTTAACCCTGCCGATTCAAATATGTAATTTGTTAACAGTGTTGTAGTTGTTTTACCGTTGGCTCCGGTAATGCCAATAACTTTTCCTTTGCAGAAGCGCCAGGCAAATTCGATTTCAGATATAATTTCAATATCATTAGCCCTGAGATCCTTTATTGTTTGGGATTCATCAGGGATTCCGGGACTTTTTACCACTAAATCTGCATTGTAAATAGCCGACGTATGGCCATGCACTTCATAAGGAATGTTCATCCTTTGAAGTTCGTCAGTGAAGCAATCCTTAATGGCACCATTGTCGGATACAAAGGGCTTCATTCCGGCCTTTTGTGCCAACAGTGCTGCTCCGGTTCCGGATTCTCCACCACCTAATATGACAATACGTTTGTTGTTCATTTATCTGAGTTTCAGTGTTACTACTGATATTACAGCCAATAATATTCCCACCAGCAGAAACCGCATTACGATTTTTGCCTCCGGGTATCCTTTTTTCTGATAATGATGATGTAGCGGCGACATCAGAAATATTCTGCGTCCTTCGCCGTATTTTTTGCGTGTGTATTTAAACCAGGTCACCTGCATCACTACGGAGAGGTTTTCCATAAGGAATACTCCGCAAAGAATTGGCAGGAGTAACTCTTTACGAATCATTATGGCAAATACTGCGATGATACCTCCAATGGCCAGGCTTCCTGTATCGCCCATAAATACCTGAGCAGGGTAGGAGTTAAACCAGAGGAAACCGAGACAGGCTCCCACAAAGGCACTGATAAACACTGTCAGCTCTCCCACATGCGGGATATACATGATGTTTAGGTAATCAGAGAATACTATGTTGCCTGAAACCCATGCAAATATGGCCAGTGTTGCACCTACAATAGCTGATGACCCAGTAGCAAGTCCGTCTAGGCCGTCGGTGAGGTTTGCACCGTTGGAAATTGCCATGATGATAAATATCACTATAGGGATAAATATCAGCCATGCCCATTTTTGTGCACCTTCACCGGCCCAGTTAATAATCCTGCCATAATCAAGCTCGTTATTCTTAAAAAATGGTATAGTGGTTTTTGTGGATTGAGTAGCTTCTCCAAAAACAGGGTTTTCCTCTTCCGACCACTCCTGGTGATAGGATGATGCTTCCCCTGTGGTTTCCACTCTGATTTTTTCTTTTATCACTATGTCAGGATGGAAGAACATTGTTGCTCCAACCACAAGACCCAGAATTAACTGACCTAAAAGTTTAAACCTGCCGGCAAGGCCTCCTTTATTCTTTTTGAATACCTTAATATAATCATCGAGGAAGCCGATAAAACCCATCCACACGGTAGTGAACAGGATCAGGAGGATATAGATGTTGTCGAGTCGGGCGAATAGTAACGTGGGGACGATGATTGCCAGCAGAATGATAATACCTCCCATTGTTGGAGTACCTTCCTTCTCTTTCTGCCCGTGAAGACCCAGGCTGCGGACAGTTTCTCCTACCTGTTTCTTTCTGAGCACCTTTATAAGCTGTTTGCCAAACAACATGGAAATAATCAGGGATGTAATCAGCGAACTTGCTGCCCGGAATGAGATGTATTGAAATACACCTGCTCCCGGCAGATCCAATGCTTTATCGAAATAATCAAAAAGATAATATAGCATAGTTTCTAGTTTTCAGTTTTTAAAATTTCCCCGACAATAGCTTTATCGTCGAATGGGTGCTTTACACCTTTTATTTCCTGGTATTTCTCATGCCCTTTTCCTGCTACAAGGACAATATCTCCCGGAGCAGCAATGGTACATGCCGTTCTTATGGCCTCTCTGCGGTTAGTTATGCGCAAGACATTTCGTTTATCGGTGATTTCCACACCTTCCATCATCATATCGATAATTGCATCCGGGTCTTCACTTCTTGGGTTGTCTGAGGTCAGTATCAGTTTAGTACTTAGTTTTGAAGCTATGGATGCCATTTCAGCACGTTTGGAGGTGTCTCTGTCGCCGCCTGCACCTGCAACTGTGATAAGCTGACCCTGTCCTTCACGGATGTCATTAATGGTACTTAGTACATTCTTCAAAGCATCAGGAGTATGCGCATAGTCGATAACAGCCGTAACTCCGTTGTCACCATTTATAATGTCAAAGCGTCCTTCCACCGTCGATGCCTTTGATAAGGCTATCAGTACTTCCTGTTTGTTTTGGTTTAATAATACCGCTGTTGCAAATGCGGCAGTGAGGTTATATGCATTAAAGCTTCCGCAGAACCTGCTCCAGAACTCTTCATTATCCAGATTTAGGTAGAGCCCGGTGAAACTGTTTTCCAATAACCGCGTTTTGAAGTCAGCCATCCCTTTTAGCCCATAGGTTTTTACCTCTGCCATGGTATTCTGGATCATAATTTTTCCGTTCTTATCATCTGTGTTTGTCAGTGCGAATGCGGTTTTAGGCAGTTGATCAAAGAATGCCTTCTTTGCTTCCAGATATGCTTTGAATGTTTTATGATAGTCGAGGTGATCGTGTGTCAGGTTTGTAAATACACCACCTGCAAATTGAAGACCTGCAATTCTGTGCTGATCCACAGCATGACTGCTAACTTCCATAAAGCAGTATTCGCAATTCTCTTCCGCCATTCTGGCTAACATTTTCTGAATTGATACTGCATCAGGAGTAGTGTGTGTAGAAGGGAGAACCTCTTCCCCGATAATTATATTAATGGTACTTAACAGTCCGCACTTGTATCCCAGATTGGAGAACAGATTATGTAGCAGCGTTGCAATTGTGGTTTTTCCGTTTGTACCTGTTATGCCAACTACTTTTAGTGCTTTTGAAGGATGGCCATAAAATGCGGAGGCTAGTTCTCCGGCTCCTATGGCACTGTTCTTCACCTGTATGCCGCAAATGTTTTCAGGAAGCGTTACATCCTGTTCATAAATAATAAGTGCAGCACCCTGAGCAACAGCTTTTGAGATGTATTGGTGGCCGTCGGTAACAGTTCCGTTTATGGCAATAAATGCATCTCCTTGCTGCACCTCTCTTGAATCAATGCAGATATGCTTAAGATTCCCGGGCCAGCTGCCTGAAATCTTCATGATTTCGCTCTGAATAAATATGTCCTGCGGTTTCTGCATTTTTATTGTAGTGTTACTGATATTCTGTTTGTTGTTATTTGTGATCCCGGTTCAGGTTGCTGTTGTATTACTTTGCCTTTTCCGTTTGCCCTTACTGACATCCCTGCTGATTCGGCCATATAAATTGCATCTCTGAGGCCCAGTCCTTTCAGATTTGGGACTCTTCCTTCCGGTGGGATACTCTCATTTATGTTTGTGTTCATTTCGGTGTCAATCGTCATGCTGGCCCATTCAGTGCCGGACTTTGCTGCCCTGTATCCCATTGTCCGGAGTATCTCTTTCAGATCTTCCAGATAGCCATACTGATATGCGCTGTATTTTACTATTGTATCGGTATCTTTGGAATGGATGGAGATGTCGGATGCATATACCCTGTCAGCAATCTCCTTGAATACAGGTACAGCCACTGATGATGCGTAATATTTTCCTGCTCCGGGGCGGTTTACTACCACGATACATGAATATTTCGGGTTTTCAGCCGGAAAGTATCCTACAAAAGATGCATTGTATTGCCTTGCGCCATACCCTTCATTGCCGGAATGTATCTGGGCAGTACCTGTTTTACCTGCAACATTATACGGGGAATTGCGGAAAGCCAGTCTTCCGGTACCTTCATTTACTACCTCTTCCAATAGATACTGTGCATCTGCTATGGCTTCACTTCCTGCTATCCTGTTATTCAGAATTTCAGTCTCTGCTTTGTAATGAACTATGTTCCCTTCACGAATCTCTGTAACGAATTTTGGCTTTACGTAAACCCCGTCGTTTGCAACAGCATTATAAAAGCCCAATACCTGAAGTGGTGTCAGCATTAATTCATATCCAATCGACATCCAGGGAAGACTTACGCCGGACCATTGTTTGTGGCTTTTATCCTTTATGAAAGGGGAGGGCTCACCCGGAATTTCCACGCCCTGCATTTGGGCAAGGTTGAATTTTTTCAATGTATTTATATACTGCTGAGGTTTATCTCCGTAATACTTTTGAGCAAACCACGATATGGCAGCATTTGACGATTCTTCAAAAGCTGTTTCAAGAGAGTAAACAAACTCGCCCTTATGAATATGGCTGTCAATCATTCTTTGATTGTAGTAGTATTTAACCCCGTCTTTGATTTTTACTGTGTCTGCGATAGTTGCTTTTTTATCTTCCAGCAATGCCAGCACTGTTGCAAGTTTAAAGGTGGATCCCGGTTCCATGGAAGACCCCAGCGCTACATTGTATGATTCTGTAAGCGGGCCGGTTTTTGTCGACAGGTTTGCAATTGCGAGGATATTCCCTGTATTCACCTCCATCAGAACTGCACATCCCTCGATGGCTCTTTGTTCCATCAGGTGTTTTTTAAGTGCGTTTTCCAGCACATCCTGATAAAGCATATTCAGGGTAGTGACAATGTCGTAGCCATTTTTAGGTTCTACGTTTTCATTCATCTCCACAGGTTTGAACATGCCGGCAGAGATTCTTTTTTCCAGTCTTGAGACTTTTTCTCCGGCAAGGAACCCGGAATAAGCGCCTTCGATTCCAACATCATTATCTGTTCCCTCACGATCCAGTCCAATTGTTCTGAACGCCAGTTCCTGATAGGGGTATTGTCTTTGTGTGTGTGTTTCTGTTATGAGTCCGCTTTTATATCTGCCTTCATTGAAAACCGCGCGCGTTTTCAGGCGCTTAATCATTTCATAACTGGCTTCTTTTTCAATAAGATAATAGCGGTTTTCTGTGCGTATTGCTTTTTTGAGTTCTTTCAGGTAATGGCTTTTTGTGCCGTTAAGGGCATCTGCCAACCCTGTGGCCATGGTGTCGAGAACACCGCCTGCGATGCGCGCCTCCAGTACATGATAATCCCAGCGAAGGGTAAACACAGGTACCGATGTAGCAATAAGCTCTCCGTCAGCACTCAGAATATTGCCTCTTATTCCGCTTACTTCGCGGGTTCTGTATGCATTCTTCTCTGCCAGTTCCCGGAGTTCCGGGCCGGGAATCAGGAATATATATATAACGCGTACCAGTACCAGTAATGCACCAAAGAGCATAAGAAAGTAGATCAGGTAGCTGCGTGTTGATATGTGCTTTTCCTGTTTACTCATGTTTGCCCTCCTTTTTCCTGATCAGTTTCCTGGGTGGCACTGTTGCTTCTTTTATGCCTTTGTCATGCAATCTGCGGGCAAGTAAACTCTGGCTGCTGTAATGCATAACCTTACTCTTGAGCAATAGATATTCTGCCCTTAGTTCCTGGTTTTCCTTGGTGAGTTGGTTTATCTCTATGGCTTTCTCTTCGGCTTTATAGTTATTCCAGATGTAAACTATCATCAAAAGCACAACCAGCATAATAACCCTGGTTGTTTCTGAAGATGGTGTGTTGGAGGAGAGACCCAGAACTCTGCGCACACCGCTGGCTACTCTGCGCTGTTTTGCAGTAGTCTTCTTCTCTTTATGTTTTTTGATAGTGTTCATCTATAATTTTATTCCTATTCTTAATCGCGCACTTCTTGATCTTGGGTTTTCTTCTATCTCTTTTTCATCTGCCGTTATTGGCTTGTTTTTTATTGTTTTGAATGGCACCATGGGATTACCGAAGAAGTCTTTCTCCTGCTTTCCTTCGAAGTTTCCGGATTTGAGGAAGTTTTTAACCAGTCGGTCTTCCAGTGAATGATAGCTCATGATAACCAGTGTGCCTCCGGGTTTAAGGGCTTTTTCTGCCTGATAGAGCAAATCCTTCAGTGCTCCGAGCTCGTCGTTAACTTCAATTCTTAGTGCCTGATAAACCTGAGCGAGATATTTATTGGCATTCTTTTGTCCTGAGAGTGGTGTTGCAATTTCATTTAGACGATCGGTCGTATCTACAGGATGTTCTTCGCGGGCGGTGGCAATTCTTTTTGCAAGCGGATATCCGTTTTTCAGTTCACCGTATTGCTTAAAAATGCGGGCCATCTCTTCGATAGAAGCATTATTCAGAATGTCGGCAGCTGAGCGGCTTCCTTTCTGATCCATGCGCATATCCAGGAGAGAGTTGTAGCGTGTGGCAAATCCACGTTCAGGAACATCGATTTGGTGGCTTGAGATACCCAGATCTGCGAGGATACCATCTACGGGTATAGCATCATAAAACCTGAGGTAGTTGATCATATACCTGAAATTCTGCTGGATAAGCGTTAAGTTTTCGTTTCCGGGATGGTTTGTCATGGCATCGGGATCCTGGTCAAAGGCAAAGAGTTTTCCTTGCGGGATATGTTTCAGGATCTCAGCCGAGTGCCCGCCACCGCCGAAGGTAACGTCCACATACACTCCGTCGCGACGTATATTCAATGCGTCGATACACTGGTGAAGCATAACAGGTTTATGATACATAAGCACTCTATTCAGGTTGATTATCTCCCATAACTTCTTCTGCAAGTGCTCCAAAGTCATCAACGCTGTCAAGGCTTTCTTCGTAGAGGTTTTTATCCCAGATCTCTATCTTGTTTACTGCTGATGAGAGAACCAGGTTTTTGGTGAGTGTGGCAAAATCAATCAGATCCTTTGGCACCAGAAAGCGATCCTGTGCATCCAGATCGATCATCTTTACACCTGCCATAAAGCGCCGGATAAACTCGACGTTTTTCTTTACGAAGCGATTCAGCTTGTTGACTCCCGCGATCTCTTTATTCCATTCTTTCTTTGGATAGAGTTCGAGGCATTGGTGGAACACGCTGCGTTTCAGAACAAATCCATCATTGAGCCCTTCCATAAGCTGTTTCTTCAGCCCGGAAGGAAGGAGTACACGACCTTTCGCGTCGATTTTGCACTCATATGTCCCGATGATAAATAAGTCTTCGCTCATTTTGTGATGTAAAGATATGTAAAATATTCCCACATTTTTCCACATTTTACCACTTCTTATCAACAATGGTTGCGTTTTTATTCAACTTTTTTCAGTAATGAGTGTAAAATTTTGAAAAACAATAAGATAACCTGCTGTTTTTTGGTAGGGGATTTTGCGCTTTATCTCCACGGATACACCTTGGCCTTTAGATCCTTTTTAATCGGTGTATTTGATGTTTTAAAGAGTGAAAATTCACTTTAAAGGGATTATTACCTATTTTTGTATAGGAAAAGTTTATTGGGATGCAAGAAAGCAGTATAGAAAGACAGGATGAGGATCAGGTTTATTCCATTGATCTGCGTGATGTTGTGGAAACAAAGAAAGAGGGCTTGTATGAAAAAATGCCCCGTTTTCTTCGGAGATATCTTAAGAAAATAGTGCATATAGATCTTCTGAATAACATATTTAAAAGAGCAAATGGCAGAAGGGGGATTGAATTCGCTGAGATGCTGATTGAGGATTTTAATGCTTCAGTTTCTACCACTGGTCTCGAAAACGTTCCCAGGGAGGGTAAGGTGATGATAGTCGGTAATCATCCTCTGGGTGGTTTCGACGGAATGAACCTCTTCTGGGCTGTTGGGCAGAGGAGAAGGGATATTCTGATTCCGGCAAATGATTTTCTCATGTACCTGGAAAATATGAGAGAGCACTTTTTGCCAATTAATAAGGTTGGATCCAATTCAGCCAATGTAAGAAAACTCGAAATGGCATTCCGTGGAGATGATGCTATCATTATGTTTCCCGCAGGAATCTGTTCACGAAAACAGGATGGTGTAATTTGCGACCTGGAGTGGAAAAAGACTTTTGTGACTAAGGCACGTAATAACCAAAGAGATGTTGTGCCGGTATATATTTATGGGCAGAATTCAAAACGGTTTTACAGGTTAGCTAAAATCAGAAAATTTCTGAAAATTAAATTCAATATTGAGATGATGTTTCTGGTAGACGAGGCTTACAAACTTAAAGACAAGAACATCAGAATGATATTTGGTAAACCCATTCCTTACACAGTTTTTGATAAAAGGCATTCTGATCTGGAGTGGGCTCAATTGGTTAAGAATCATGTGTATAAGCTAAAAGACGATCCTGACGTTATATTTGATGGAGAGTAATTGTTATGAAAGATATAATTAAAAAAATTGACAGGGAGACGATCCGCGAGGAGTTGTCTAAGGTGCGTTTTGTAAGAAAAACAAACGCCGGGAATAATGAGATATATATTTTTACTGCGCATCAATCACCCATTCTGATGGATGAAGTTGGCAGACTGCGTGAGGAGACTTTCCGCAGCGCCGGAGGAGGAACAGGAAAAGCAGCGGATATCGACCATTATGATACTGATGAAAAACCTTTTCATCAGTTGATCGTATGGAATGCTGAGGAGAGTGAAATTGTTGGTGGGTATCGTTTTATTCATGGAAAGGATATCCCTTTTGATGATAATGGGAATGCCATTAGTGCTACAGGTCGCCTTTTCCGTTTTTCAGAGGAGTTTGTCAACCACTATCTTCCAAAAACAGTGGAGCTTGGACGCTCATTTGTTCAACCGCTATTTCAGCCTTCCCGTGATCAGCGTAAAGGCCTCTTTGCCCTCGACAATCTTTGGGATGGACTCGGTTCACTTCATGTAGATTATCCTGATACTGAATACTTTTTTGGAAAGATTACCATGTATCCTCATTTTAATACCGAAGCGCGTGATATCATCATGAAGTTTATGAGTATTCATTTTGCAGATGAAGACGAATTAGTAAGGCCGTTTGAGCCTATAGCGATGAATCTTAATGCACCCTTCCTGCAAGATCTTTTTGAGGGTGAAAAATATGAGGATGACTACAAGGTATTAGTGCGTGAAGTCAGAGCCCGGGGAGAAAATATACCTCCGCTGGTTAATGCATATATGAATCTTTCTCCTACCATGCGCGTTTTCGGAACTTCCATGAACGATGCTTTCGGAATGGTTGAAGAGACTGGGATTCTGGTTACCATCCGTGACATTGTTGAGAATAAGTTTAATCGCTATGTGACTTCCTATGTCAACATTAAAAACGAGGAAAACAAATAGTGAAAATTAACACGGCTACATTTTTGTGCAGCAGTCCTTCGATTGGGAAATGCCCTGATCCGAAAATGCCGGAGTATGCTTTTATCGGCCGCTCCAATGTTGGAAAAAGCTCGATGCTGAATATGCTGACCAATCATAAAGGACTGGCCAAAATAAGTGGCAAACCCGGAAAGACCAGACTTATAAATCATTTCCTGATTAATGAAGATTGGTATGTGGTGGATCTTCCGGGGTATGGGTTTGCGAAGGTTTCCAAGTCAGAGGTTGCAAAGTGGGATAAGATGATTCGTAACTACCTGTTGAAGAGGGAAAACCTGATGACTGTTTTTCTGCTTATCGACTCCCGTCTGGAGCCACAGAAGAATGACCTGGAATTTATGGAGTGGCTGGCAATGAGTCAGATACCGTTCGTAATTCTTTTTACGAAAACTGATAAGATGGGTGTGAATCAGCTGCAAAGTAATATTGCTAATTATAAGAAAATGCTTCTTCAGGATTGGGAGGAGATGCCGCAATATATTCTTACCAGCAGTATTTCAAAATTAGGGAAAGATGATGTTCTTTCTTATGTTGAAGAGACAAATAAGCTCTTTCCCGGGTATAAATAATTGCTGCTTAACAAAGACTCGCTTATATATTGCATATTAAACTGCCATGAATCACCGACTCTTCGGTTATTTTGGAGAGGCACGATTTATCGTGTCTGAATTTTTGGTTCTCAGTGTAATAGCAAAAAAAAATGTCACCAGGGCAACTCCCGGTGACATCATTTATCCCGATTATTCTATTCGATTATTCAAATTCAATCAGTAGTTCGGATTTCGCTACAACAGTATCACTTGATGTTTTTACTGCCTTAATTACTCCATCAAAAGGAGCAACAATGTTATTCATCATTTTCATGGCTTCCAGAATCAGAAGGTTGTCGCCCTCTTTCACTTTACTGCCTTTTTTGACAAATATTTCGCGCACTGTTCCCGGGATTACCGCAACAATTTTTTTGGGGTCATTGGGAACGTATTTTTGACGGGATACGAATTTCGTCGTAAGAGTGGTTTTATATTTACCATTCTCGACATTCATAAACTTGTATCCTTCAGGTGCTTCTTTATATCTCATGATTCAACATTTTAGGTTAACAAAAATTGATTTGCCACATTTTAGAATGGTGGAATGCCATGCTTTTTATCTGGCGCATCAACTCTTTTTTCTTCCGAAATGTCGAGAGCATGAATAAGCATTTTACGTGTTTCATCTGGTTCTATAACGGCATCAACATAGCCATAAGCAGCTGCAACATATGGGTTAGCGAATTTGTCTTTATATTCTTTAACCTTTTGTTTGCGAACTTCATCAGGGTTTTCAGCGTTTTTAATCTCATTTCTAAAGATGATGTTGGCTGCGCCTTCAGGTCCCATAACAGCGATTTCCGCCGTTGGCCATGCAAATACAAAATCTGCGCGAAGGTGATTAGAACACATTGCAATATATCCGCCACCGTATGCTTTACGCATAATGAGGGTGATTTTAGGTACTGTTGCTTCGCTGTAAGCGTAAAGTATTTTAGCGCCATGACGAATTACCCCTGAGTGCTCCTGGTCGATTCCCGGCAGATAACCAGGAAGGTCAACGAGGGTTACCAAAGGAATGTTGAAAGAGTCACAGTAACGGATAAAGCGTGCTGCTTTATCACTGGAGTCCACATCAAGAACACCGGCAAGAACGAGAGGCTGGTTGGCAACAAAACCTACCGTTCTACCTTCCATACGACCAAAGCCAATCACGATATTCGCAGCAAATTTTTCCTGAATCTCCATAAATTCTGAGCTGTCAGCGATAGACTTTATTATGTCTCTTACGTCGTACGGTTGTTTTGGGTTGGAAGGGAAAATATCCTCAATTTTATACTGTCTTGTTCTCGGTGTTTTTTTAGGGAATGGCTTCGCCGTGGTTTTATTGTTCCATGGGATGAATGATACAAGACTTTTAATCTGCTCAAAGCACTCCACTTCGCTTTCGGCATAGAAATGTGCATTACCGGTGATCTCTGCATGCACCTTTGCTCCGCCAAGGTCTTCCATAGAGATCTCTTCACCAAGCACTGTTTTGATAACTTCTGGTCCTGTGATAAACATCTTAGAGATTTTATCCACAACGAACACAAAGTCTGTTAAAGCCGGGCTATATACTGCGCCACCGGCACAAGGGCCGAGGATAACGGAGATCTGAGGGATTACACCTGAGGCCTGAGTGTTACGGTAGAATATCTCTCCATAACCGGCCAGTGAATTTACACCTTCCTGAATACGCGCCCCGCCGGAGTCATTGATACCAATCAAAGGTACTCTGAGTTTCATGGCGTGATCCATGATTTTTGTAATCTTCTTGGCATGCATGTAACCGAGTGAACCACCGGCAACTGTAAAGTCCTGTGCAAAAATACATATAGGATGACCGTTTATAGTCCCTGTACCTGTAATTACTCCATCACCTGGAAGATACTTTTTATTCATATCAAAATCACGGCCTGCATGCTCAACAAACAGGTCATACTCATGAAACGAATTAGAATCTACCAAAGCGAGGATACGCTCACGGGCGGTAAGTTTACCACCGGCTTTTTGCTTTTCAATGGCCTTTGTGCCACCTCCCTGCAGCGCGATTTTCTTACGTACCTGAAGTATGTTCTTTGACTTACTCAGGCCTGAATTGCGCTGTTTTGGGTCTGTGTTGTTTTTTTCGCTCATAATTAACACTTTTTTCCAAAGTAGAGCAAATATAGATATTTTTACCTTACCGTGATGTTTTCCCAAAATTCCTCAAAACAGTTTAACTATCTTTGTCTTTTAACAAATACTTATTTATCAGATGAATATTGAAGAATTCAGAGACTACTGCATTACAAAACCGGGGGTCACGGAAAGTTTTCCATTCGATGAAACAACCCTGGTTTTTAAAGTCATGGGTAAAATGTTTGCACTTACTGATACAGAAGATGATTTCGCAATTAACCTGAAATGTGACCCCGAAAGGGCTGTGTCATTAAGGGCTCAGTACCCGGCGGTGATTCCCGGATACCATATGAATAAACTGCATTGGAATACGATCCGGATTGATGGATCCATGAATGATGACTTTCTTTATGAGTTGGTAAATCATTCCTATGATTTGATTGTGAAAAGTCTTACAAAGGCGAAGAAGGAGGAGTTAAAAGAAATTATCAGTAACGAAGAGAAACAATAGTAATTCCGTTGCCGCCAAATTCCAGTGCCTCATCTTTATATCTTCTGACTTCCTGAAGCGAATTTAAGTACTCTCTGATTACATCCCGCAGAATGCCATTGCCTTTGCCATGCAGGATCTTTATTTCAGGAACATTAAGTAGCATAGCATCGTCGAGATATTTGGAGATATTCAGGATGGCTTCTTCCGCTCTCTGACCTCTTACATCAATACTTATTTTGAAATTTGCGGCTTTTGTAGTGAGGTCGTGAATAATATTTCCTGATGTTGATGTGGTAAGCCTTACCTGATCATTTTTCTGCTTCCCGGGTTGTGCTGGTTCCAGGTTTTGAATGTCAGCCTTAAGCGATAATGAATCAAATTCTACCGTTGCTTTTTTCCCTTTAAGCCCTGTAATAATTCCAACGCTTCGCTGCCCCTGCATCCTGACATGATCTCCCACCTTATATATATGTATTTCTTTTTCCGGAGAACTCACAGGGACTGTTTCCTCCTGCGGTGCAACTTCTTCAAGCTCCTGTTTAAGTGATTTGAGTGCGTCGTGATTCTTTTTTATTCTTTCGCCTGCCGAGGCTTTAAGTTTTTCCCTGAGCTTTCTGGTCTTCTCCTTTTCAGCCTGTGTTTCTCTTATCTCCTTGATTGTGTGCTCGATGCGGGTATTTGCTGCTGTAATCAAACTATCTGCTTCTGCCTGAGCCTCTGCTAGAATCCTTTTTCTCTCTTTGTCTAGTTCCAGAATCCGATTTCTGTATTTATCCAGAAGCTCTTTAAGAAGATCATCTGCAACAGTTACTTCAGATTGCTTTTGTGACAGATCCTTTTTCTCAATTTCCAGTTGATGCAGCTGTTGATCGAAATCAAGTTGTTTCTTTCCTGTTTTTGTTCCTGCAAGATTCAGGATATCTTCCGGGAAGCCGATCTTCCTGGCCATCTCAAAAGCAAACGAACTTCCCGGTTTTCCGGTTTTTAAAATAAACAGTGGCTGTAATTTTTTGCTGTCGAAAAGCATTGCGCCATTAATAATACCTTCATGGTGACCGCTCATCAGCTTAAGGTTGGCGTAATGTGTTGTGACTACACCCCAGGCTTTTTTATTATTCAGCGTTTCCAGTGTTGCTTCCGCAATGGCTCCTCCAAGGTTTGGCTCTGTTCCGGTTCCGAATTCATCGATTAGAAACAGTGTGTGACGGTCTGCATTTCGCAGGAAGACCTTCAGGTTTTGCAGGTGCGAAGTATATGTACTCAGGTCGTTTTCAAGCGATTGCTCATCCCCGATGTCGATAAGAATATTTCTGAAAATGCCAAATTCGGAGTTTTCATTTGCCGGAATCAGAAGTCCGCACTGCAGCATATATTGCAGAAGCCCGATTGTTTTCAGGCATATGGATTTTCCTCCTGCATTGGGCCCTGAAATGACCAGAATACGTTCTTTATGTGACAGCTCCAGCGTCAGAGGTACCACTTTTCGGTGCTGTTTTTTTAATGCCAGATATAATAGGGGATGGCGTGCATTTCGGATATTCAGAACAGGACGGCGACGCATTACCGGCAGAATGCTGGCAGTCTCCAGCGCTACTTTTGCTTTTGCCCTTATAAAATCAAACTCTCCCAGATGCGTATATGCTCGTTGTAACTCCGGAATAAATGGCCTTACATAATCTGCAAAATGTATTAGTATCTTTACTTCCTCACGGCGCTCGTCAAGTTGCAGCTCCCGGATCTCATTGTTAATCTCAAATATCTCAGCAGGCTCAATATAAACGGTTTGTCCTGTAGCAGATTCATCATGTATCCATCCTTTTAGGCGCCTTTTGTTGGATGCCGGAACCGGAATTACAGGCCTGCCGTTTCTGATGGTTACCTCTGCATCATCCTTGAGGTATCCTTTTTGCCTGGCCTCAGCAATGATTTTGTTTATCCTGTTTCCTATTCCTGATTCCTTGCGTTTGATTTTCTGACGAATTTCTGCAAGTTTTTCAGATGCGGAAGATCTGATGTTTGTCTTTTCGTCAAGAAGTTTCTCAAGTTGTTTTGGTATTTCCGGATCAATATACAGCTCTTCACTTAGAGCTGTTAAAAGCGGGTATTTCTCTTTTCTTTCAGGTGTGCTAAAAAACGTATATAGTTCTACAAGCGTTATTAGAGAAGCTTTTAATAAGCCCAGTTCTTCAGTTTCAAGGAAAGTTCCCGGAAGTTTTATTTCTGTTAATTCATCCGTAAGATCGAAGTAATTCTGTGCCGGAATAGGTTCACTTAATAGCAGAATATTCCTGTATTCTTCAGTAATCTGTAGTTGATGTACAACCTTATCATAAGTGAATGCAGCTTTCATTTTCCTCGCTGCCTCAATCCCTGCATCACTTATGCATGCTTCCTCTATCATTAAGCGGATTTTATCAAATCCGGTCTTTTCCTCAAAAATCTCAGGATATATCACAAATTATTTTTTTGCAAATGTAAGGTAATAAACACAATACTTCTATTTCCTGCGACGTGATTGAATAGTTCTGGCGGTAATAAATCCTGCTAAAGAAATCAGGATTAGTCCTGCAAGGATGAACAGCCAATGATTATTCCTGGTCACAGGATTCTGGTTACCGATGGAGACATATCCGGCCCAAAACCTGGGATGTGCTGTTAAAGGGTCACCTGTTTCCAGGAGATCAAGTTTAGCCTGACGCAGAGCTTGATCTTTTGAGTATCCTTTTTTCAGGTATTTATAAAATGACTCCATGATTAACGCACTTCTTGCATCATCTACCGACCAAAGCGTCATTACAACGCTGGGAACTCCTGCATAAAAGAAACCTCGTGCAAGAGACAGAATGCCTTCACCCTCTTTAATAGCTCCATCGCCGGTTTGACAGGCACTTAGCACTGCCATTTTTGATTGCAGAGACATAGAAAAGAGTTCACTGGTATACAGCACCCCGTCATCGGTTGAATTTGTTGTATCGGGAGCTGAGAATACCAATTTTGAATATGTGGGGTTTTTGGGGTCGATCAATGTATGCATCGCCAGGTGAAGGATGTCATATTCCGGAGCATATTTTTTAAATGCATCCTCAGTAGCTTCTTTCCCTTCCAGGGTTGAACCAGAAAAATACTTTTGAATGGACTTTATTTCATCTTTTACTCCGGGAATAGGAGCAAGCTGACTTAACAGGGTGTCTCCGCCATAAGTCAATCCTTTATAGTCATATTCGGGGGCAAAGGCTAAAAGCTTTCCTTTTGAATTTCCTTTATAATCATTTCTGTCTTCAAACAGTAGCGTGGCAGAGTATGAATAGCTTATCTCATTATGTTTAAGCAGGTAATCAGGACTTCTGAAATCCATTTTTTCAGAATCCGGCATTTTTGTAATTAAAGCTTCAAAAGGAATATATCCAAGCTTTGAATCAGGAATGATAATCAGGGATTTATCTATGATGGATGCTTCAAAAGGTGAGATCAGTTTTTGATATAAATAATATGATGAATTGATGAAAGTCTCATAATCTTTACGTGAGTAATTTGCCAGCTCTGACGCATCAAGAGCGCTGCGCAGTGTATCAATACTTGATGTATTGATTTCGATTTTTTCTACTGATAATGAACCTGATGATATTGCAAAAGCAAAAACAGTGCTGTCATGAAGACTAAACTCAATAAGGAAATGTTCAGGGCCAAGTCGTTGCTGAATTTCTGATGGTGAAATTACTTCCAGCTGTTTTGTTACATCCTGAAATCCCGGATTTAATTTGTTAAGATGGGCTTCCAGACTATCTTTTTTTCTGTTGAGATTAAAAATCTGTGTGTTTAATAAATCTATTTTGCTTTGATCTGCCTTGTCCGCATCAGAAGCTTCATAAAGTGCTCTCATTGCTTTTTCCAGTTGAGATTCGAGGCTCAGCAGGTTGTCAAGATCTTTTGGTGATATCGATTGATTTCGGATTACCGTCTCCCTGTATGCTTCCAGCAGCGTTGAATATTTGCTCTTCTCTGTAAAGTTGTACGCATAATTGAGGTAAATCGTATCCCCGGTGATGGCATAAAGTTCATAATTCACCTCAATGGCATGATGGTATATTTGATTACTCTGACCTGACAGGAATAGTTTACTGTCATCATAACTGTACGAGGTTTTAAGCAAATCAAGAACTGCTGAAGCATCTTTAAAAGTTGTGGCAGCAAGAATAAGTCTCTCTTTATTTTTTTCAGCCCTGCCGGTTTCGAATAATACCTGCGCTTTAAGAGCCAGAATTCCAAGAAGCTCATAAGGTGATTCAGATGTTTCTATGTTAGGATTAATATGAAAATCTGTGTCATTAAAACCCGGTTCAAGAGCAATCAGAGCATCCTGAATATGAGCGAGTGCAGCAGGATAATCTTTTATGGTATAGTAGTAATTTGCAAGAATCGAATGGATTATTGCCACATTATCTCGTTTGTCAACATCCTGTTTTCTTAATATGGAGATTGCTGCGTTAAGGTTCTCTATGGCTCGAGCCGGCCGTCCTGTTTCTATGAGGAACTGGCCGTAATCCTGCAGCGCGTAGGCATATTCAAGATTGATTTCATCGTTCCTGGTTTTTGCCAGAGCCAGGGCTTTCTCAAATGTCTCTTCGGCCGGTTGTTTCATATAGAGGCCGTGATAACTTTGCGCCAGATTACAAAGTGAACGTATTGCAGTAGAGCTGTTGCTGTTGTTTTCAAGACCTTTCTCAAAGTATCGGATTGCCTGGTCATACTCCTGAAGGCGAAAATATGTATAGCCAATATTATTATAAAGTGACCGTAGGTTTTCTTCACTTAAGTTTTTAAAACTTAAAGCTTTAAGATAATATTCGCGGGCTTTTGTGAAATCTGCAACCTGTACAAAAATATTTCCCTGATTAAGGTATACATTACCTAATAATTCATAATCAGGACCAAACAGCTGAGTAGCAATACGAATTGCTTCATCGAACATTTCTGATGCCTGATGGAACTGTTTTCTGTCGAAATATATATTCCCCAGGTTATTATGGTAGATGATGTCGTTTCTGCTTTGTGGTAACCCATAGAAGCGTTTTAATTCAAGGGCTGTTTTGAAGTAGGGCAGGGCCTGATCAAAATCCTGCATCCGGGCATAAATTGTGCCAATTGCCTGGGTGTATTTTATTAGGTGACCAGGATTTAATTTTGAGAAGTTTTCCACAAGATTTCTGGCAGAGAGGTATTGTGGTATTGCCTCTGACAGCATACCCATTCTGTAAAGGCACTGTCCTTTGAGTCCAAATGCCCTTCCCAAAAGCGAAGTATCTGGTTTGGCGCTGTTTTGCAATAAGTTAATAGTGGTATCCAGATAAGCGATTGCTTTCTCAAATTCATTTCTCCTTTTTGCGTATCCTGCGATAGCATAATAGGCGGGAGCTGCAGTACATTCGGATTCAGAATTATCATCAGGGATATAGGATAATATACTCTTTGCTTCTTCCTCTGACAGAGTGTTCCCGCTGTTAAAGTACTCTGCAACAGCATGACCAAGAAAGGCTTTACATCTGAATTCAGGGTATCTGTTTATATCTTCACGGGCAGCAACCTGAAAAAACAAAGTTTCCGCCGACTGATATTTATCCATGTTAAGTGAATCGTAAGCCCTGAGAATTTTTTCATTTATATTATAACGCACTGCTGCATCATCCTGAGCAAAGATATTGCTACCCAGCGAAGTGAGAAAAAGTACTATAAGGCAATTGATAAACTGGGGGCTTATTCTTTTCATACCTCAAACCACTGAACCTGTTGTTCTGATTACAAATTTAAAAAAAAACCTGAAGATTCACAGTACAAAATAAAACAGGTTGCTTCGGGGAAAAAGCAACCTGTTTGAGCGGTGTTACGTTGTTGTATTCTATAACTAATTGGGATTTATTTTGTGATTAGGACTTTACCTGTAGTCAGTACACTATTTTTATTTTCAATTTGATAGATGTAATATCCCGGTGAAAGGTTTGTGACATCTATTGCACTCTTAGTATCTTCAAGTAATACTGAAATTACTGCCTTACCTGTCAAATCTCTGACAGTAAAGGTGCTGTTTTGGTTTTGTGCCTCAACAAACAGGATATCAGTTGCGGGATTCGGATATATTGAAACTGATTCCTCGAAATTGTTTAATGAAGTTGTTGTTTCTTTATTTAATACGTTGATTGACTGACTAACAAGTTTTGTTGTATTTTCTGATTTTCCGTCAGCAGTAATGTATGCAGATTCATCATCAAGAGAGAAAACGACTTCCTGTGGTTGAGCGTTCTCATTAACAGTGACATAGAGAGTGATAATGGCATTATCTTTTTCAATGTGGAGGCTTTCCGTATTCTGACCAGTCATCCAGTTAAATCCAATTAATCCGTCAGCTTCCTCGGCACGATATTCCATTTCTGCAGGATTTGTTTCATACTCTTCAATGGTAACAACATCTGCATCATATTTTATACCCATGTAAAGAGCTGCAACATCGATTGTCTCGCTGGCATAGAAAGATACTTCAACGGTTTCACCCGGAAGCACATTAATTGTTTGGTTGGAAACAATTGTGGATTTCTCTTTGTCATCATCAATAATATAGGAACCACAGATATCGCCTGAGCATGTAGCGCCAAGTTCATTTCCACCAACAGACTGACCGTCTTTCGAAGGAGTAAAAGTATATTCCATGCTGTCGAAAAGCCATGGCTCATTATTAAATGGAAGTTGGTAAATAAGCCAGTCGATGAGGATGTCCCAATAATCACCCCAGTCAATATTGCCATTGTTGTTTACATCAGCAGCAATAGCCTGATATCCTTCCAGGTTAATAAATCCAAACATATGGAACATTACCATAAATGCATCGCTGAGTTCCACTCCGCCTGCGGGGAGTTCAGTTTCTGCCAAAATAGTAAAGGTGCCATAAGGAATATTGGTGAGTTCATAGTATCCGTTATCATCAGTTACAACACTTTGTATAAATGTATTATCTGCATTTTGAATAGTAACTGTAACTGAAGGAACCGGATTGTCTGAATTGCCGTGGTAGAGCACATTTCCGGAGAAAGTGTTTTGAGCTGTTGCTGTAGTCGAGAATAATGATAATGTAATGATAAATAATCCAGCGAAAATAGAGTACAACTTTTTCATTTTTTTCTGTTTTAAAATTTAACACCGCAAAGACACTGAATCAATCCCCATATCAATGTCCGTACCCTTAATCCGCTTTTTTTAAAAAGGTAATACTGTTTTTCCCAACTTTTTTTTAAAATTTTCGTAAATCAGGATATAATATTATACTTTAGACACAGAAAACGGGTGATGTTTAAAATTATAATGTTGGTATACAGTAGTTTGTGCTAAGAGGTTACAAGTTTTTAAAAAAAACATATTTTTTTTGTATTACTTTTTGATAAAAATCGGATGAATAAGAGAACGAGATTTTTGTATAGCGATAAGGATTATCTGGATGGATTGAAGACGAGAGATTCCGAAATTATCACTGCCATATATTACAATCATATAGATCTTGTGAAGAATTTGGCTGTGAAGAATTCTGGAAATGAGGAAGATGCAGAAGATTTATTTCAGGATGCAATCATTATTACTTACAAAAAAATTGTGAATGAAGAGCTGGAATTAACCAGCACATTTAGAACGTTCTTTTACAGTATTTGTCGTAATCTATGGCTTCAGCGCCTTAGCAAACGTCCGGGAAAAGTAATCGATATTGCTGATGTGGAAGAATATGTTCCACTTTCTGATAGTCAGGAATATGAAATTCATGATGAATCAGAAAACAGGGAAAGGTTATATCTGAAACACTTCGGAAAATTATCTTCTGATTGTCAGAAAATTCTTAAACACTTTGCTGAAGGTAAAAGCGTACGTGAAATCGCACAAATAATGCGATATAAAAGTGAGGATTATGCCAAATCAAGAAAGTATCAGTGTAAAGAGAATTTGAAAAAAAGGATTAAAAACGACCCCTTATACAAAGAACTACTTGACAATGAAGAAGAATAGCCTACAAGAAAAACTCGAGCGATATCTCAAAGGAGATATGTCTGCAAAAGAGATGAAGAAATTTGAAGACTCTCTGATGAAAGATAATGAGATGTTGCGCGAGATAGCCCTTGAGCAGGAGCTCGAAACAGTACTTGGAGATGCAGATATCCTCGATCTCAAAATGAAACTTGATGCAATACGTTATAAGGAGAGTAGAAATCAAATGTTATCTCCAATTATCCTAAGTATGAAGTCAAACATGAAGTATATCGCAGCCGCAGCAAGTATGGGGGTTCTGATAACTGCCGGTGTACTTACACTTACTCCAAGGAATTATTCTTCCGACAAGTTGTTTAAAATGTATTATCAGCCTGATAAAGCCGTTATTGTCAATCGCGCAGGCAGGGGAAACGTTAATATCGTTGAAGCATTAATGAAGTTCCAGAAGAAGGATTATGACGCTGCTTCTGGAATGTTCGAAGAAATCCTTCTGAACAACCCTGATAATATAGCATTGCGCTTCTATAACGGGATATCGTACATAGAAACTGAAAAATACGATGAGGCTATTAAGTCGTTTAATCTGATCCTGGAAAATAAGGATAACCTTTACATTGAGCATGCTGAATGGTACCTCGCTCTCTGTTACCTTAAAAAGGAAGATGTTGACGAGGCAAGAAAACAACTCTTGCGCATAGCGAACGAAGAAGATGGCTTTTATAAAGAAGATGCACAAAAAATTCTTGAAAAGCTCGACAAGTAAACCATTGCTTTCCACATATTCATACATTCACAACCGTTTTGATTGTCCTAATCTAAACGGTTTTTTTTTGCCAGTCCGCCAAGTCCCGTCTCGCGGTATAATGCAGGAATATCATGTCCGGTTTCATTCATAACTTCAACAACGCGGTCAAATGATACACGGTGGATCCCGTCTGATAGAAGCGCATAATCCTTACTGTCGATGGCTCTTGTTGCGGCAAAGGCATTTCTTTCGATGCATGGAATTTGTACCAGCCCCATTACAGGGTCACAAGTTAGTCCCAGGTGATGTTCAAGCCCCATTTCCGCAGCGTATTCTACCTGAGCAGGAGTGCCGCCGAAAAGTTGTGTTGCCGCACCGGCAGCCATAGCGCATGCTGAACCTATTTCACCCTGGCAACCAACTTCAGCCCCGGAAATTGATGCATTGTATCTGATCAGGTTGCCAATAAGCCCGGCAGTAGCAAGAGCATGAAGGATTCGCTTTCGGTTAAATCCGTAATATTCCTGCAAAAGATATAGTACACCGGGCAGTACACCGCAAGATCCACAAGTTGGAGCTGTGACAACGCGGCCACCGGAAGCATTTTCCTCTGCTACAGCAAGCGCATAAGCGTAAAGTTGTATTCTTGGCTTTACATAGTCATTGTGCTGCAACGATTTCGTGTAATAGGAAGATGCTTTTCGGGGTACATTCAGCGGCCCTGGTAATCTGCTTTCATGATTAAGTCCGTTTTTTACAGAAGTAATCATAACCTCCCACACTTCATCAAGATAATCCCAAATATCATTATCTTCCCGGTCGGCAACATATTCCCACATATTTTTCCCCTGTTTCTGGCACCATAACAATATGTCGTTCATATTATGGAGCCCGTAAATGGATTTGTGATTACGCTTTCCCGGTGTTTGAGTGATTTCACCACCGCCAATGCTAAACCATGTTTCCTTATGCAGAGTAACTCCTTCGTTGTTAATGGATTCAAAGGTAATGGCATTGGGATGACCCGGCAGCGATTCTGTTGGTTTCCACACAATTTCTGTATGATCCGCTCCAAGTGTTTTAAAGATTATTTCATCCGTAAGGTGGCCTTTCCCTGTTGCTGCCAGTGAACTATACAGCGTTACACGGTAACGTGCACCGGGGAATTCTTTTATGAACAGTGCCGCAGCGCGTGCCGGTCCCATTGTATGGCTGCTGGATGGGCCATAGCCGATTTTATATATTGAGCGAATCGTTTCCATTGTAATTTTTTGATGTTGCAAATTTATAGAAAAACACAGATGCTGAACAATATTCACATTTGCATAACTGTAAAGCTATTATGTGTTTATGGTTTATATTTTATTAATGCTGTAACGAGCGGTTTTGCAATGCTTTCCAAGGAGTTTTTAAATGTATTAAACAGCGATTAATTTCATGTTAAGGAATTGATGTAAATCGTTCATTGTCAACCGCAATCGTTTTAATTTAGAATAGTTTTAAATTGGAGTATAGTCTTGTCGCTTTCCGTTGATATTCTCTTTTTTTTAGATATTAATTCCTAATTTCGCGCCAGTTTTTGTGAGGTTAACCTAAAGGGTTAATAATTAGGAATTTTAATAATTCACATTATGGAAAAGAAGAAGAATTTCATTACCTGTGACGGGAACATGGCAGCATCACACATGGCTTACATGTTTAGTGAAGTAGCAGCTATTTACCCCATCACACCATCATCCAACATGGCAGAGTATGTTGATGAATGGGCAGCTCACGGAAGAAAGAACATCTTTGGCGAGACCGTTCATGTTTGTGAGATGCAGTCGGAAGGTGGCGCATCAGGTGCAGTACACGGTTCATTACAGGCCGGAGCACTTACCTCTACTTACACTGCATCGCAGGGTCTGTTGCTAATGATTCCAAATATGTATAAAATAGCAGGTGAGTTACTTCCTGCAGTATTCCATGTTAGTGCACGTTCTGTTGCAGCACACGCACTTTCGATTTTTGGTGATCACAGTGATATTTACGCTACTCGTCAAACCGGCTTCGCACTGCTCTCCTCAGGTTCAGTACAACAGATTATGGACCTCGCCGGTGTAGCACACCTTTCTACAATTAAAACCCGCATTCCATTCGTACACTTTTTCGATGGTTTCCGTTCTTCGCATGAAGTTCAGAAAATCGAAGCTCTCGATATGGAAGATATGAAGAAACTTGTTGACTGGAACGCTATTCAGGCTTTCCGTGACAATGCACTTAACCCTGAGCATCCTGTTACACGCGGTACTGCTCAAAACCCTGATATTTTCTTCCAGGCTAAAGAATCAGCAAATAAATTTTATGATGCTGTTCCTGATGTTGTAAATGAATACATGGAAGAGATCAGTAAGCTTACAGGTCGTGAATATAAGCCATTTACCTATTATGGTGATCCTGAAGCTGAAAATGTAATCATTGCAATGGCTTCTGTGACAGAGGTTGCAAAAGAAGTTATCGATTTCCTCAGGGCCAAAGGTGAAAAGATCGGTCTTATTACCTGTCATCTTTACCGTCCGTTCTCAGCAAAATATTTCTTTAATATTTTCCCGAAGAGCGTGAAACGTATTGCTGTTCTTGACAGAACAAAAGAACCTGGTGCCAACGGAGATCCTCTTTACCTTGACG
>PKSY01000059.1 GCA_002869405.1 Marinilabiliales bacterium
GCTTGAAAAGTATAGTAAGATTCAACTGCTGAGTGAGTTTATAGCCACAAAACAGAAGGAGCTGAAGTCATACAATGAGTCCAACAACATCGACAACAGCGTTTTGGTAAACGGCCGCCGTCAGACGAATATCGGAGTTTTCAGAGCATATCTGGAGAAGTACCTTAACAGCTTATCAGACATCAGCGACAAGATGACATTTCTGGTGCGGCAGCTTCAGCCGTCGGATAAAGGTATTCCCATAGAGATTTATGTCTTCAGTAAGATTCAGGCCTGGGCCGATTATGAGGCCATTCAGGCAGATATTTTCGACCATATCCTGGCAATCATACCTGAATTTGAGCTCTCATCATATCAGGCTCCCTCGGGTTCTGATATCAGGGCAATAAAAAACTAAAATTGCTCCCGCATCTCATTTTTAAGATGGAATAAAGCCACATCAACCGGCGAATGCCCGTCTTTAAGAATATTTGAAAACAATGCAGCAGCAAGTTCTGTGGCGTCAGCCTCTTCACCCAGTGAGGAGGCTGATGCATTTATTGCGCGCAGCATCTCCTCTTTGGCATTCACCACCAGCTCCCAGCTCTGATCGGAGATGTAGAGCTGCTGGCTAAGATTGTGATCAAACTCATCCCTTACAGCAGAAATTAACGCCTGCTGAAGTTCACGTGCATTCATCCCCGGCCTTGACACCCTGATCACCAGATTATTAACTGCGATGCGCTCAAGAAAAAGCACCAGCCGCTCATAAGCCTGCAACTTTACCGGCAGGAGTTCTTTCCCGTTATCCTGCTTCATACTCAATAAAGCCATCTTTTGTGCGTTTTGGTGATAGGAACGAAAAAGCAGATAGATTATCCCGCCTGTAATTACAGATGGTATGGTAAATTTTAATATTTCTGCGAAAGTATTCATATATAAATGGTTTAGATTTGCAAATATCTGAAAATTAAACAAATTTTGCCTTTCATTATTACATAAACGAAAACATATATATCATGAGCGCTGTATCAGAACGTATTAACAGACTCGATGAGTCGGCCACACTGGCAATGACCCGCAAAAGCTTTGAATTAAAGCAACAGGGAAAAGACGTTATTAACCTCAGTATCGGAGAACCGGATTTCGACACACCTGAATTTATTAAAGATGCGGCGAAACAGGCTATTGATGATAACTTCACACACTATACCGCCGTACCCGGTATTATTGAACTGCGTCAGGCTATCTGCAAAAAGCTCAAAAGAGACAATAATGTGGATTATACTCCCGAGCAGATTGTTGTGACTACCGGAGCTAAACAGGCTCTCGTAAACACACTTCTTTCAATTGTTAACCCCGGTGATGAAGTAATCATCCCGGTTCCATTCTGGGTTTCATACTCTGAAATGGTAAAAATAGCTGAAGGAACAGCTGTTTATGTGAATGCCGGAATTGATCACGATTTCAAAATTACGGCACAACAGCTGAAAGAGGCTATTACTCCTGCCACAAAACTCATCATGCTGAACTCACCCTGTAACCCCACAGGCTCGGTTTACACAAAAGATGAGATGAAAGCCCTGGCAGAGGTGATTGCAGAATACCCCGACATTTATGTGCTTTCTGATGAGATTTATGAGCATATTATTTTTGAAGGAAAACATGAATCCTTTGCACAGTTTGAAAGCATTAAAGACCGGGTTATCATTGTAAATGGTGTAAGTAAAGGTTTTGCCATGACCGGCTGGCGTCTGGGCTTCCTGGCAGCGCCACTTCATATTGCAAAAGCATGTAATAAAATGCAGGGGCAGTTTACTTCCGCAACATGCAGCATCGCTCAGAAAGCTGCTGTGGCCGCATTTAATGCAAATCCCGAAGAGACTACCGAGCTCACGGAAATGCTTAAAAAATTCCATAGCCGTCGCGACCTGCTGTTATCATTACTCAATGATATCCCCGGAGTAAAAACCAACGTTCCCAACGGAGCATTCTACCTCTTTCCTGATGTAACTTATTATTATGGTAAGAAACACGGTGATCAGGTGATAAGCGATGGCAATGACCTCTGTTTGTATCTGCTCGACAAAACATATGTGGCGCTGGTTCCCGGCTCTGCTTTTGGCGATGAAAACTGTATCCGCCTGAGCTATGCCACCTCTGAAGATAACCTGAAAGAAGCCATGAGAAGAATCAAAGAGGCGCTGGCTGAACTCAAATAAGACTTATGATTGACACAATCAACAGCAAGGAGCTCTTCCGGAGCATGGAGGGCAAGAAAGTACTGGTGGTCGGAGATATTATGATCGACGCATACCTGCAGGGCTCTGTGGAGCGCATCTCTCCCGAAGCACCGGTACCGGTAGTATCACTGAACAGCCGTACAACCCGGCCGGGCGGTGCTGCCAATGTCGCCATGAACCTTCGTGCACTGGGCGCTGACCCGTTTATCTGTGCGGTTACCGGTGACGACAAAGGCCGGGGGGAGCTCCTTGAACTTCTCGAACAACAAGGCATCCACACTGAAGCTATTATTGCTGATAAATCCCGTCCTACAACGACCAAGTTCAGGATTATCGGTAATAAAAACCATATGCTGCGAGTGGATGAAGAGTCAGTACACGATATCAACAAAATTACTGAAGACAAACTCATCCGGGCTATCGACAAAATCCTGGACACAGAAAAACCCGAATTACTGATTCTGCAGGATTATAATAAAGGTGTGCTTACAAAAAAGGTAATCCATCATTGTATCTCTGAATGCAACAGGAGGAATATCATTACCGCTGTCGATCCCAAGAAGAAGCATTTTAACTACTATACCGGAGCAACAATCTTCAAACCCAACCTGAAGGAGTTTTCCGAAGGGATTAATAAAAACCTTCGTGCCGACAACCTGCAGGTGCTGGAAAAAGAGATTGTCCGTTTTCAGCAGAAAAACATAAACCGGTTTGTATTGCTGACACTTTCGGAACATGGTGTGTGTTACAGTCATCTTGAGGAAAAAGGGGATTTTCGGTTTGAGCATTTTGATGCAGAAGTGAGGGAAATCAGTGATGTTTCCGGTGCCGGAGATACTGTAATCAGTGTTGCCGGACTGGCTTATGCAGTAACAAAAAATGCGGCAATAGCCACACAGCTGGCAAACCTTGCCGGAGGGCTGGTTTGCGAGTACTCCGGAGTAGTATCTGTAAACAAAGAGGCGTTGTTAGAAGAATTTAACCGATATTTGCAGTCGCGCAAACAATAGAAACAAAATAAACGCCGCTAAACGCCGTTAAAAATCCATAACAGAAAGCATTTGAAAACACAAAACACCTATATAAGTATTTTCGTTCTGCTGCTGCTTGGAATTCTGAGTGCAGGAAGTGTAAAGGCACAACGCTCTTTTGACCCGCCGAACCTTCCCAAGTACGACATGCAGCCCTATCACTTTGGTTTTCAGATTTCGGTAAACCAGATGTTCTTTACCATCAATACGGTGGAAGATATGGCAAAAATTGTTGTTCCATACAGCAATGAGAAATTCCCCGATATTCAGCCTTACAGCGAAAACGGCTCGCAAGTTTTATATTTGCGCTCCGGCTCCGTTTACGGCCTTGAGTCAATTCCAAGGCTTGGTTTTACGATTTCCATTGTGGGAAACCTCCGCCTGGCAAACTACTTCGACCTCAGGTTTATTCCCAGCCTGGCTTTTGGAGAGCGATTGCTGATTTACGACCTGAACCTTAATTATGCCACCTCTCCCACCCTTGTAAATCCTGATGTTTCCCGGATTGTAACAATGCGAAAGGCCGTGACCTCCACATTTCTTGAATTTCCCTTTTACGTGAAGTACAAAGCCATGCGCCTGAAAAACTTCTCGCCCTATGTGATTGCTGGTGGAAAGTATGCCATTGACCTGGCTTCGGAGGCGAAAAAAAATAAGGATGAGATAAATAACAAACACATAAAACTTTATCGCAGTGATATTTACGGAGAACTGGGAGTAGGTTTCGACTTTTACAACAACTGGTTTAAACTTGGTCTGGAGCTGAAAATGAGCTACGGCGTTCGTGATATGCTCCGACGTGAAGACAATATCTATACTGATGTTATTGACGCCCTTAACTCCAAGGTTTTCACCATAGGGGTTACCTTTGAATAATTGCTGAATAACCTACGGATCCGATAAACTCATTTTTTATACCTTTGATACGATTATTTCTGTTTTAATTCACCACATATAGTTATGAACGAAGATCTTACAACGCTGTTTACGCACCTTAAATCCAAAGGACAGCTTAAGCAGGATATTTTTGATAATACAGCAAATGCATTCTCAACGCTAAGCGAGGCGGCAAAATCCATGGCTGACAACTATCAGGAGTCGGAAATCGACAAGAATGGCAGAGTACCTTTTGTATTTAAGAACAAAGGCAATTTTGAATTTGAGATTAAGTTTGGTGGTGATGTATTGTTGTTTATGATGCACTCCAATGTGTTTGAATTCCCCCGCGATCATCAGGTGTTCAAAACTCCTTATCTAAAGGAAGATAAAGACCGATCATACTGCGGCATCATCAATATCTATAATTTTCTCGGCGACTCGTTTAAGTACAACCGGATGAATGACCTCGGCTATTTAATTGGCAGGATATTTATCAACAAGGACAATCACTACCTTTTGGAGGGCAAACGCGAGCTCGGATTATTGTACAACGATTTTGAGAAAAACACCCTTGATCCGGAAAATGCCGCCAAGATCATGTATCGGGCAGTGGAATTTACCATTAACTTTGATTTGCTGACACCTCCTTATCAGGCTGTACAGCAGATATCGGTTTATGACATCAGAACGACCATCGATAACATGCAATTAAAGACCGGCAAGCGCCTTGGGTTCAAATTTCAGGCAGATCCTGATAACATTGAATAACAGCGGGTTGTAAAAAAAGCGCAATATTTTTCTGTTTTTTTTCAGATTTTTTTTGCGCGTATTCAAAATTGTTCTATTTTTGCAACTCCAAAAACGAAATGGTCCGTTCGTCTAGGGGTTAGGACGCCAGGTTTTCATCCTGGTAGCAGGGGTTCGAATCCCCTACGGACTACAAAAAAACTGAGTAGAAAGACAAGAGAGAGAAACAAGATGGCGAATCACAAATCATCACTCAAGCGAATCAGACAGACGAAAGTAAGACGTCTTCGCAACCGTTACTATGGTCGCTCCATGAGAAATGCGATCAGAACATTCCGTCTCATTGAGAACAAGCAGGAAGCAACAGAAAAACTCCCCGCAATGTACGAAATGATCGACAAAATGGTAAGAAGAGGCATGATTCATAAGAACAAAGCCGGAAACCTCAAGTCGTCGCTCACAAAACAAACTAATGCATTAGCATAGTAGTTGTTTAAAGAAATCTTTAAAGGCTGTCAATATTGTTTTGGCAGCCTTTTGTGTATTGTACCCTCGGCTGCGCTCGGGCACCGGCCATGCAGGATCAGGTGCAAAAGTTGGGTCACGGTGGTTTTTCAAAAAATAATTACACGGAGTTTTTTTTAGTTTTCTTTGATTAAATCGCATTAAAATTTTCACTGAA
>PKSY01000281.1 GCA_002869405.1 Marinilabiliales bacterium
CATTTTGTAACGGGCAGACGCGGGCAAAACTCACCGGATATATCACTGATTGCCAAAGCGGCGAACCACTGCAGGGAGTTGCCGTTTCTGCTGATGAGAATGAACCAGTATATTCGGATGTTTATGGATATTATTCCCTCGCACTGGTTTCAGGAGTGTATGATATTACAATGCAAAAAGAGAACTATGCTACCATTGAACTCCCGGATTACAATTTTTTAGGTTTGATGACCCTGGACACCTGTATGTCAATGCCTATTCAACCGGAAGTAAGTCCTGAAGCATTATTCGTTGAATTAAATGGAGGACATCCATTATTGACTGAATATGCAACAATATCAAATAATGGAACAACAGGGTTTTCATGGTATGCAGAAATCGTGGAAATCACTGATGACTCCAAAGAGGAATGTGACTGGCTTATTCTTGGTGAGACGTCAGGGTTCCTGGAACCAGGGGTCACCTGGGAAATAGGATTTACATTCGATTTTTTGGACTACACATGGTTACCGAATGAAGCCAGGGCAACAGTCTATTTTCATTTTGGAGAAGAAGATATCATAAAAGAAATCATTTGTGGGGTAAGTTTTTATTATGGTTCAATTATACAAGAAATTGAATTATCAGAGCTTCCCATAACCCCAAATCCATCTGCTTCTTTTATCACATTAAAAAGAGACCATAAGAACAGGGCATCATTCACAGTCTCAAATACAAATGGAGTAGCTATAATTGAAGGGACCCTTCTTCCAGGCGAAAACTCCATCAACGTCGAAGACCTCCCCCCCGGCATATACATCCTGAAACTCGATGATGAAAACCATCAGGTTTCAGTGAGGAAATTTGTGAAACAATAACAGGATACCTTTTCAAAAATCGGCATTAAACTTTCCGGGCGCTGATTCGTTACAATATCAATGTTTATTCTTCTGTCAGGTCATAATCACCTGCGGAAAATAAACATTGTATTTTCGTGGAATAAAATCCTCAGTATTGTGAATATAATCCAGATTATCCCCGGCTCCGGAGGGAGTTTCTACTGCGGCAACTGCCTTCGCGACAGCAAATTCTATGACGCCATGAAGGAACTTGGCCATGACGTCATTAAGATTCCCATGTACCTGCCTCTCTTTGCCGATGAACACGACCTTAACGATGTTCCGGTATTCTACGGTGCCATAAGCATGTACCTTAAGCAGCAATACCGCATCTTCAGAAATATGCCCCGATGGATGGAGCGCATGTTCAACTCAAAGCCCATGCTCAAACTGGCTGCCCGACAAGCCGGATCAACCCGCGCCACAGGGCTTGAAGACATGACCGTCTCCATGCTCCTGGGAGAACAGGGAAAACAGAAAAAAGAACTTGAAGAGATGGTCGACTGGATCGCGAGGCACGGAAATGCCGACGTGATTCACATCTCCAATGCACTACTGTTGGGACTGGCAAAACAGCTCAAGGAGAAAACAGGTGCAAAAATTATCTGCTCGCTGCAGGATGAGGATGTGTGGGTGGATGTGATGGAAGACCCTTTCCGCAACAAAGTGTGGAAACTCATGGGTGAAAAAGCACACGACGTAGATCACTTCATCGCGGTAAGTGACTATTATGCCGGCGTATCCATCGACAGAATGGGGCTTCCAAAAGAGAAAGTGACTACCATTCACCTCGGAGTCGATCCTGAGGAATACACCTATCGCAACTCGGCAGAAAAACCACGTACCATAGGTTATATCTCACGCACATGCCACGAAAACGGCCTCGATATTCTCGTTGATGCATTCCATATCCTGAAAAAGGATGCCGGATTTGAAGATGTAAAACTACTTATCACAGGCGGACATACCGGCGATGATAAAAAATATCTCCGTGAGATCAGGAAGTCGATATCAGAAAACGGGTTTGAAAATGATGTAGCCTTCCGTGAGCGCTTCGACGGTGAAGACAGGATGCAGTTCTTTAATGAGGTAGCTGTGATGTCGGTACCGGTACGCAATGGTGAAGCCTTCGGAATCTATATCACCGAAGCGATGGCAAGCGGAATTCCTGTTGTGCAGCCTGAAGTGGGCGCATATCCCGAAATCATCAATAAAGGCGAAGGAGGAATTATCTTTGGTGAAAACAATCCCGAAAAACTGGCCGAAGCATTAAAAAAACTGCTTTCAGACAAAGAACTGTTACAAGAACAGAGCGAAAAAGCACGAAAAAGTGCTATGGAAAATTTCAATATCTTTAGCCTTGGAAAAACGCTTACGGGCGTATATGAGAGCCTATGATTCTTACTTTAAAAGATATAACCAAAAGCTACACCAACAGCACCGGAAAGGTAACCCGGGAAGTGCTCAAAAACCTGAATCTTTCCATCGGTGAAGGAGAGATGGTAGCAGTTACCGGACCATCAGGGTCGGGGAAAACTACTTTATTAAACCTTGCCGGCGCACTGGACACGCCTGATTCAGGAGAAATAATCTTTAAAAACTTTCCCCTTGGCGGGAAGACAGAGCCTGAGCTGGCACAATTCCGCAACCATGAAATCGGATTTGTGTTTCAAATGCATCATCTGATGCCTCAGCTCACGGCCATAGAAAATATCTTACTCCCCACACTGGCATTCAAAAGTAACGACAAGGCCACGCAATATGCACCCGAACTGATGGAGAAGCTGGGCATCAGTGACATCAGCAATCAGAAACCCGGAGAGCTCTCCGGCGGTGAATGTCAGAGAGTTGCTGTAGCAAGAGCACACATCAACAAGCCTTCGCTCATCCTTGCCGATGAACCTACAGGTTCGCTTGACGAGCAGAATGCACGCGAACTGGTGTCCCTGCTCAAAAACGTAAATAAAATGTTTGGCACTGCCATCATCATGGTGACTCATGCCAATGCACTGGCTCAGGACATGGAGAAGGTCTACTCCCTGAAAAACGGAACTCTTACAGCTCATTAATGATGAACAGGTGGCGATTCATATTACGAAGCCTGCGGCATTATTGGCGTAACAACCTGGCCATTGCGCTGGGCGTGGCCATCACGACTGCCGTAATTACCGGCGCACTGCTGGTGGGCGACAGTATTACGCACAGTCTCGAAAAAGCCGTGGAGTATCGCCTGGGAAATATCACACATACCCTCAATGGAGGTGACCGTTTTTTTACCACAGGACTGGCAACCCGCATCGCTGAAGAGAGCGAAACACAAAACGCCCCGGTGATGCAACTCTCAGCTTCTGCACAAACAAAAGGCGGAAAACTCACTGTCCCACAGGTTGATTTTTACGGCATTGAAAAAAACTTTGCACTCTTAAACGACAATGATTCAGCGTTTTTAAACCTTTCAGACAATGATGTGATAATCAGCGAGAACCTTGCAAAACGACTTGATGCCAAAACCGGCGACTTTGTGCTGTTCCACATCACAAAAGCAGGCGTAATCCCGTCAAATACGCCATTTGTTTCTGAGGAAGGACAAGTGATCTCGCGGCGATTTAAAGTAAAATTCATCGCCCGCGGAAATTTTCCGGGAAGGTTCCATCTGCAAAATTCCCAAACTGCTCCATTCAATGCGTTTGTATCGCTCGACCGTCTGAATGAACTCATGGAGCTGGAAAATAAAGCCAATCTGATTCTCTTTTCCCTGAATGATAATGAGGAAGAAACAGTTGTAAAGGCAATCCAAAAAAGCTGGACAGAAGAAGACCTCAACCTCAAAATTTCCGCCTTCGATAGTGATTCATGGCAAGTCACTTCCGAGAGAGTATTTATCGATCCCGCCAACGCAAAACTCATCACGGAGAATTTCCCGAAAGCGAATCCTGTAATCACCTATTTCGTAAACTACTTTGCTTTTGATGAAAAACGCACGCCATACTCTTTTGTAAGTACCACAGAAGGATTAGCTGAGGATGAAACCTACATAAACAGCTGGCTCGCCGATGATCTGAATGCACAAACAGGAGACACAATTAAATTCGTTTATTTTACCGTTGGTCCTCTTCGAGAGCTGGTTACAGACAGCACTGAACTTGTTGTAAAAGGCATTTTGCCGATGAACAACCCGCTATGCACACCAAAGCTGATGCCCGATATTCCCGGGCTCTCCGATGCCGGAAGCTGCAAGGAGTGGGAAACCGGCGTACCGGTTAACCTGGAGGACATTCGCGACAAAGACGAAGAATACTGGAATGAGTATACCGGTACACCAAAGGCATTTATCAATACAGCTACAGCGGAAAAACTCTGGACAAACAGGTTTGGAACCTACACCTCATTCATCACAAAAGAAAAACCGGAAATAAACGGCAGGAAAATCCCCGGAGATGCACTTTCAGCCATTGGAGTTACCTTTATCAATGTAAAGTCGCAGGGACTTTTTGCTGCGGCTAACGGCACTGATTTCGGTGGCCTTTTTCTGGGATTAAGTTTCTTTATTATTGCCGGCGGACTGCTGCTCACAGTGCTGATGTTTTCATTCCACCTTGAACAGCGCAAGAGAGAAACAGCAACACTCAAGGCTCTGGGATTCACCACGCAAAGAATCTCCCGACTCATCATACCGGAGATGATACCGGTTACCGTTGCAGGAATCGTCATTGGAATTGCCCTTGGTATCGGATACAACAATCTTGTGTTTTATGCCCTAAACAGCCTGTGGAGTGATATTGTGAGAACAGAGGTCCTTGTCCCGACGATTACGGTGAAATCACTTATTACCGGCGCATTGACCTCAGGGGAAATCTCTATACTCACCATGTTCCTGTATCTGCGCATCACAGGGCGAAGGAGAAATAAGCAATCGGTCAGCAAAAGGAACACGCTGTGGCATCGTTTTGAGCTGATACTATCCATCGCGATTATTCTGGCAGTTCCCGTGGTAATAATTGTACAATTTATTGCGGAAAGCCGCATTAACTCCGCATTATTCTTTCCTGCCGGAGGATTGCTGATTGTTGCATTTATGGGACTCTCCGACAGCATCCTTCGACGAATTTCCCGTAAGGAGAATACTACACTGAGAACCGGCAAGCTCCTGCTGGCAAACCTTTCGAGAAACAAAAACCGTAGCCTGATGGTGATCTTCCTGCTGTTAACAGGAACATTTCTGGTTATTTCTACGGGAGCGAACAAAAAAGATATGTTTAGCAATGCCATGGTGAAAAGCAGTGGCACCGGCGGATTTCTCTACTATGGTGAAACATACCGTCCAATACTGAAAACCATCAACGGAAATGCAGATTTTAATCTACCTGAAGGATTATCGTTTATGCAGATGAGGGTGCGGCAGGGCGATGATGCAAGCTGTCTGAACCTCAATAAAATACGTAACCCCCGTCTTATGACTGTCAATCCTGATGTGCTTCATGGCAGGTTCAGTTTTTCCGCTTTCGCAGATGGCGTTGATACTGAATCACCATGGGAAATTCTGAACACACCACAGGAAGGCGTTATTCCTGCTATCGCCGATCAGACCGTGATACAGTGGGGATTGGAGAAAAAAGTTGGCGACACACTTCAATATATTGATGCTTATGGC
>PKSY01000300.1 GCA_002869405.1 Marinilabiliales bacterium
ACGCCCGTGCCAAAGTTTGTAATTTATTGACATTTAGATATTTACAAAGCAGTTGATTTTGAATAGCATTTATAAGTCTTCGAAAATGAAGAGGGTTTTGGGGTAAGAGGGTATGAATGTGAGAGGGTAAGATGGCAAGAGCAGCATCTAAGATGTTGATATTAAGCGATTAGCGTTGTATTGTTCGAAAATGAATAGCGGGATTTGAGGGTTTGTTTTCAAAATCGAAGAGAGGGCAGATGCTATCCCACAATTGTGCGGCCCATGTCACCATTAATCTTTCGTTGTATGGCCTGGAGCGCTTTAATCCTCTCTATCATGGAAAGAATGTCACCCTCCTCAGTCATCTCCTTCACCTCTTTTAATAGCTTTGAAAGTTCCTGATCTACTTTCCGGGATTTAAAAGCAAGCATACTGTGCAGCACAGCCTGTTTAAGAAGATTCTCCTCCCGTTTCACATAAATCTTGTTCTTCTCCCAGTTCTCACTTAAGGTATAAGGTGTTGCCATAATATCAATTACAGATTGACTTATGGCCGGATCAGAATGGTTTACAAGATATTGTTGAGTAGTAAACTCTCCATGCTCCAATCGCTCCAAAACAAGATTATATATGGCCTGATACACCGGGTGGTCAAACTTCAGATCATCTTCGGCTATCTCTGTAAGAATGAAACTCGCCACATCTATAACTTCCATCTCATCGCTATTCTCGACAGGCACTTCAATTTCATTCTCAGGAAACTGCAACATCAGCCGGATAATATCACGCTCCTGTGCTTCACTCGTAGAAATCTCCTCACCTTCCTTTTTTAAGAGTCCGGTTTTGGGTTTTACGACAGGGTCAGGAACATAATTGTTGTACTTACTGCTAAATTTCTTCCTGTAGATTTTGTTAATCTCGTTTACAAGAGTCTGTTCGGGAACATCAAGCAATGTAGAACACTCCTTCACATATACCGACCTTGTAATTCCATCGGGAATTAACGAAACTGAAGTCACAATATCCCGGATAAGGCTTGAGCGGCGGATAGGGTCATTTCCGGCATCCTTTTGCAATACTTCAGCTTTAAATAGTATAAAATCCTTCGCCTCACCATCAATATACTCCTCAAGCTCAGAAGTACGATGACTCTTTGCAAAACTGTCGGGATCTTCGCCATCAGGAAAAAGCACCACCCTCACATTCATTCCCTCTTCCAGAATCATATCAATACCACGGAAAGATGCTTTGATTCCGGCAGTATCTCCATCATACAAAATAGTAATATTGGGAGTATACCGCTTAATCAGCTTTATCTGATCTGTGGTAAGCGAAGTTCCTGAGGATGCGACAACATTTGTAACTCCCGCCTGATGTAGTGAAATAACATCTGTATATCCCTCCACCAGATAACAATTATCCTGCTTCACCATTTCGGTTCTGGCAAAATAAATCCCGTAAAGAACTTTACTTTTATTGTAGATGATTGATTCCGGACTGTTCAGGTATTTGGGCTTGTTTTTATCAGAGGTGAGAATTCTGCCGCCAAAACCAATTACACGGCCCGACAGATTATGGATGGGAAAAATTACTCTTCCGCGAAAGCGATCATACTTCTTCTGATCTTTAAAAATTGATAATCCTGTTTTCTCAAGATACTCCTGCTTATAACCCTCTTCCATCGCCTTTTCAGTAAAGGCTCCCCAGGTGTCAGGAGAATACCCCAACTGAAATTTCTCAATGGTCTCTCCCCGAAATCCACGCTGTTTAAAATAACTCAGCCCTATGCTTCTGCCATTTTCAGTTTTATGAAGCATCCGCGAAAAAAACTGCTGCGCAAAATCTGTTACAGTCATCAGGGCTTCGCGCTCATCGTGAAAATGCTTCTCCTCTTCTGTTAACTCTTCCTCTTCAACCTCAATATTATACTTCCGTGCAATATATTTCAAAGCCTCGGGGTATGAGAAATGCTCATGCTCCATTAAAAAACCAACTGCATTTCCTGCTTTTCCGCAACCAAAACATTTAAATATTCCCTTTGCAGGAGAAACAGTAAAGGAAGGCGTCTTTTCATTATGAAAAGGACATAAGCCCAACAGGTTCACACCTCTTTTTCGCAAAGTAACATACTCACCAACCACATCTTCAATGCGGACGGTATCCATTATCTCCTGTATTTTTTCCGGTTTTATCACTTAGCGTTGAATGAAAGACAAATTTAACATTTATTGCCTCATAGTGTATTAAAACATGAAAATTCCACCTACATCCTGAAGGGGCTCATCCACAAGCTCTATTATCTCAAAACCACATTTATGAATATAATCTTGAATTTCAGAACCCTGTGAATGATATTTTAAACTTCCATAAATAACAACAGTGTCATTGATAATTCCACAGCATCCTCCAAAAAGTCCGTACTCCATTCCCGGAAGTTTAATATCCCGGGGACTTACTATCAATACTTCCTTTCCTGATGCCTTGCACTTTCCGGCAATTCCAGCATCACTGGTTATGAGATGATCATCATCAAGCAGCAATGTACTGCATCTGGCATATCCCTGTTTCACATCTATTATTTCCTTGCCGGGATAAAGATCCAGCACCGGTACAGCTGTGTATTTGATATTATGAATCAAAACTTTTTCGGTACCCGAGGCATTGAACGTAGCAGAATATGGATGATCCGGTCCTGAAACTTCTCCGGCCTGCTGATACTTTATATCATGTTTTTTCAGTGCATTGCAAACATGCGCCGGTATATCCGCCGAGACAATTATATCTTTCCCGTTATGAAATATTGAAATATCCGGATGCCCCGACAGCGCTCCTGGTAGACTTTCATGCCGAAAAAGGACGAGCTGTCCCATTTCCCACAATTGCTCCTGAGCCGATAAACTTATTCTATAGTCGGTAATAATCAAAGAAATCTGATCCATATTCCACGAAGATAACGTAATTCTGAATCACAAAAACAGTTTATCAACCAATACAACAATATCCTTATCTTTGTATCCGTAAGTAATATGCGGATTAAAAAACCGTTTAAGAAAAAAATGAACAGCGTGAAATCCATATTCCGTATTCTCACATCGCTGGCTATAATTTTATGGCTATTATCCTCTTGTCAGGAAAAAATAGAATATCCCATTGAGCCGGAGATTGCTTTTCAGGATTATCTGTACCTCTTGAATTCCGACAGCACCATTGACCGTGGATTACTTATCCTTTCCTTTACGGATGGAGACGGCGATATCGGTTTGGTAGACGATGTGGATACTTTACCGCCCTATGATTTTAATTTGTTTATAGATTATTATGAATTCAGGGAAGGGGAATGGAAGCAGCTTGTGGATCCATCATCAGGAGATACCATAAATTTTAATGGAAGAATCCCCATGCTTACTCCTGCAGGAAAAAACAAAAATATCAGCGGTACAATCGAAGATACACTCTTCCTGAACCTGTTTAGTGATTATGACAGTTTTCGCTATGAAGTCTATATAAAAGACCGTGCATTGCACGAAAGCAACAGGATTGTTACGCCGATACTTTTAAAGCCTTAATTTATCCTCCTCAACGCCTCTTTCCGGCTAAGCTCCGACATTGGCGTGCGAGCCACAAAATCCACAACCCATTCAGGGTTTGTCTTGCCATATTCCCGCAATATCCAGCCAATGGCTTTACGGATAAAGAAATCCTCGTGAGAAGTCAACCGTACGATATAATCCGATAACAGCGCAGTATCTGTATCGGCTTTGTATTTCAGTTGAAACAGTAAGGCAGTGCGTTGCAGCCACATATTCCCGCTGTCCATCCACTTGCCGGTAACTTCCGCTATTCGCTCAGGATACTTCTGAAACCAACTTCCCGCACAATGCGATGCAAGCATATCTACCGTATCCCACCACGATTTTTGGGTGATACAGTATTCTATAAGTTTAATATCCTCTTCCCGGTAGTACTTTTTGCTTTTCACCATAATATCCAGTGCCGACATCTGACAGTCGCGCAAATCAATATTCCAAAGCAAATAAACAATATCGCGGAAGTTTTCACCTGAGGGGGAGCCATGCTCCTTTTCAAAGGCTTTTTGTAAATCCCTTCTCTCCTTCATGGTCAGACCCACAAAGGCAAACTTGTTTTTCATGTATGCCGTTTGCATCTTCGCACGATCCTTATCGCCATGCGAACGCAGCATTTTATAAAAACTAATGGTATATTCTTCGGGATCCAAAGATTACCGGCTTTTTATCAAAGTTTCTGAAACTATCACCACACCATCTTTTAACATTGTGGCGGTATATGTTCCTGCAGGACAATCTGCAGCATCCCAAACCACAGAGTTTTTACCGGGAGCTGTGGCAAAAACACGCTTCCCGTCAAGGCCAAAAACCTCAATAGTAACAGGCTCCTGAGTACTTAACACAAAAGTAAACCGGTCTTCCGAAGGATTGGGGTACACCAGCATTTCCGATGGTTTCATATAAGTCTCCTCCTGACCAACATACTCCTCATCCCAAACGGCAAGGGTATAATCGCCCTTTTTAATCTCATCGGTAATAAGATAACCTACCGACCAGGGCCCCAGTTGACTGAAAGAAATTTGCTCCCACGGTACTCCTGCGTGAGGACGGTAAAGCAGCACTATGCTGTCGTTAGGATCAGTGATAATATTATTGTCAAGATTTCCTGCTTTGCTGTAGAAAAAATGCATCTGACCTTCCACATTCTCCGGGAAGACTCCATCCACATGCCAGTAACGGTAATCGCTGAGCGTTAGTCCGGGAAGAGGAGGTTCCACAGGATCCGGAGCAACCCAGTAATGCGTCATGTGAAGATAAATACTGTCGGCACCAAGGTTTGTAATATCAGCCTTTATGTACTCATCGGCAAAATTTACCAACCCTGTATTTTTAAAAATATGTCCCAGATCTGTTACCGCATCCATCATCTTATACTCCGGGTCAATAACCACTGCTACAGGCTCAAAAGGCAAATCATCATACTGATTTGTGCCCACTTCACCATCAAAAGCAAACTGGCGGATTTCACGATTCATCGCGTCATCATAAAAAGCAATCTCAAAGCGGTTATCATTTCCGTAAAAACTGCGCCCCTTACCCTTTTGCCTGATTGTTACGTCATATCTTCCGGGTTCAGCCTCTTCCATGCCTTCAAGCACGAAGCCGGGTCTTCCGGGCTGAAACACCCAGTTATCAAAAAATCCGTCAAGATTAACTCCTGAAGATTCAGCAAAGGCATCTCTCAATTCTTCTGAAGAGGCATCATCAAAACTATATTCATCAAGATAGTATCGTGCTGCTTCAAAGAAAACATCGTCGCCAAGGTAATTTCTTAATGTATGAATAATCAGCGATCCTTTTTCATATGAGGTCATTCCATAAGTCACATTCTGTGGAACTCCGTCAAGCGCAAAATACCCTCCATCACCGGAAACTGTATGCACATATTGCAGAACCTCCTTGTTGATGTCATTCATCTG
>PKSY01000112.1 GCA_002869405.1 Marinilabiliales bacterium
ATATACAATGCCTGCCGGGGAGATGGAGTTTCTGTTATTTATAAAGCCTGTAGATCTTCAAGAAGAGAATCCATTCAGGATAAAGAAAAACCGGGAAATGTAATAGTACATTCCCCGGCATGATATATACGGATGTTTGTATTGTTGTTCTTTTACTCGTTAAGATGCTTTTTAATTTTTCCAAATAGATCCTCACGCTGATAGGGCTTATTGATGAATTCATTCATACCTGCGTTAAGGCTTTGTTGTTTGTAATCATCTTCCGGAAAAGCTGACAATGCCAGGATTGGAATATCCTTTTTTCCTACCCTAATTTTTCGGGTTGCTTCCAGTCCATCCATTCCCGGCATGGAGATATCCATTATCACTAAATCAAAATTCCCGGAGTCCATTGCTTCCACAGCTTTTTCTCCATTATTCACAACCGTACAGTTGTAACCTTTTGATTTAAGGTCAGCTTCTATAAGTTTTTGACTAAGGAATTCATCCTCGGCCACTAAAATTCGTTTTTTGTCTTCTCTGTCTAATATCATATCCGTATATATATATTGAATTAGAAATATCTTTTACTTTTCTGATAGCGCTTGTAGAGATCAAAATCCCAACTAAGCATAAATTCATGTGAACCTACTGCATGCTGAGCAAGCTCGCTGATAAGTATATCGTAAGAATAACCAAGCTTCAGGTTTTCCTTAATAGTAACTTCAGCCAAAAGAACAACAGCGTTTCTACCTGTACGATAAGAAGCTCCAAGCATCAGTTTATCCTTAAAGTAAACATTTGTATTAAGGTCGATGGAAACAGGAGCATTTCTTGTATAGCTAACCATTGTTGAAGGCTTAAGCACGATATCATCACCAAGATCAACGATAAAACCTGCAGTACCGTAGAAGTGGCGAGCAAGAATAGCATATGGCGAATCATCAGCAGATGACTCCTTAGAAAAGAGGCTTTCGAAAAGGTGTTTGGAAGATGCTCCGATGTACCAGTTACGTGCAGTATAATAAACGCCAAAGTTTACATCAGGAGTAAACTGAGTTGCCGGCACATTCAAAACATTATAGTCAAACTGATCTTTCATGTTTAACATATTCAGATCAACACCCTGCTGAATAAAACCACCCTGGATTCCAAAAGTAAGTCTGCCGGAATTCATTCTGATGCGGTAAGCGTAGTTTGCCATTACACCAAGATTCTTCAGTGGGCCGATTTGATCATTATATATGTAAAGACCTAAAGCTACATTTTCGTTACGAAGAGGTGACTGAACAGAAAAGGTTGAAGTTTTAGGAGCTCCTTCGATGTTGCTCCACTGATCACGATGAACCATGGTAGCTGTTAAAACATCACGACTTCCGGAGTAAGCAGGATTCAGAATTAACTGATTAAACATATACTGGCTAAATAAAGCATCCTGCTGACCAAACGCACTTAATCCTGCCAGCATCGAAATTGCTGTCAGAATTGTGATCGTTATTTTTCTCAGTGCGTTCATTATTTGCCGTTATCTTTACGTTATGATGCAAAACTAACTTACACACCTATACACATCAATTGGGGCAAATACGAATTTTTCAAAAGAGGTTATATAAGGGATATTACGTAGTACTACGCATTAGCATAAATCAGGGTCATAAAATCATTTTCAAAATACATCATAAAACACTGATTTAAAACAACTTAAATAATACTTCTCAAATACACGGAATAGGCTCTGAAAACCACGTTTTTTAACATGGGTAAAACTGCGAACAAAAGAAGAGCCGTTGCGTAGAAAAACACAACGGCTCTGCCTATATACAACATAAAGATTATCTAATATAAACCCACCCTTTAAATGGCCCTATATTATTGACATCATTAATTTCAATTATATAGTAATAAACACCATCCGGCAAGTTATTACCATCTCTGTTTTTACCATCCCATCGTACAGAATTATTGTTGTAACCTTTGAAATTAATAATTTCATCACCCCATCGGTTATAAATTACTATGCTATTATCTTCATAGTATTCGATATTTTCAATGTGCCAGTAATCATTCTGGCCATCATTATCCGGAGTAATTGTATTATAAATTATCAGATCACGACTTGTAGTATCAGGCAGGATTGTGATAAATACTGTCGCGCTGTCACAAAGTGAAGGATTACCATCATCACAAATTTTGTAACAGAACTCGTCATAAGTGGCAGCAGTACCTTCTTCAGTTTGATAAAGAATGGTATTATCATCCTGAACTACCACGAACCCATTTAATGGCTCGCCGCAAATTGAAACTGTAAGGTTATCTCCATCAGGATCAAAGTCATTCAACAGAACCGGAATGAAGATGGAAACGCCCACTGAAGTAGTATCATAATCATCAATTGCAACGGGACGATTATTTAACTCATCTGTAATGGTAATATAAACCGTAGCTATATCACAATAGCCTGTTTGATCACACACCTGATAATCAAATTGATCAGCACCGGAGAAGTCGGTGTCGGGCGTATAGGTTACCATACCTGCAAGGTTGTCAATTTCCAGTTTACCATTTGCCGGATTAGCCATAATAATCAGGGATGCCGGATCAAGGTCATTGCTACAATCCACATCATTTGACATCACCATAATATCAACAGGAGTATTCACCAGTGTAGTTTCTACATCATCGATTGCATCGGGAGTTCCGATAACAGTAACAATCATCTGACACTGTACCTGTACATTATTATTATCAGTAACAGTCCAGGTTACAGGAGTTTCGCCAACAGGATAAACGCCTGAAGCATCGTTGCTGTTGTTGAAATCATTGATCACACTCTGAATTCCTGCCGGAGCATCAACCTCGGGCTGATCAATTGTAATTTCAACATCACATTCTCCGGGCTCGGTAATAAAAGTCACGTCTCCCGGACAAGTGATTTCAGGAACAGATGATGCAGATACAGTAACAGTCATTTCACAAGTGTTAGTGAGGCCGTTAACATCCCTTACAGTCCATGTAACGATTGTACTGCCAAGTGGATATTCGCCACTTGCATCCTGAGTATTATTGAAGCTATTCTCATAATATTCAACAGCACAATTGTCAGACATTGTCGGCTGTCCAACTTCAACAAATGTTGTTGGTTGGCCATCAGATTCCACAACGACGTCAACTGGACAAATGATTTCAGGTGCTTCCACATCATTCACAACAACAGTCATTACACAAGAACTTGTATTGCCATGAATATCGGTTACAGTCCACTTGACTTCTGTTGTTCCAACGGGATAGCTATCTGAAGCATTTACAGTGTTATTGTAATCATTTATTACAGATTCAACACCACAATTGTCTGTTGAAAGCGGTTCCGGAACAGCAACAAATGCACTACACTGTCCGGGATCATTATTAACTACTACATCATCAGGACAGGAAATCATCGGATTCTCGGCATCCACAACCGTTACATTCATTGAACAAGTTGCGGAGTTTCCATGCAGGTCAAATACAGTCCATGTGACTTCAGTAGTACCCACAGGATAAACTGCCGATGCGTCATCAGTGCTTGTAAAGTTATTCTCAACAGCACCAACACCACAGTTATCGGATACTTCCGGAGAAGGAACTGTAACATCAGCACTGCAGAATCCCGGAGTATTCTCAACGATTATATCTTCAGGACAAGTAATTTCAGGTAACTGGTCATCAATTACTGTTACATTTACAGAACAGGTTGAAGTGTTCCCTGACAAGTCTGTAACAGTCCATGTAACTGTAGTAGTTCCTACAGGGTATACACCTGAGCCATCGTTTGTATTATTATAGTCATTCACAATACTTTCGACGCCACAGTTATCGCTGAAATCAGGTTCAGGCATTGTAACATTGGCCTCACACACTCCGGTTTCAGCGCTCAGGGTTATGTCCTCAGGACAAGAGATAACCGGATCCTCAGTATCAACAACAACAATTTCCATGGTACATGAATTCTCATTGCCATTAATATCTGTCACAGTCCATGTTACCTCTGTAGTTCCTACAGGATAAACACCACTTGCATCATTAGTACCTGTTACGGAGTTCGTCACTGATTGTATGCCACAGTTTTCAACAATCTCTGGTTGCGGAACCGAAACAAAGGCTTCACAACTGCCAATATCATTGTTTACAGTGATATTTTCAGGACAGAAGATTGCCGGTGCCACATCATCAACAACAGTGACTGTCATAGAACATGTATTCACATTTCCATGAACATCGGTAACAGTCCACGTTACAGTTGTAACACCAAGAGGATATATTCCGGTAGCATCTGCAGTATTATTGAAATCATTTAAGATTTCGTTAATACCACAATTATCAGAGACCTGAGGCTGAGGCACAGCAACCTGGGCTTCACATGATGAAGCTGAGGCGCTTACAACAATATCATCAGGACATGTAATGGAAGGAACTTCACTATCAATAACCTCAATAGTTTGCTCACATGTACTCTGATTACCGTAGTTATCAGTAGCAGTCCAGATAATAGTATGTATACCAGCTTCATAAATTCCTGAAGCGTTGGAAGTACCTGTAATATTATTAACCAGAGAGCCAAGTCCACAATTATCGGTTGCAACAGGAGGCTCGATACTTAAATCAGCGCTACACTGACCAGGATCTGTATTCACTGTGATATTTTCACCACATAAAATAACAGGTCCCTCAACATCAACAACAGTAACACTCTGCTCACATGTCGTAATATTTCCATTGACATCAGTAACTGTCCAAATCACTGTTGTTGTTCCAATAGGATAAACAGCAGAAGCATTGGAAGTATTAGTAAAGCTGTTTGTTAGGGTTGCAATACCACAGTTATCACTAACCAAAGGTTCCGTAATTGAAACAAACGCATTACACTGACCAGGGTCGTTATTCTGTAATGTAACGTCAGGAGGACATACAAGCACAGGATCTTCGTCATCTTCAACTACTACCAGCTGCTCACATGTTGTAGTGTTGCCGGCATTGTCCGTGACAGTCCAGATCACTGTCGTCGTTCCGATTGGGAACTCTGCAGGTGCATTATTTGTGATATCAAGATTTGTATCACAGTTGTCTGTTGCAGTGACTGTTCCTAGTGCAACATTTGTTGCTGAACAAGCACCGTCGTCTGTACCTACAGTTACATCTGCTGCACAGGCAGTGATTACAGGATCTTCGTCATCTTCAACTACTACCAGCTGCTCACATGTAGTGGTGTTGCCGGCATTGTCGGTGACGGTCCAGATCACTGTTGTTGTTCCGATTGGGAACTCTGCAGGTGCATTGTTAGTGATATCAAGATTTGTATCACAGTTGTCTGTTGCAGTGACTGTTCCCAGGGCAACATTTGTTGCTGAACAAGCACCGTCGTCAGTACCAACAGTTACATCACCTGCACAGGCAGTGATTACAGGATCTTCGTCATCTTCAACTACTACCAGCTGCTCACATGTAGTGGTGTTGCCG
>PKSY01000265.1 GCA_002869405.1 Marinilabiliales bacterium
AGAAAAGAGGTCCCGGTAAATTAGATGGTAATGCAATTGCAGAGTTAGTACATGCTTCGCGTAGATCTTTGCGTCATAGCGCCTTAGCGGTAAAAACACTGCGGAACTCTGCAGAAACACCGCGGAACACTGCGTTCCAAAAAAATATTACACAGAGTTATTTTTGTTATACTTGATTAAGCATTATGCAAATTTTCAACATATATATTCTAATCAACCATTGGTTTTGGAGTTTTCACAGTGTTTCACGGAGTGCTTTTGCTGCTTCGCAGAAAAGAGGTCCCGGTAAAATCATATGGGAATATAATTTCAGAGGTTATTCGTGCTTGGCGTAGATCTTTGCGTCATAGCGCCTTAGCAATTCAATTTTTATACGTTTCGGGAATGATATTCTTACGTCAGATTTTCACACGATTGGTAAGCAGAAAGAAAAAGGGCCATCAGAAAAAATCCGGATGGCCCTTATATTTATCATATATCGTATTTTATTTATTCGGGTTTGAAACCGGAGCTGCAGAGTTCTCAAGGTTTTTTTCCGGAGCTTCTTCCTTTGGCTTGGGAATCACATTTCCTGCAATACGCAGTACTATTGGTGAGTTTGCAGCATTCGACTGTACGGTAATGCTTTTATTGATTTTCCCTAAACGGTTGGTGGCATATTTTACTTTAATAACATCTGATTTACCGGGCAGGATAGGTTTACGTGGCCAGTCAGGAACTGTACAACCGCAACTTGAACGCACATTACTCAGCACCAATGGTTCTTTACCGGTGTTGGTAAATCTAAACTCGCAGTTTCCGTCGCCGTACTGGTTAATTGTCCCATAATCATGAACAAGTTTTTCAAATTCCACCTTTGGGGCATTCGGATTACTTCCATCAGGCTTTTTTTCAGCACTTTGGCCAAAACTTACGGTTATTCCCAGGAACAACACACTAAGTATCAGAGCAATTTTTTTCATAACAGTATGTTTAAATTTTTCAGTTACACTTTATAAAAACGATGTTTCCACCATCATTTAGTTTCGAGCAAATTTAATCTGAATTCCAATAACAAGCAAACAGCTTAATAATTCAGATTCTGGGATGAGAAGGCTTTGTCGTCCATTATTAACTCCAATGCCAGATTATATTCATCACTAACAGTATTTATAATTTGAAAATAGCCGGACATATCAAACAAATTTCTTGCCACAAGTGCTTTTATCTGAGTGGTTATAATCTCTTCCGACTGTTTCATTCCTTCAGGATCTTTTTTTACGCCTTTCTCTTCTGCAAAGTTGACAAAATCATTTTTCATTTCATCAGAGACCGTAAATTCATTGATAAATGAATCGAGGGTTTTATATTTTGCTTCCAGATCAGCCCGTTTACGATCCATAAGATTCGTTACAAAAGTATTTTGCACCCCTTTACGCCACAGGCTGGTATAGTAATCGGAGTATTTGGTAGAGTCGTAAGGCACAAATACATCAGGCATAATACCGCCACCGCCATAGACGGTTCTTCCTGCCGGGGTTTTATAGCGCAGGGAATCCGGAAACTGAATACTGTCGGCATGCATCATTTCACCATGTCTCATTCGTTGAGAGAGGTCTTTAAAATAGCTCTCAACACCATCATCATATGGTTTCTGGATACACCGGCCTGTTGGGGTATAATATCGTGCAATTGTAAGCCTTATCTGTGAGCTGTCGGGAAGCCAGAACGGGCGCTGAACGAGTCCTTTTCCAAATGAACGGCGACCGATAATCAACCCGCGGTCCCAGTCCTGAACAGCACCGGATACAATTTCCGAAGCAGATGCAGATCCTTCGTTTATAAGGACTATCAGTTTCCCTTTTTCAAATTTTCCGGCAGAAGTAGCTACTGCATCTCTTCTTGGGTTTCTGCGACCCTCTGTATACACGATTAATTCTCCGGCCTTAAGAAACTCATCAGAGAGTGATATTGCCACATCCAGGTATCCGCCGCTGTTGTTGCGAAGATCAAGGATAAGGTTCTCCATCCCTTTTTGTTGCAGGTCGGACATGGCATCGAGGTATTCCTTCATGGTAGTGCGGCTGAACCGGTTAATTTTTATATAACCTGTCACAGGAGTTGCCATATAAGAAGCATCGACACTATAAATAGGAATTTTATCGCGGGTAATCGTATATTCCAGCAGTTCATCCTGACCTTTACGAAGTATTTCTACCGACACGGTAGTTCCTTTATCGCCACGCAGGTGTTTGCGAACCCACTCATTATTCACTTTTTTTCCGAAAGCTTCCTCACCATCGATAGTGATAATTTTATCCCCTGCAAGAATACCGAGCTTCTCGGATGGGCCACCGGTAATCGGGGAAACAACGAGGATAGTATCTTTAAATATCTGGAACTGAATTCCAATACCTTCAAATTTTCCTTCCAAGGGCTCATTTGCCTCTTTCGTCTCTTCCGCATCCATATATACAGAATGAGGATCCAGCTCCTTCAGCATTTCACGAAAAGCTGTTTCAACCATTTCATCAGGTTGGACATCATCCACATAAAAATAATCAATAATGGAAATTCCTCGTCCAAACTTTGTCGCAGCATCCTGCACATCAGAGCTTTGCGAAAAAGCCGTCATAAAAGAGAATATTGCGAATATGGTGGTAAGTAATAAAATTCTAATGCTGTAATTCATATCGAAATAAAATATTTTTTCTAAAAGACATCCAAAGGTACTACAAATTACCGGAGTTTACTTTGTACCTTTGGGGTTTTAAGAATATTTAACAGCGAAATTATGGCTCAAAAGCAATCGGGAAGAGTTTTATGGAAAGGGATGCAGATTCCTTTGCTGCTGATAATTCTGATGCTTGCCATATTCATTACAGACAGGAGTCTGGGTTTGTCTTTAAATCGGTTTGGGCTTATTCCACTCGAGCCTATAGGCTTGCTTGGGATTATAACTGCACCGCTGTTACACGGAGACTTCAATCACTTATGGAGCAATGCAGTGCCGTTATTGGTGCTGGGCACAGGATTATTTATTTTATATCGACCGATAGCCTTAAAAGTATTAATACTCTCATGGCTGATTACGGGCTTATGGACATGGTTTTTTGCGCGCGGTGAGGCTGTTCATATTGGCAGCAGCGGTGTTGTTTATGCATTGGCCGCATACCATCTCACCGGTGCACTGGTGCGGCGCAGGTATGATCTGGCCGCATTTGCCCTGATAGTAGTTTTCTTTTACGGAAGTATGATATGGGGGTTCTTCCCTGACTTTTTCCCGGAAAGGAATATCTCGTGGGAGTCACATCTTATGGGCGCAGTAACCGGAATTATTCTGGCCTTACTTTTCAGGCATGAGGGTCCGGAAGACAATATAATCAGAACAAAAGAGCTTTCTGACGAGGATTCCAACCTGCCATGGGATGAATATGAACTTGAAGGGAAAAAGAAACGGGCAGTTAACCCTGTAAATACCACCCACAAAGGCGCTGTCACATATACCTATACCTTAAAAAATAATGACAGCGAAAATAGTCAAGAAGAAAATTAATTCTTTTTACTGATTACCAACCTGTCGTAAAGAACCATTGCAATAACCGTTGCCATTCCGATTCCCGCAAACACCATCCATATTTTCTCCGGATGAGCCTGTTCCCAGAGGAAAGAAGTCAGCTGACTCTGAGTCATGCTTAGCTTTTCCCCGGCAAGGGAGAAAAGGTCATTCTGAGTAAATGAATCTGAAAGTGGCGGATGATCTATACCCTTTTGCGCCAATTCATTAACAAGCAAGTTCGTTTTGTCGGACATGGAGCCATATACCGAGCCACTCAATATTCCTGCAAAGAAATTTCCACCGGCCATGGGCAGAAATGAGCATCCCATATAGAGTGCTACTTTATCGGCGGGTGCAATTTTGCCAATATATTCTGTAATTTTGGGAGAGCTGGCCATTTCACCAAGGCCAAAGACCAGAATTGCCGGAAACAGGAAGAATACATTATTAAAAGCGAACATCAGGCCAATACCGATGGCGGAAACGAAAAATCCTCCAATCATAGCGTTAAGGTGTTTAAACCTCATCACAAAAGTGGATACCATAATCTGAAAGATAATAATATAAAAGGCATCGATATTGGTGATCATTTCCGGGTTTACTCTTCCTTCGGATGCTCCCGGAATCACGCTTGCCAGCCCCGGCCAGAAAGAAGCAATTTTATCATACAGCACTGTTGTATCCACCCACTGGTCGATAAAAACCGGCAGAGTATAGAAAAGCTGGTTATACATGGACCAGAATCCGATGATAATAATCAGGAAGAGCAGGAAACGCCAGTCGCGCAGGGTAATTACGATATTCTTCAATGCGCTGAGCATGGATTTCCCAAGCGGTTCATCGGATGCTTCACGCTGAGGTTCCTTAAAAAAGAATAGCAGCACGATGAAGTTAAGGCTGATAATCACAGCAGACATGATAAACACGTAGTTCCAGGATATTTCTCTGAACTTCCCGGCAAAGATGGGACCTATGAAAGCGCCAATATTTACCATCATATAGAATATCCCGAAGCCAATGGAAGAGTTACTGTCGTCGGTGGTTTTTGATACTGACGCAGAAATTACGGGTTTGAACAGCGCAGCTCCTACTGCAACATACAGGAAAACGAAAAACATGGCAGAATAGGATGTTACCCTTCCCATCAGAAAGTATCCTGAAGCGAGGATAACGTAGGCTACTACGAGGATTTTTTTGTACCCGATTCTGTCGGCAAGGGCGCCTGTAAGTACGGGAAGGAAATAGAGTATTGCGACAACAGTACCCATAAGCATTCCTTTCTGCGCCTGCGTAAACCCGAGAGCACCTGTGTCGCGCGAGCCTGTCAGATATAATGCCAGCACCATAAACATCCCATACCAGGCCCAACGTTCAAAAAGTTCCATTGTATTTGCTGCCCAGAAAGTCTTGGGGAATCTCCGAAATGCTCTTGTCAACCTGCTCATAACTTTAGTTTTCCATAAATAACTCACAAATATAGGATTTTGAGGAATATTAAAAACTAAGATATGAAGAGATCTTGCTCCCCTCAGAATCAGATAATCCCGTTCTGGAAATAAAGTCGCTACAGTCTTTAAAGGGGCCATCTCTGCGTGCATTAAAAACCGTTTTCGTCAATTCATAATCAAAACAGGGATGTTTTAGCAGCTGTTTAAATTCGATAGTGTTTATATTCAGTGTTACTATTTCCCCGGCATCAAGAGTAAGATATTTTTTAATTTTTTGATATGCAGATGTATCGAAACCATAAACCTCTGTCAACTGGTCAGTACGACAATAGCCTCCCAATAAATCTCTGTATTTCAAAATCCGGGATGCATAAACCGGACCTATTCCCGGTAACAATGTCAGTTCCGCACTGTCAGCTTTGTTAAGGTCAACTACCGGGATTGAATCTTTGGTTTCTTTCTGCGAATATTGTTCAT
>PKSY01000241.1 GCA_002869405.1 Marinilabiliales bacterium
AAAGACGGTGTATATACCGGCAAATCCCCGGGAGTTAGTGTTTCAACAGATGACGAGGCAGTAAGTGTCAATGTGGGAGATATTGAAGTAAATACCAATGAAGGCGGCACACGTGTTCGTGTTGGTGGCCGGGAAGTAGTTGTTGATGAAGATGGAAACGTAGATGTTAAGAAGATAAAAAAGACCCGTTTTGATGGTCACTGGGGAGGTCTTCACCTCGGAGTTAATGGGTTCCTTACTGCTGATAATAAAATAGGTGTTCCTGCAGAATATGATTTTATGGAGCCAAAATATCAGCGCTCATTCCAGTTTAACATGAACCTCTGGGAACAGAATATCAACCTGATTCGTAACAAGTTTGGACTTATCACAGGTGTGGGATTCCAGTGGAACAATTATTTCTTTGATAATAATGTGTTTTTCAGAGGCGATTCTTCAAATGTTTATGGTATCAGAGAGAACCTTGACGGCAGATCATATGAAAAGTCAAAGCTTGTTGTGAGTTATCTGACAGTACCATTGTTAATGGAATTTCAGACTAACAAATACTCACGTTTCGACAGTTTTCATATCACTGCAGGTATGGTAATGGGTGTTCAGTTACGTGCTCATACAAAGAATGTATATAATGATAATGGTAAGAATAAGGTTAAAGGCTGGGAGGATTATAATTTATCTCCATTCCGTTGGGATGCGCATGCCGGCATTGGCTGGGGCAAGATCAACCTCTTTGCTTCCTATGCTTTGAACAGCATGTTCCAGGAGGACAAAGGGCCTGAAGCCATACCATTTACTGTTGGTATCACACTCCTCGGATGGTGATACATTCGATTCCAAAATAGAAAAACGGCTGCCGGGTGTGCAGCCGTTTTTTTTTGGGGGAGGGAGTGGGTTAAAATGCAATTAGTGGTCGAGGATAAAGAGTTTACAAGGTCATTAAGGCGGGAACAATCTTTAAAAAATCAATTATCTTCTCTATATCTCATTGTAAAAGTACAGGAATATCAAATACAGGCAAACCGGTCAGACACTTATTGTATGAATACACTAATTTGGTGTATGAACTACACCTTTTTCTTAATAAAGGAAAATTTAAAAATTGTTAAAAAGGTTACTTGATTAACATATCAAGCTTTTTAAGTGCTTTGAGAGGAACAGAAATATCCATCTGTTTATCGCCACCAAGAAGGGTCAGTGATTTACTTTTTCTGTCAAAGCCGGCTAAATGATTAAGGTTGATGAGGTATGAACGGGAAATTCTGAAGAATGTATTTCCGCCTAACATTTCTTCAACTTTCCCAATATTATGGGTAATGACAGAACGCTCACCATTGGTAGTAGTGAGGAGCGTATAATTACCTTCGGCTTCGCAAAAAACTATCTCCTCAGGATCGAATAACTTAACGCCTGTTCTGGTAGGGACAGTAATTTTTGAGAAGGTCTTCCTCCCGCTGATTTGTTCAATCAGTACGTCAATTTTGGATTGAAGGTTGCTACCACTTTTTTTTACCCTGTACCGCTCAATTGTTTCCTCCAGGGCGTCAATATCCACAGGTTTCAAAAGGTAATCAAAGGCTGAGACCTTAAATGCCTGAATAGCAAACTGATCAAAGGCTGTCACAAAGATGATATCCGGGATTGTTTCCGCTTTTTTTAATTCAGTAACAAGATCAAAACCATCCTTTCCGGGCATCGAAATATCCAGAAAAAGAAGGTCGGGCTTTTTATCCAGCACCATACTTATTCCTTCGTCAGCACTTGAAGCAGTTCCCAACACAGAAATATCGTCAAAAGTTTCCAGCATTTTTGACATTAAACTGCGTGAGTTAAACTCATCATCAACTATTAAAGCTCGTATTTTTCTTTCCACCTTGATTAGTGACTGTTAAACACACAAAATTAAAAAAATAAGTGCATATAGCAAATCACTAGCTATGGATGAAGCGCAAAGAAAAGATGAAAAAAATTTGTACTTTTACACGCTCAAAAAGGTTTTTAAATCACATTTTTAAACTACAAATTTATGTCAGGACATAATAAATGGTCAACCATTAAAAGGAAAAAGGGCGCCAATGATGCGAAGCGTTCGAAGATCTTCTCAAAGATCATTAAGGATATAACAATAGCTGTTAAAGAGAGTGGCCCTGACCCGGAAGCAAATCCGCGCCTTCGTCTGGCAATTGCCAATGCAAAAGGAGCCAGTATGCCAAAGGATAACATCCAGAGAGCTATAAATAAAGGTAAAGAAAAAGATGCTGCCAATTTTGAAGAGCTATCCTACGAAGGTTATGCACCTCACGGAATTGCAGTGTTTGTTGAGGCCATGTCGGATAATACCCAACGTACGGTATCCAATGTCAGGGCTATTTATAACAAGTATAATGGCAGTATGGGCAAAAACGGTTCTTTAAGCTTTCTGTTTGACAGGAAAGGCGTTTTTACCATCAAGCAGGGTGAGATGGATATTGAGGAGTTCGAGCTTGAGATTATTGATGCCGGAGCTGAGGATTTTGAAGTCGAAGATGATGTAATCACCATCACTACCGGCATGGATGATTTTGGGAATATGATGAAGAAGCTCGAGGAGATGGGTATCGAACCTGAGAATGCAGAGCTTCAGCGTATTCCAAACAACACAGAGAAACTCGATCTTGAATCTGCTAAAAAAGTGATGAAAATGATTGATGCATTTGAAGAGGATGATGATGTCACGAACGTTTATCACAATTTGGAGATGACGGACGAGCTAATGGCAGAGCTGGACTAAGAGATTGTAAATATGATATTTGAAAGGCTGTACCTGATGGGTATGGCCTTTTATATTATAGATAAGGACACGGAGTCCCTGAGGAAGCACAGTTCCGATAATCATCGGAATCACGGGGGAAATTTGATCGCTATCAAGAGCCACACAGCATATCTGTCACCCCGAGCCGCGATGAATCGACGGCTCTCCAGGCCACATTATATTAAACGTTATGCCGGAGAGAAGGCCATTTATGGTGTCTCGGGGTAATATGGAGATATCGCAACGAGAGCCCCATGGCGATGTTTCATGATTCGATTGAGCGCCCCACGGCGGTGGGGCTCTACCGGACAACCCATCCCGGTAAATACGCACCGACGTGCGTATCTTAAGGTTCGGAGAACAAGGTTAGTAGAGATGATAAACAGATAATATTTTGTCTATATTGGAATTATTCCGTAGATTTGGATAATATTTTATCTGTTATGGGAAAATTTAGTGTTAACAAATTGCCATCCGATGTTTTAATATCAACAGCATCAAATACTGCTGCCTTACGAAAGGAATTGAAACTTACGCAAGCCGACCTTTCAGTAAAATCCGGTGTTTCATATGGTAGCATAAAACGCTTTGAACGTACCGGCCGTATATCTTTTGAGTCTTTATTAAAAATAGCAGAAGCTTTAGAACGTCTTTCTGATTTCGAGGAATTACTTTTACCAAAAGGAAATAAAAAAGTTGAAGATTTATTTAAGTCATACCAGTAATGAAGATTAAACGTTATATAAATTCACCACAAGGGACTAAATCGCTGAATGTTTTTACTCAATTCTCAAAAGGTGAAATACTTGTTGGAAAACTGATTCTTGAAGATAGGTTAATCCACTTTAAGTATGATGATGAATTTTTAAACCTTCATTTAAACCTTTCTCCATTCAGATTAAAATTCAACAATAGCATTCAGGTAGCTGATCCGGTTCCCTTTCGAGGGATTTTTGGTTTATTCGACGATTCACTTCCTGACGGTTGGGGTATGTTACTATTAAACAGGGCGCTTGAAAAAAGAGGGTTTTCGCTAAATGATATCAATATTTTGGACCAACTTGCATATGTGGGCGAAACGGGCAAGGGAGCGCTTATATACCGTCCGGCAATTACCGAACCTGAAAACCTTGGCAATGAAATTAATATCGATCTCATTAAAACGGCAATGGATGATGTGTATGAAGGCACTACTCCGGAACTTATTGATGAATTAATGTTCCTGGGAGGTTCTTCCGGTGGTGCAAGGCCAAAGGTAAATGTTGGTTATAATCATGAAAAGAATAAACTAATTCATGGCCGTTCTACTTTACCTGATGGGTTCCAATACTGGATAGTAAAATTCCCCAGTTCTTCTGATCCAAAAGACATTGCCAATATTGAATTTGCTTATTACAAAATGGCCAAGGTTGCAGGAATCGAAATGAGCGAATCAATGCTCCTTGAAAGTGCAAAAGGAATGCAGGTATTTGCAACAAAACGTTTCGATAGAATTGGAAATAAACGACTACATATGCATTCAATGGCCGGGCTTACTCATGATAATTTCAGAGTAAGCAATATCGATTACGGACATATTATTGATGTCGCATACCAGTTAGAAAAAAATGCAGCAGCCCGGGAAAAAGCTTTACGCAGAGCTGCTTTCAATGTATATAGCTATAATCTGGACGATCATTCCAAAAACTTCTCCTGGTTAATGGACGAAAATGGAAATTGGTCCATGTCTCCAGCCTATGATTTAACCTATTCATCAACTGCAATCAACGAACACAGTACCTTAGTGAACGGTGAAGGAGCAAATCCTGGCAGAAAACAACTTTTGGAATTAGCTGATATCTTTAGCATTAGAAATGCAAATAACATTATTAACCAGGTTCAGGAGGCAATTTCTTATTGGCCTGATTTCGCTGCTGATTGTGGTGTGAGTAAAGTTTCCAAGAATAGAATTCAAAAGAGACTTAAGTCGATTAGTGATAAATGATTTCCAATCAAGGAGCTTTTATGACTTCCTAAAACTCACAAAAACTCCAAATTAAACAGAGCACACCCGAGCCGCGATGAATCGTCGGCTCTCCAGGCCACATTATATTAAACGTTATGCCGGAGAGAAGGCCATTTATGGTGTCTCGGGGTAATATGGAGATATCGCAACGAGAGCCCCATGGCGATGTTTCATGATTCGATTGAGCGCCCCACGGCGGTGTCATTCATTTTATGTGAGAGCCCCACGGCGGTGGGGCTCTACCGGACAACATCTCTCAGTACACCACAAAAAAAGGCTGTCCGGAATCCGAACAGCCTTTTTTTTATATATCTGAAATAAAATTATTGAGCAACAAGGCCATAGGTATCGGATGCAATAACCAGCTCTTCGTTGGTAGGAACTACCATCACCTTAACTTTGGAACCTTCGCGGGTAATGGTTTTCAGTTTACCACGGGTTTTCAGGCTGAGGTCATAATCGAAATCAATACCGAGGTATTCAAGGCCTTCCATGATTCTGTTACGTGAACGGGTATCATTTTCACCAACACCACCGGTAAATACAATAAGGTCAACGCCACCCAGGGCAGCAGTATAAGCACCGATATATTTCTTCACGCGGTAAGCATACATCTCAAGCGCAAGCATTGACATTTCGTGTCCTTCGTCGCCGGCTATTTCCACATCGCGCATGTCAGAACTAAGACCGGAGATACCAAGAATACCACTCTTTTTGTTTACCAGCACGTTCACATCGTCGATAGAGAGGTTTTCAAGGTCAGCAATTGAGAGCACTGCACCGATGTCAAGATCGCCACTTCTTGTGCCCATCATAACACCTTCGAGAGGAGTAAGACCCATTGAAGTATCAATGGATTTTCCGTCTTTAATTGCAGCTAAAGAGCTACCATTTCCGAGGTGACAAGTAATAATTTTTGCAGAATTATAATCGATACCGGCCTCTTCACAAGCTTTTTTCGAAACATATCGGTGCGAAGAGCCATGGAAGCCATAACGACGAACAGCATATTTTTCATAATATTTATAAGGAAGGCCGTAGAGGTATGCTACTCTTGGCATTGTTTGATGGAAAGCAGTATCAAAAACACCAACCTGTGGAACACTTGGCAGCACTTCAGTAATTGCATAAATACCTTCAAGGTTTGGAGGGTTATGCAGCGGAGCGAGGTGGATACACTCTTTCAGGGCATCAATAACGGCACCGGTAATTTTTACTGAGCCATTAAATTTTTCACCGGCATGCACAACGCGGTGGCCAACAGCCTGAATTTCTTCAATACTTTTAAGGCTGCCATGCTCAGAATCTGTGAGCAGACCAATAACTTTCTGAATACCGGTCTTATGATCCGGAATTTCGTCAGTAAGAGTAACTTTATCAGCGCCTTCCTTCTGATGCTTGATGCAAGAGCCACTAATGCCGATCTTGTCAACAAGACCTTTCGCTAAAACGGTTTGCTCCGGCATTTCAAAGAGTTGATATTTGATCGAGGAACTACCGCAGTTTAGCACAACAATTTTCATTTCTTAATTTTTTAGACGTTAAGTAAAAGTATTTATAATCCTGCAGCCTGATTAGCAGTAATAGCAACCAGGTTAACGATATCACTAACGGAACAACCTCTGGAGAGGTCGTTAATAGGAGCGGCCATACCTTGTAAAACCGGGCCGATAGCTTCAGCTCCGGCGAGGCGCTGCACTAATTTATAACCAATGTTACCAACTTCAAGCGTTGGGAAAACCAGCACATTGGCATTTCCTGCCACCTCGCTGTCAGGAGCCTTCTTTTTACCAACAGCTTCAACTATAGCTGCATCAGCCTGAAGTTCACCATCAATAACCACATCCATATTTTGCGCTTCAGCCATTTTTTTGGCTATGGCGGTTGCTTCCACTACTTTATCAACCATTTCATGTTTTGCTGATCCTTTGGTCGAGAAGCTCAACATGGCCACACGCGGACTGATTCCGGCAATAGATTTAGCGGTCTGTGCTGTACAGATAGCGATTTGTGCCAGTTCTTCCGCTGTAGGATTGGGATGCACGGCGCAGTCGGCAAATACGAGAAGATTACCGGGAACATAAGGGTTATCCTTCAGCATCATCAGGAAAGCACCTGAAACAACGCTGATTCCGGGAAGCGTTTTTACAATCTGGAACGCTGGGCGAAGTACATTACCTGTAGCATTCATGGCACCGGCAACTTCACCATCAGCATCACCATTTTTAATCATCAGGGTGGCAAGATAGAGTGGATCATTAACCAGTGTCTGAGCCTTTTCCTCATCAACACCTTTATGCTTACGTAATGAAACCAAAAGATCAATATATTCGCGGCGTTTGGGGTGATCAACAGGATTGACAATCTCTGCGTTTTCAATGTTTTTCAATCCCCATTCCTGTGCCTGTTTTTTAATAAGGCCAGGGTTTCCAATCAGAACCGGGAGTGCAAGTTTTTCAGCAATAATCTGATCTGCAGCTCTGAGGGTTCTTTCTTCTTCAGCTTCGGGGAGAACAATACGTTTTTGGGCTGTTCGTGCATTTGCCCAAATTTGATCTAAAAGTTCCATTAAATTCTATATTAAAATAATACAAATAAAAACAAAATACGCAATTTGAAAAGCAATTTGAAAAGTTTAATCAGGCAAAATGCGCCCCTCTACTGTCAAAATGCGCCCAAAAATAGAATATTATTAAGGTATCTCCTAAACTGAAGCAGAAATAATTTCCAAATGAAGAAAAAGATAACGTGAAAATGTGTTATTTTGCATAAATGGTGATGACAGAAACCTTAATCAGAGACCTTACAGAGACCTTTCAATCCGCTATCATTCAGGGTAAAGGAGGAATAGTATCAGGTGATGGCTCAGCATATCCACACATGCGGATAATGCCTGAAGGTACCAGTGACTGGATTTTCATTCTTTTAGTTCTGTCGCTTTGTGGTATCAGCATCATTTTATACAATTTTAATCACCGGTTTCGACAGTCAATACAAACGTTTTTTCAGTTTTACAATCTTCATCAATTTACAAGAGATGGAAATTTCATCTCAGAACGGACCGGAATTTTTCTATACGGAATTTTTCTTATAGGTCTGAGTATGTTTACATATCAGGCAAATTTCTTTCTTGGCGACAGCTATATATTTGTTGACAGCGGCATCAGTCTATTTGTCAAAATATTCATTGGATACACACTGTTTTTTCTAACAAAATCGGGGATATACTTTATTTCAGGTCGTATTTTTGAAACCAGAGAGGCCAGTTTTCTGGTCATTTTGGACGACTTTATCATAAGTTGTGTCAACGGACTAATATTGCTTCCCATATTATTTATTACAACATACTCTCCTACCCCGGCAATTTTTATTGCGGGGTTAAGCATTCTGGGCCTGACCTTTATATACAGAATGATAAGAGCAGTAGCAATAGGTTTAAGTGTGTCGCAGTTTTCCCTTTTCTATTTATTTTTATATCTTTGCAGCCTTGAAATTGTACCTGTAATGGTTATAGGAAAAATCCTTGCAGGAAACAGTCAGATATAACAGAAACAGGGAACAAACAGAGGGAGTCGTGAAAATTAAAAATGTCTTAATTTCGCAGCCGCAGCCTGCAGATCCGGAGAAGTCACCATATTTTGAATTGGGCAAGAAGCACAATTTAAAGATTGATTATTTCAAATTCATTAAGATTGAGGGAATAAGCGCCCGTGATTTCAGGAAGGATAAAGTATATATCCAGGAACATACTGCAATAATATTTACCAGCAGAAATGCCGTAGATCATTTTTTCCGTGTCGCTGAAGAGATGCGTGTGGAAATTCCTGATACCATGAAATATTTCTGTGTCAGTGAATCCATTGCGTTTTACCTTCAGAAGTATGTTCAGTACCGGAAAAGAAAGATTTTCCACGGACAGCAATCGTTTCTTGACTTGATGGATATCATCAAAAAGCACAAGAATGAAACATTCCTGCTTCCTTGTTCTGACATCCATAAAGCAACAATTCCAAATCTGTTAGCAGAGAATAACATAACCTTTAATAAGGCTGTGCTATATCGTACTGTAGCAAGTGACCTGTCAGATCTGAATCTTTCCAAGTACGATCTGTTGGTATTCTTCAGCCCCAGTGGTGTAGCATCATTATTCAAAAACTTTCCTGACTTCAAACAGGAAGATAAAATGATTGCTGCATTTGGTCCAACGACTACCAAGGCTGTCGAAGAAGCCGGGATGACACTGAACATCACAGCACCGACAAAGACTGCCCCGTCTATGAGTATGGCCATTGATGAATACCTGAAAAAGAATAAAAACAAATAGCTCTTCGGAGCGACATATGAGCGGATTTACCTTTACGAAAGAGGAACGATTATGTCACAGAAAGGATATAAGTACTCTTTTTCGTGAAGGTAAATCAGTTTTTACACCCGGGTATTCTGCAAAATTCCTCATCAGCAGCAAACCACAGACCTATCCGGCAAGGGTTCTCTTCTCAGTTCCAAAGCGAAACTTCAAACGTGCCGTCGACCGGAACAGAATCAAAAGATTACTTCGCGAAGCTTACCGATGCAACAAAACAGAGATTTATGAGTTCTTAAATCAAAAAGGTATTACACTGCATATAGGAATCGTATATAGTGGCAGATCAATACCATCATACGGGCTGGCAGATGAAAAAATATCCTTAATTTTACATCAGATCAAAAAAGAAATTAAGAAACAGAATATTTCCGGAAGCGAGCATTTCGGAAGCAATGGTGAATGAGAAAAATCATTTCATACATAATGATACTGCCAATCAGGTTTTACCAGGGAGCAATAAGTCCACTATTACCTCCATCTTGCAGGTATACACCAACATGTTCGGTGTACAGCATTGAGGCGATTAAAAAGCACGGGCCGCTGAAAGGAGGCTGGCTGGCAATAAAAAGAATTGTTTCCTGTAACCCCTGGGGAGGATCAGGACATGACCCCGTACCATAAAAAAACTTTTACTATGCGCATAAAATCCAGTTTTATTGTATTCATTCTCTTGATAATGGCTGTTCCATCTATTGGGCAGCAATACAATGCTTTTGAGATTTCAAAAAACCTTGAAATTTATGCAGATGTTTTTAAGCAGCTTAATAACAATTATGTAGATGAGATAAAGCCGGGAGAAATGTCAAAGGCTGCTATTGATGCCATGCTTAAAACACTTGACCCATATACTGTTTACAAGTCGGAATCTGAAATTGAAGATTTCCGTTTTATGACTACGGGACAGTACGGAGGTATGGGAGCACTGATTCAGCAACACGGAGAGTATGTGGTGGTTTCTGAACCATACAAGGATTCTCCTTCCGACAAGGCCGGTCTTAAAGCCGGTGACCTGATTATTGAAATTGACGGTCATGACACAAAAGACCTCTCCACACAGGAGGTCAGCAATATGCTTAAGGGTCAGCCGGGAACATCTTTTGAGCTTAAAATCAAACGTTACGGTGAAGAGAAACCACTGAAATTTGAGATTGAAAGGGAAAAAATTCAGGTGGATGATATTCCTTATTACGGAGTGACTGATGAGAACATAGGATATATAACACTCTCTTCGTTTACACAACATGCTGCAAGCCATGTACGGAAGGCGTTTATTGAATTAAAAACCGAGAACAATCTTGAAGGGATAATCCTCGATTTACGGGGTAATGGCGGCGGACTTCTGAATGAGGCAGTGGATATTGTCAATCTGTGGGTCGACAAAGATGAGCTTATTGTAAGTACAAAAGGGAGACTTCCTGAGAAGAGTAAAGATCACCACACAAGAATGGGTGTTATTGATCCGGATATACCTCTGGTAGTTCTGGTAAACGGTGGAAGTGCATCAGCAAGTGAAATTACAGCAGGGGCAATCCAGGATCTCGACCGCGGAGTAATCATTGGATCCAGAACTTTTGGGAAAGGATTAGTCCAGAATATTGTTCCGGTGATTTATAATTCACAGATAAAAATTACGGTAGCAAAATACTACATCCCCAGTGGCAGGTGTATTCAGGCAATAGATTATTCTGATGACGGGGATAATGGAAAAGGAAGAATTCCGGATTCACTGATGACAGCCTTCAAAACAAAAGCCGGCAGAACTGTATTGGACGGAGGAGGTATTATTCCCGACATTGATCCTGACAATGGTGAGTTACATGATATTACTGCAAGTTTACTCTCACAGCAGTTGATTTTTGACTTTTGCACCCAATGGTACTGGGAAAACCCTGAGGCTCCTGAGCCGGATAAATTTGAGGTTTCAGATGAAATGTACGCTGCCTTTGAGGAGTTTTTGAAACAACGAGGCTTTGAATACAAAACTGAAAGTGAGTTTATTCTGGAGAAGCTTGAAAAAGCCAGTAAGGAAGATAAATATCATGACGCGATTAAGGAGGAGTTAGAGGCTCTGCATCAGGCACTGGCTCACGACAAGCAAAGCGATCTCTATGAATTCCGTGATCAGATATCAGAATTTATCCGTCTGGAGTTGCTGCCACGATACTATTACCAGGAAGGAATGCTAAAGGCAAATCTGAATTTTGATCCTGTAGTCAGGGAAGCAGTTTCAGTAATTCGCGACAAAGAGCGCTATGAAGGCATTTTAAAACCCTAAAACTACGGTCATGCCACACAAAAGAGTTAGTCTGTACCTCTACCTGTCGGGAATCGCCATAATGCTTTTGGGGCTTCCGACTTCCAGGTTTTTAATGAGTATATCTCAGTTTATCCTTGTCGGAGCCTGGCTTAGTTACGGTATTGAACGGGTTTTGGAAGAAGGCGAGCACCCCGGAATAAAGTGGCCATTGGTGTTATTCGGCAAATTATTCTCCGGTTTATGGAGACAGAAAGAAGCCCTTATTTTTCTCTCGATTATTGGTATTCATATCATCGGGATGTTATGGACGCAGGATTATGCCTATGGATTCAGAGATCTGAGGATAAAACTTCCAATGCTACTTTTACCTGTAGTTTTCAGCACAATGCCGGCACTGTCGAAGAAGCAGCTTAACAGTTTGATGGGAGTCTATCTTTTTGCTTTGTTTGCAGCTTCAGCTGAAGGGATTTTTATTCTTTTCACAAAAGACATTACTGATATTCGTGAAATCTCGCCGCACATCAGTCATGTAAGGCTTGCCCTGAATATTGTGTTGGGAGTTTTCATCACAATATATCTGACCTTATCCCGCAAAAGCGGATTAAAAAATATTTACCGTCTTGTGGCACTCATTTTGGGAGTCTGGCTTTTTCTTTTTCTATTGATAATGAAAAGTCCCACAGGATTACTAATCTTTGCTATCACTGCAGGCATAGTATTTTTAATGTATGTTTTCGGTTTACAAAACAGGGTATTACGAACAATCATTCCGGTTTTTCTGGGACTCATGGTAATGGTTGCCGGGTATTCATTATACACTATGATACATGAATATACTTCTGTGGAATCATTTAGATATGAGGATCTTGATACGAAGACAGCCCGTGGCAACACCTATACACACGATACAATACATTTCCCGGGAGTTGAGAATGGTAGTTACATCGGATTATATATTTGTCCGGAGGAGCTGGAAGAGGCCTGGGCCGGGCGCAGCGGGATGGATTTTCATGGCCACGACCACAAAGATCAGGAGTTAAAGGTAACACTGATAAGATATCTTAATTCACGGGGGCTGCGGAAAGATGCCGACGGAATAGCTGCATTAAGTGATGCTGATATCCGAGCCATTGAGGGCGGTGTTGCCAATCACTATTATATTTCAAAGTTTAGTGTCCGTGGAAGGATATACCAGATGCTTTTCGGGATGGATCTTTTCCGAAGAACAGGAAATCCAAATGGAAACAGCATGCTACAGCGTCGCGAGTACTGGAAAGCGGGATGGAATATTTTCATGGCGCATCCTGTTTTCGGAGTTGGTACGGGAGACCTTAAAAAGAGTTTCAAACAATATTACATTGAAACTAATTCGAGACTTTTACCTGAATACAGACACAGAGCTCATAACCAATATCTTTCTATAGCCATTGCACTTGGGGTGATGGGTTTACTGGTATTTTTTGCAGGTTTTTTCTATCCCCCATATAAATTAAAGCGACACAGAGTCTGGTATTTCACAGTAATTCTGAGCATAGTAGTATTATCATTTATTGCGGAAGACACGCTTGAGACACAGGCGGGTTCAACATTTACCGCATTCTTTTATAGTCTCTTTCTTTGGGGAACGTTATCACCCAAAGGGGAAAAACCTAAAACACAAAGTGATGAAAACATATAAAATTGAAGTTCCGGTACAGATGTATGATGGTATTGATGAATTGAATTCCGATGACAGAAAGCTATTAGAGGATGCGATAACAGCAATGGAGGGTTCTTATGCTCCATACAGTAAATATCATGTTGGTGCTGCTGTTTTACTGGAAAACGGGGAGGTATTTCCCGGAAGTAATCAGGAGAATGTGGCATATCCCAGCGGTTTGTGTGCCGAGAGGGTTGCACTTTTTGCTGCCGGAGCACGATACCCGGATGTGGCAGTAAAAGCTATCGCTGTAACTGCTGATGCTGAAGATTTTGAAATCGAGGGTCCGGTGACACCATGTGGTGCCTGCAGGCAGGTGATGGCTGAAACAGAAACGCGTCACAGCAGCCCTGTAAGAGTTATTATGGGAAATAAGAAAGGTAAGATTTACGCCATAGAAAAGATTGGCGATCTCCTACCCCTGATGTTTGAAGCTGAAGATCTGAAAAAGAGCAAATAAAAAAAGCTGCCCCAATAAGAAGCAGCTTAAAATATTTTCATGACTTAATCGGTTACAGACCAAGTTTCTTTTTAACCAAAGGCATAATATCCTGTGAAGGTTCAGCATAAAGCAACAGTCCTTCAGTGCTGTTTAAGATGTAGGTATAACCATTTTCTTTAGCAACTGCTTCAACAGCTTCTTTAGCTTTTTCAATGATTGGCGCTGTTAACTGAGCTTCTTTATTTGCAAGTTTTTCCTGTGCGCTATACTGAAAATTCTCGATACGAGTCTGAAGGTCAATAATTTCTTTTTCCTTTGTTTCACGAATAATATCCGACATGGTAGCGGCATTACTTTGATAATCTGTCAGCTTTGATTCATACTCAGTTTGCATGGCAGTAAACTGAGTTTGAATATCTCTGGCATAAGATTCATATTGAGTTTTGACAGTATCCTGACCGGGCATCATTGAATAGAGTTCGGCGAAGTTAAGGTGACCGAATTTAGCTTTAGTCTGCGCGTTAGCATGAAAAGAACCCGCAACTACGAGGGCTACAACAACAAAAATTTTAACAACGTTTCTCATTTCTTCTATTTGTTAGTATGTCGGCAAATTTAAATAAAAAACCGTTTAAACCACAAGAGTTATAATTCTTTAACAATTAATAGGAGTAACCTAATTCGTCGAGTACTTCATCGCTGATATCATATCTGGCATTGACGTACAATATTGTAGTACTTCCTGCTTTATCGAAGACCATTCCATAATTGTTGGCATTGGATATTTCTTCGATTGCATTATATACTTTTTCCTGAATAGGTTTCACAAGTTCCTGTCTTTTTTTAAAGAGATCGCCTTCCTGCCCGAAATATTTTTTCTGCAGATTTTTGGCATCTTTTTCCATTTGAATAATCTCTTCTTCGCGCTTACGTTTCATATCTTCGGGGAGAAGAACAGCATCGGCCTGATACTTTTTGTAAGCTGCGTCAATTTCACTAAATTTCTTTTCGATTTCTTTTTGCCATTGTGCTGCCAGGTCATCAATTTCAGCCTGGGCATCGTTATAGTCGGGGATATTTTTCAGAATGTAGTCGGTATCGACATAGGCAAATTTCTGAGCGTTAGAGATGCTGAAAGCACCAATTACGAGGGCGATGATTAGAATGATCTTTTTCATATTTTTTCCTTTTGATTTTTATTCACGAAGCAGGGAAAACCAAATTTCGTACCAAAATATCATTAATCAATAGATCCGTTAATAGAGAAGTGGAACTGGCCTTTATTCGCAGAAGGAATTCCCGGAACATCGTCAAACCCATAACCCCAGTCGAGGCCTAAAACACCAAACATCGGCAGGAAGATTCTCACACCGAAACCTGCAGAGCGGTAGAGTTTGAAAGGGTCAAATTCGGAGAATTTCAGCCAGGAGTTACCGGCCTCCAGGAATGTCAGTGCATAAATTGTTGCAGAAGGATTCAGAGAGAGCGGGTAACGTAACTCCAGGGTATTCTTATTATAGATAGTACCACCGAGGTTTTCATTATAGTAATACAATGGTGTAAGGCTTTCGTTTGAATAACCTCTCATACCAACAATTTGCCGTCCATCGAAGTTGCTGTATCCGCTCAGCCCGTCGCCACCAAGATAATATCGTTCAAATGGCGTCACACCAATATCCTTGTTATAAGCACCCAGGAAACCATACTTCAACCTTGCCATCACAACCAGGTTTCCTGCAATCTTCTGGTAGAAAGCAGCTTTAAAATCCCATTTATGGAATTCGATCCATTTATACTTATCGATGTCTTCCATTGCAGAATAATCCTGCTGAGAGAAGAGAGAATAAGGAGGTGTAACTTCAAGCCCAATGCTTACTTCAGAACCACGGCGTGGATATATTGGGGCATCGACAGAATTTCGGCTGAGAGTAACACCGTAGCTCACGCTGTTATAGTCACCATTACCATCACCAAAAGCAAAAATACCGGCATAGTTATCGAGGCTATAGCGCATAAGGTTAATATTCTGATAGAGCGTAAAGAAGTCATCAGGCCACTGAAGTCTTCTTCCCAACCCGAAAGAGAGGCTGTTAATGTTCAGCCCGCGGTATGTGGCATCATCTCTTGAAACACCATTGGAGAAAAGCGAATAATAATATGTTACACTGAAAGCATTAGGTCGCTTACCGCCAAGCCAGGGTTCTGTAAAAGAGGTGGAAAAACTTATATAACCAGTTCCATACGATTGAGCACGAATACTAAGTTTCTGACCATCACCGGTAGGAATTGGTCTCCATGCCTTTTTCTTAAACATATTCTTAACGGAGAAGTTATTGAAAGAGACACCGATGGTACCGATAATTCTTCCGTACCCCCATCCGCCGGAGAGTTCTACCTGGTCAGAGCTGGTCTCTTCCACGCCATAAGAAATATCCACAGTTCCGTCGGCAGGATTAGGCTCAACATCAGGAGTAATAGTTTCAGCGTTAAAATAGTTGAGCTGCGACAACTCACGTGTAGTACGGATAATATTTGACCGGGAGAAAAGATCACCAGGTCGGGTACGGACTTCACGAATAATCACATGGTCGTTTGTACGCGAGTTACCAATTATGGAAACATCATTTATTGTTGCCTGTTTCCCTTCACGAATCTGAAGTTCAAGATCAATACTATCGTTTTCAACATTCACTTCCACAGGAGTCACATTGAAAAACAGGTATCCGTCGTCCATATAAAGAGAAGAAACATCGAGCCCGTTAGGGTTAAAACTAAGGTTTGCATCAAGTTCTTCCTGATTATATACATCCCCTTTCTTAATCTTTAGAATGGAGTTAAGGGTTTCAGAATCATATTTTGTATTACCAATCCAGTCGATATTTCTGAAGTAGTATTTATTTCCTTCATCAACAGTTATATCCAGCTGAATACTGTTCTCATCATGAGGATAAACCGTATCACTAGCGATCTGAAAGTCACGGAATCCCAAAGAGTTATACTTTTTTGTCAGCAGGAGTTTATCCTCTTCATAGTTTTCTTCAATAAATTTTGAGCCTTTAAAAACCCTCAGCCTGATATTATCGGTTGCATAATTGGTAAAGACAGCAAGGATTCTTCCCATATCAAATGATGGAGCAGCTTTAACAGTAGACAGGAACAGTGTATCCAGGTAAGTCAGTGGTGTAAAATGACTTTTCTCTTTTGTCTCTTTAAAAACAGCTTTAGCCTTATTATCTCTAAGGTTTTTATTACCCTCAAAACTAATATTATGAATTCTAACCTTTTTCTTTTTATCCACAAGTATATTGAGGATAGCAGAATTAATTTCTGTGGTATCGCGTTCCTGATTTATGGTAACCTCAGCATTCAGAAAACCTTTTTCAGTATAATAATCTTTAATTTGAGTTTTGGCTCTTACAACAAGGTTGTCGGTAATCACATCTCCCCGGACAACTTTAATTTCATCGCGCAGTTTATCAGCTTCAGATTTTTTCACGCCTTTAATAGCATATTTAGACAGGCGGGGTCGTTCGAGGAGTTCAATGTTTAGAAATATCTGTCCTTCGGTAATTGCAGTAGCGGTGATACGAATATCTTCGAATAGTCCTTGTTTCCAAAGGTTTTCCACTGCCCGTGTAACTTCTTCTCCGGGCACCTGAATTTCGGCACCAACGGTTAAACCGGAAACCATTTTAAGTACATTTTCATCAAGATACTGAACACCACTGACAGTTAAACCGCCGAGGATATATTTTTTGGGCGACAAATAGTCAATGTCGTTGAGGTCATCACTTAGTGTAACCTGCCCTGACAACACTGTTGGTAAAGAGAATAAGAGGGCCAGAAATAAAAGAATGCGGTATTTCATGAATTATTATTTTCTAACTGTTCGCTTGTTTTCCCGAAACGTCGTTCTCTTCCCTGAAATTCAAGAATCGCTTCAAAGAAGTCATCTTTTCTGATATCAGGCCATAATTTTGTGGTAAAACAGAGTTCTGCATAAGCGATTTGCCAAAGCAGGAAATTACTGATTCTTAATTCACCACTGGTACGGATAAGGAGTTCCGGATCGGGGATATTATGAGTTTCCAGGTATTGATTTATGGTGTTCTCTGAGATTTGATCAACAGACAAAGTGCCATTAAGCACATCTGTGGATATTTTCTTCACAGCATTGGTAATCTCCCATCTGGAGCTGTACGACAATGCAAGGATAAGTGTAAGACCTTAATTATTTTTTGTGGCATCAACCGCTTCTCTGAGTTTTTCTCCGGGACCTTCACCCAGCGATTGGATATCACCAATTGCCTGAAGGCGAATGTTATTTTTCTGGAGGGTTTCAACTTCCTTATTGATAGTTTCCACGAGCAGGCCCATAAGAGCCATCACTTCATCTTTCGGGCGGTTCCAGTTTTCTGTGGAGAAAGCATATAGTGTAAGGTACTGGATTTGCAATTCAGCTGCAGCTTCAGCACACTCTTTTACAGGTATTACACCATGTTCATGGCCAAAGCTTCTGGATTGACCCTGCTGCATAGCCCAACGACCGTTGCCATCCATTATGATGGCCACATGCTTTGGTAGTTTTTTCAGGTCAATCTTTTCTTTCAGGTCCATGAGATTTCAATATTATGTTTTAATAGCCGAATCGGTTTTGGAAATCGGTACATCTTTTCGGGTCTTCGAGCCGCAGGGAATAAGTAAGTGTTAAACCTGCAAATGAGTACCAGTCGTTATTCTGAGAATTACTAAGCCTGCTGCCGTCAAGGTTGAGGTGCGGCATATCATCCAGGTTATCAGACATGGTTTTGCGATACCCCCATTCACCTCCAAGGCAGAATCGCTTTGAAAGACTTAGTTTGAAGCCCATACCAAACGGCATTGAAGGCACAAGAATATTGTACCCGCCCTGATTTGAGTTTCCGTTACCAAAAAGAACTGCCAGGCCACCAAAAAGATAGGGAGAGAAGAAATTATGAGTACCTCCCGTGATATAAGGAAGAAAGTTCACCTCCATTTGGGCCGATATTTCGTTCACGGTACTTGAAAAAGCCCACTCTCTTTCGGGAGTATTTCCGGCTGTAAGGTCGCTGTTGTCAAGGTCACCACGCAGGAATGTACCGCGGAGTGTCCAGCGCTGATTAAAGTTATAGCGGTAAAGGGCTCCATAGGCAACATTTGCAGAGGAGAAGGGCGTTCCGGGATTAATATCACCTACGTAGTAGACAGCACCGAGCAGCGGGCCAAACTCACCACGTTGGGCAAAAACCGGAAGGCTTAAAACGATAACGGCAACAAAGACAAAAAGTTTCTTCATAATTCAGGGCGTAAAAGTACGCTATTTTTTACAAACCACATTACTGTTAATTCCGTATATCCAGGCCCCACATCAATTTTTCGCGTATGGTTTTGAAAAACTCTTCACTGTCGGGTATTATCATATTAAATGTAAATGCTTCTTTACGGATTATAAAGTCCTCCGGTGAATCAAATTCAGCCTTCCGGCTATCGAGCCCGACGATGTATTTTTTCTCTCTTCCGGTTACCCGGATCCGGATAATACTGTCGTCAGGAATAACGATAGGGCGTACGGGTAAATTGTGTGATGCTATGGGTGTAATCACAAAGCAATGGCTTTCGGGAGTGATGATTGGCCCGCCGCAACTCAGCGAATATGCTGTAGATCCAGTGGAAGTTGCTACTAAAAGACCATCGGCCCAGTAAGTATTCAGGTATTTTTCATTTACAAAAACCTCCACATTTAGCATTGAGAGGGGTTCACTTTTATTGATACTCACTTCATTAAGGGCGTAGTTTATATCCCCGAAAGGGTTTTCTTTACAGTCAAGGCGGACCAATGTCCGTTTATCAAGGGTAAATCCTCCGGCAAGCACTTCCTCAAGTGCGGAATTAATGCTCTTTTTCGGCACCGAGGACAAGAATCCCAGCCGCCCGAGATTAATTCCAAGTACAGGAATACCTTTATCATGAATCAGAGGCACTGTGCCAAGCATGGTTCCATCGCCACCAATACTAAAGAGGTAATCAGTATCTGCCGGTATCGAATCACCGGTATTAAAAAAGAGTGGTGTTTTCAGAAAAGTGATATGCTTTTTCAGGCTATCATAAAGGGGCTCATAAATGGATAAGCCTGCTCCGGCACCTTCAAGGCGGGAGACCAGCTGCTGCAGATAATAAGCATCCTGTTTATCAACACGGGTACCGAATAGTGCAATTCTCATGGTATTGTTGCTTTGCGATGCAAGTTTACAAAATCCCTTGCAGTCAGTGAGTTCTTTAACAAATATTATGAGCTGAAAAATATCAGATATTTATATACCGCATAAGCGCCTGAAAGCGATCCTGCAGTCCGTCATCATATTCATTTTCACCGTATGAAGCTTTTATAGTATAGTTATAACGATGAAGTGTCTGAAGAATGCTTCCGGCATCAAGTCTGTTCACCTTAAGAGTAACCTCCATCTTCATATTATCTGGTGTGCTGGTGATTGTGGAGCTAAGAATTTTAGCGTCATTGGATTCCACGATGTGTGCCAATTCTTCCATTGAGTAATCCCGCTGACCAATTTCCAATACGATGACGGTACCCGGGCTTGTTACCGACATGCTGTCCGCAAAATCTCTCACCAGATCGCTGATAGTTACTACACCCAGGAATTTTTTTTCATCGTTTACCACAGGCAAAACAGAAAGGCTGAAACCTGCCACAAGTTTCAATGCATCATAACAATGTTGCGACTCATAAATGCAATGGGTTTCAAGCTCATGAACCAGCGATCCAATGGCTGTACTATCGTCGCCAACAGCGTATAATTTTGATTCTGATATCAGTCCAAGGTATGATGATCCGTCGACTACAGGCAGATGTGAAACTTTGTTATCTTCCATCATATGCACTGCCAGGCGCACAGGATCTGTGAGTTTTAACGGAACAATCTTATCAGATATCAATTCTTTAATCATTGGAAAAATATTTTTGTAAAAATAAACAAAGCTCTGCACTTACAGTTCATAATAATGAAAATGATGTGCTGAATACAAAAAAAGCATCAATAGTTGTATTTTAGCTTCCGTAAAGAAAAATGGAACTGTTTTACAGAAAATACGGCAATGGCAAACCGGTTGTAATTCTTCACGGATTGTATGGTTTGTCTGATAACTGGGCCTGGTATGGCAGACGGCTTGGAGAGAAATATTCAGTTTTTACTCCTGATTTGCGTAATCATGGGCTTTCGCCTCATGACAACGGCATGAACTATTACGCCATGGTTTCAGACCTGGAAGAATTTATGGAATTCCACAATATTGCAAAGCCGGTGTTGATTGGCCACAGCATGGGTGGCAAAGTTGTGCTTCAATATCTGAAGGAGAACCCGGGAGAGGCTTCTGCGGCAATTATTATGGATATCAGCCCGAAGAAATATCGTGCAAACCAGTCGCATATGAATATCCTGGGAACTATGAGTTCATTAGATCTCACTTCCATAACATCCAGAAAAGAGATTTCGGAAAAAGTAAAGGAGAAGATTGATGATGAGCGTCTTCAAAACTTTGTATTAAAAAATTTGAATCGTACAGGAAAAGAACTTTTCACCTGGAAGCCGAACGTTCAAGTACTTGAAACAGCGCTGGAAGATATTTTTGATGAGATCACTCCACCGGTCAATAAACCCGGTATTCCGGTTCAGTTTATTAAGGGTGAATTATCACAATACATCAAAGACGATGATGAAGATATAATTGAGAAGTTCTGGAGCGACAGGCCTATAATCAGCGTACCCGGGGCTTCACACTGGCTGCACGCCGACAATCCGGAATATCTTATTAATGTGTTGGAACAATTTCTGAAAGAGGTATTCTGAAAAGAAAAACTGCATCTTTTAATAAACAGAGTATTGTGTTGATTGTTAAAATCATAAGAAACACACAAACTGTTAAAGGAACATAAAATAAAACTCAGTTCTCAGAAATATTTTACCTTTAACAGCTCAAAAAAAATATCATATTAATAACCCATAAATTCAATTCATTATGACTTTTATCAATGAATACATCGAAGCGAATAAAGATCGCTTTCTTGATGAACTTTTTGATCTGATCCGCATTCCATCGATCAGCTCACTTTCAAAGCATAAGCCTGACATGTACAAGGCAGCAGAATACTGGAAAAAGATGATGCTGGAGGCCGGAGCTGACAAGGCGGAGGTAATGGAAACAGAAGGTAATCCTGTAACTTACGGAGAAAAGATTATTGATCCTTCACTACCTACAGTACTTGTATACGGCCATATGGATGTAATGCCTGTTGACCCGCTGGAGTTGTGGGATACAGATCCTTTTGAGCCTGTTGTAAAAGATGGCAAAATCTGGGCCCGTGGTGCCGATGATGATAAAGGGCAGGCTTTTATGCACGCCAAAGCATTCGAACTGCTTGTAAAAACCGATAACCTTCCGTGTAATGTGAAATTTATGATTGAAGGTGAAGAAGAGGTAGGTTCTCCAAGTCTGTATAAGTTCTGTGAAGACAATAAAGAGATGCTGAAAGCTGACGTTATCCTGGTTTCTGATACAGGACTGATTGCTCAGGATATTCCGTCAATAACAACCGGACTGCGAGGACTTGCATACTGGCAGGTTGATGTAACAGGACCAAACCGCGACCTCCATTCAGGGCTTTTTGGTGGTGCTGTTGCCAATCCTATCAATGTGCTTTGTGATCTTATTTCACAGATGACCGACGAGAACAATCATATCACCATTCCGGGATTTTATGATGATGTGCTGGTTGTTTCTGATGAAGAGCGTAAATTAATGGCAAAGGCTCCGTTTAATGAGGAGGAATACAAAAAAGCTATTGATGTGGAAGAGCTTCATGGTGAGAAGGGATATAGCACAAATGAGCGCACCGGAATTCGTCCTTCATTTGATGTTTGCGGTATCTGGGGCGGCTACACCGGAGAGGGTGCCAAAACTGTACTTCCATCCAAGGCACATGCAAAGATTTCTACTCGTCTGGTTCCCAATCAGAATCATGAGCAGATTGCCGGGCTTTTCAAGAAGCACTTTGAATCCATTGCACCAAAAAGTGTAAAAGTAGATGTAAAACCACTTCATGGTGGTCAGGCATATGTTTGTCCTATCGATTTGCCTGCATACCGTGCAGCGGAGAAAGCTTATACCGAGACTTTTGGAAAGCGTCCTGTACCTGTTCGCAGTGGTGGATCTATTCCAATCATCGCCGGCTTCAATGATATCCTTGAAACAAAATCAGTACTGATGGGATTCGGACTGGAGTCGGATGCGATTCATTCGCCAAACGAGAACTACCCGCTTTTCAATTTCTATAAAGGAATCGAAACCATTGCTCACTTCTACAAGTACTTTGTGGAAGAGATGAAGTAATATATTTTGGCGGACCGATGAGTCCGTACAAGACAAAAAAAAGGGCGGACACACAAATCCGCCCTTACTTATATTATATGATAGGATTATCTTGATAAAGTCCTGATATACTCTTTAGGTCTGATGCTTAGCACAGGAAATTCGGAATGGTTAATCATCTGATTTGCAAAGGTTCCCAGGAACCAGTTCATGGCAGTTTTTTCCTGCTCAGTCATAATCGCAATAAGATTAGCATCAATTTCACGTGCAAATTCAAGGGTTGATTTAGTAATATTGTCTGCTTCCCTTTCTTCAATAATGGTATCAACACCAAATTCGTCGAAATACTGGACTACCTGACGGGCATAGGCATCCACTGTAGCTCTTACGGCCTCAACAGAAGTGGAGTACAATTTCAACACATAGACTTTAGCTTCAAAAGCATTTGCCAGGTCAGCTGTAAAAGGCGCCTTTTGGCGTGTTTCCAGTGTGCTGTCAATCGGAAAAACGATAGATTTAAGTTCATTTGTAACCTCGCGGGCATGACGGATAGTAAGAATCGGGCATGGAGTCATGGAGACAATTTTCTGGGCGTTGGATCCGATCCATAACTCTTCAAAACCGCTGGCGCCATGAGTTCCCACCACGATCATGTAAGCTTCCACCTCTTCAGCCTGGGCGCATATTCTGTCAAAAACTTTTCCTTCGCGGATATTGAATGAGAAAGCCACATCGGGATATTTCTCCATATACACTTCCTGAAGTTCCGAGAGTCGCTCTTTTGCTTCAGAAATGACATCCACAGATTCACCTAAGAGATTTGTACTTCTGTTAGGATTATTTACGAAAACCATCAACAGGTCATGGCCGGTTTTCTGAGCCAGCACAGCCGCATGCTCAAGTGCATTGAGACTGCAATCGCTAAAATCGATACCAACAACAATATCTTTCATGGCCGCAGGTTTTTTTATATAACAAATAAATATGTATTATGGTTCTTGTTCATTAAGCTCATCATCAAAATTATTTTCTTCAGGAGGATTAAGTTCCTGATAAGAAGGTATTTGAGGGTTAATAGTTTCCATTACAACAAAAGCTCCCGGATAGATACGTGAGATTTTTTCCAGCTTTCCGGCAGCCTGCAGCCTGGTATGATAATTACCAACCCTCACACGGTAATAGGGTTCCCGAAATGAAAGATATGCCGGGATTTCTTCAAATTCAAGGATAAAACCTTCGATAACATCCTGCGCTTTTCTTTTTGAATTGTTCCCTGCATCGAAAAATACCTGAATACGATACCCTTCCCACATGGGGTTTTCAGTATGATATTTCATGTCACGAGCCAGAAGGCTGTCCAATTCAATACTTTGGCTTACTTTCACATATCCATCCGTGTTCTGGGCAATCACAGGAAATGCATAAATACAGAGCACGAGAAATATCAGGAATACTTTCTTCATCATGTGGAATATTAACGGAGCTAAGATAAGAATTATTACCTTTGGTTTTAGAAAGCGAAGTGTATGAATGAAAATCTTGATCCAAACAAAAACCGCATGACTCAGGTCGAGCAGGAGTATGAGAATGCTTTGCGACCGGCAGATTTTGCCACTTTTGCAGGTCAGCCCAAGGTTGTAGAGAACCTAAAGATCTTTTGCACTGCGGCACGGCGTCGTGGTGAAGCGCTGGATCATGTCCTTTTGCATGGCCCTCCGGGTTTGGGAAAAACAACCCTGTCGTATATTGTGGCCAATGAACTCGGGGTAGATGTAAAAATGACTTCCGGGCCTGTACTTGATAAGCCCGGAGCACTGGCAGGACTGCTTACAAACCTTGATACCAATGATGTGCTGTTTATCGATGAGATTCACCGTCTGAATCCGATTGTTGAGGAGTACCTTTACTCTGCGATGGAGGACTATAAAATAGATATCCTAATTGATTCAGGGCCCAATGCCAGAAGTGTTCAGATTGAGCTCAACCCATTCACGCTGATTGGTGCTACCACACGCTCCGGCTTACTGACTGCTCCCCTGCGCTCACGATTCGGAATCACATCCAGGCTAAATTATTACGATGCAGAGACTCTTAAACACATTGTTCTTCGCTCGGCATCAATTCTGGGTGTACCTGTGGAAGATCAGGCAGCACTGGAGATTGCCAGGCGCTCCAGAGGAACACCCCGGATTGCAAACCTTCTTTTGCGCAGAGTTCGTGACTTTGCTGAGATAAAAGGCACAGGTATCGTGGATCTGAAAATCGCAAAATACTCCCTTGAAGCGCTCAATGTTGATGCTTACGGTCTTGATGAGATGGACAATAAAATTCTCAGCACCGTAATCGAGAAGTTCAAAGGCGGGCCGGTAGGACTTACTACCATTGCCACCGCTGTAGGAGAAGACTCCGGCACTATCGAAGAGGTTTATGAACCTTACCTCATCCAGGAAGGTTTTCTGGTCAGGACTCCACGAGGCAGAGAAGTCACCGAAAAGGCTTTCCGCCATCTTGGAAAATTTCCCGGGATAGCACAAAACAGTTTATTCGACTAACAGAATCTATGGATTTGGAAACCAGAAACAGATTCATAAAAGAAGAAGCTAAAAGGCTTGGTTTTGATGCATGCGGTATAGCACAAGTTTCATTACTGGAGGAAGAAAAAAGCTATCTTGAAAATTATCTGAACCGGAACAGACATGCCTCCATGCATTACATGGAAAATCACCTTGAAAAAAGGCTTAATCCGGCGCTACTTGTTGATAATGCAAAATCCGTTATTTCAGTATTATACAATTATTATTGTCCGATCCCGGAAGATGACAGGCCATACAAGGTGTCGATGTATGCCCGCGGTGCAGACTACCATTATGTGATAAAGTCAAAGTTACAGGAATTGGCAGATGCGATAACAACGGAATTTGGCATGCATGAATTTCGTGTTTTTACCGACTCTGCCCCGGTTCTTGAAAAGTCATGGGCAGCAAAAGCAGGTTTAGGCTGGATCGGGAAAAATACATGTTTGATAAACCGGAATAAGGGATCATTTTTCTTTATCGGTGAGTTGGTCACCACTCTTGAAGCAACTTATGATGAACCTGAAGAGGAGCGATGCGGCACCTGCACACGATGTTTGGATGCATGCCCGACAGGAGCACTCACCTCCCCCGGAGAACTTGATGCCGGGAAGTGTATCTCATACTTAACTATAGAACACAAAAGCGAATTCACTGATAAGACACCCAAAGATTTAAACAAATACATTTTCGGTTGCGACATTTGCCAGCAGGTATGCCCGTGGAACAGATTTTCCAAAGCTCACCACGAGCCCCGGTTTAACACAACACCATTCATCAATGAGCTGGAGAAGCACGGAATAACTTCCGACAGTACAAATAGTTTCCGGCAACGATTTAAAAACACAGCGCTGGAGCGCACTGGTGAAAAAAATCTAATTAGGAATATCGGGCATATCGACCATAAAGTTCATAAATAATTGTTATTTTTGGACGATACTAAATAGAAATCAGAGTATTAATTAAAAGGAGTAATATATGAAAAGGTATCTTTATTTGTCGATGACTACGGAGGCGCTTATCTCAAGTATGCTTCCGCCACAGGATTTTGGTGATTATCTGGCTGTAGGTGCCAAGAAGCGCACAAAAGGTCAGGCCATGTTCTTTGAGGTGGATGTGGATAAACTTGATGACAGTTATTTCCCGTTGCATATTATTGAAAAGGAGTGTGTTCCGCAGGCTGACGGCAGACCCAAGCGTTCCAAGTACCTCTCAACGTATCGTGCACTCGAACATGTTCCATTGGATGCACTGATGGGGCTCTTCCTTACCACTGAAGATGGAAAAACGCTGGAACTATGTAAGTGTGATTATGTGCCGGAAGACACAACTCCACTACACCTGTATCAGCAGTTATGCCCGGTAAACCCCAGAGTTGCCAGTAACCTTAGCCCTGTGGAATATGGTAAATTCATGACAGCTCCCGAGAATGCTGTACGATTTCCAAAACTTGTTTTTGTTGAACTAAGACTTGGCGAGCTGGCCACAAATCCTATATCCGGATATTCAACCAACCTGCCTTATTCAAATATCAATCACCTGCGTGATTGCCTGATTGACCTTCAAAGCAAGAATACCAAACCAACAAAAACCATTATTCGTTTTTATAAAGGTGACATTCTGTTCCAGACTATCAAGAACGGATTATTTGTTGCTGATCAGGAGAAGACGATATTCTATAAGTATCCATCACTTGATGAGTTACAACGAAACCACTACAGCTGGTGGCGTTCAGCATATCGCATTGAACCATACTAGAATACAACGTATTTATATAGTTTTGAAAGGCTGTTCGATAGAGCAGCCTTTTTATTTGCGGCTAATCCATTTCTGACCACTTATAAAAATATTCAGGTATATCTGAAAAAAACACCTTTATGAGATTTTTTCAAGTGTAATTGAAAAAAAGAAAGATCCATATGATAAGATAAAGATTACAGGCTAAGGCAAGAGGAAAAATTAAACACATAAGACCCTGGGAATTAGTATAAACAATCTATCTCGACAACCTGCAGCCTTTTTACTCATACCAGCGTCTGCCGCGGGCAAACATAGTGTAATGCAGGGTGAAACTAAGCACTTCATTAAGTTGTCCGCGGTTAAAGAAGGTTTGCGCATTTCCTGCATGTGGCCGAACAGGCGTGAGGAAAATTGTATTTGAATATCGTACGTTGAGTTCCCAGTTCATCAGGAAACGGAAATTCATACCCAGATCGATTCCAAAATCAAAAAAATTAAAATCACCACCATAAACATCATCGTTTTCCCATCCGTTCACCATCTCATAGCTGTCGAGAAGAAGACCTATGCTCGGACCGGCTTCAAAAGAGATGAATTTTGTCCAGTCATAACGATATAATATGGGAACATTAATATAGTTCAGCACAAGTTTGTAATCATAGGTTTGCCCGGCGATGGTATCACCGGCATCAGGTATTTTCCGGCTTCCTTTCTGCACAAAATCAATTTCCATTTGCAATGCTGAGCGATCGGAAATATAAATATTTGCAAAAGCTCCGGCATATGCTCCCAGTTTATTGGGTCCTGCAAGATAGTCGCCGGAAATTTCAGATGCGGAGATGCCACCGATAATCCCGCCATTAAACTGCTGGCCATAACCCTCTATTGCAAAACAAAGAGAAAGGAATAAAAAGAAAGAAATATATTTTTGCATACCGCAATCATTTACTAACTTTATAACGAAAACACAGCTATACCATATTTATCGGTAAATGTAAGAAAATATTGAAAAGCATTAATTAAACATTAATTAACATCACCCTGTTTAATTCTTAATACATTTGCTTCATTCGTAAAATACTAAAATAGAATGGGTAACGAAGAGTATAAAATTCTTTTGGTGGATGATGAGCCGGATGTGCTCGAATTCCTGTCGTACAATCTGGAAAAAGAAGGATATCAGGTACATACCGGTATCAATGGAAAAGAGGCCATAGCAATGGCAGAAAAAATCAAGCCACACCTTATTGTATTGGATGTGATGATGCCGGAGACTGATGGCATAGAAGCCTGTACTGAGATTCGTAAAATCCCCGGTATGGCCTCAACAATCATTATATTCCTTACCGCCAGAGGTGAGGATTACAGTCAGATAGCCGGTTTTGATGCAGGAGCTGATGACTACGTAACCAAGCCAATAAAACCTAAAGTTCTGGTCTCGAGAGTAAAAGCCTTATTACGCAGGTATCGTAATGAAGAAGAAGGAAGTGACAGAACAGAAATCAGCGGTATCACCATCGATAAAGAGCGCTATATCGTGGAAAAAGACGGCATTACCATTTCTTTGCCAAAAAAAGAATTCGAACTGTTATCTCTTTTGGCTTCAAAACCGGATAAAGTATTTACCCGGGATGAGATTTTTGAGTGCGTTTGGGGTAATGATGTGATTGTCGGAGACCGAACCATCGATGTACACATCCGGAAAATCAGAGAGAAACTCAATATTACCAACATCAAAACCGTTAAGGGTGTAGGGTATAAATTTGAGTCATAATCTGATATTATACTTTTTCAACAGCAATTAAAAACAGTTAAAGCCCTGTAGGTCATGCAATTTAATTCGCCAAAAAATCTGGCCTTGTTCAACGCAGCTGTAATCACAGCCGTTGTAATTGTATTGCTTGTAGTTTATAATCTCATTTTTGCGAATATCACACCCCTTGCAATTGTGGGTTTATCACTCCTGATTTTTCTTGTAGCCTATTTTCTCATCGGTACCACACTGGAGAATTTCTTTTACAAGAAGATTAAACTGATATATAAAACCATTCACAGCCTCAAACGTCCGAAGGGTCATAAAACCTCAACTATTGACGTGAATCAGGATAATGTGCTTGACAGAGTTAATACTGAGGTGAGAGAATGGGCTGAAAGCCAGAGACAGAAAATCCAGGATCTTGAACAGAGCGCAAGTTACCGACGTGAGTTTCTGGGGAATGTGTCGCATGAGCTAAAAACACCCATCTTTAATATGCAGGGCTATGTGCTGACATTACTCGACGGCGGCCTTGAAGACCCGACCATTAACAGGAAATACCTGCTGAAAACTGAGCAGAGCATCAACCGTATGATTGCGATTGTCAATGACCTGGAGGCAATAACAAAGTTGGAAAGCGGTGAACTGCAACCTAAAATGGAATCCTTTGATATTCTCAATCTTACCAGGGAGGTGATTGAATTCCTTGAGGTGAAAGCTCGACAGTGCAAAAATATTATATCCATAAAGGGACATCCTGATCGTACAATCATGGTATATGCCGACCGTGAAAAAATCCGTCAGGTGCTCACCAACCTTATCGACAACGGCATAAAATACAGCAAGCGTGAAAATGGACGTACAACAGTAAACTTCTTCGACATGGAGGAGAACATTCTTGTGGAAGTGAGTGACGACGGAATAGGAATCCCGGAGGAGGCCATTCCAAGGCTATTCGAACGATTTTACCGTACTGACAAGGCGCGATCACGCGAACAGGGTGGTACAGGCCTGGGACTGGCCATTGTAAAGCATATAATCCACTCACACGATCAAACGATTAACGTGCGCAGTAAGCAAGGTATTGGAACTACTTTTGGATTCACACTTGAAAAAGCAAAGGCCGCAAAAATCTAATCTGTACTATTGCTGATCATACGGTCGTCTTTGTACACCACTTTGCGCATCAGCTTCCCTGTCTCATCATAGAATTTCCAGGTTCCCTGTTTCATGCCATTGGTGTATTTGCCTTCTGCACTGAGGGTGTTATTCATATGGAATGTTTTCCAGGGTCCGTCGGGTTGGTTATTTATAAAATACTGCTCACGGATTCTAACACCGGCTTCATCATAGAAAGTCCATTTTCCTTCCTTGGCATCGCTTTTATAATCCCCTTCCCTGATACATATTCCGTGGGGAGACCATTCTACCCAGTGACCGTCGCGCATACCGTTTTTAAAGTATCCCTGGTATTTCATCTGACCGTTTTCATACCAGTACTGCGACATCCCGTCGCGCAGATTTCCGGCATAGTTATTTCTGTATTTCAACACGCCATCGGGATACCAGCCCTCCCATTGTCCGTGCATCTCACCATTTCGGAAATAGCCCTGATAACTCACATTGCCGTCGGCATACCACTGTATCCAGAGCCCGTCTTCCTTATCATTGACAAAAGATCCTTTATGGTGCACCTGCCCGTTCTCATACCAGACAATCCATTCTCCTTCCCGCAAATCATTTTCAAAACTCCCCTTCTTCCAGTCCTCGCCAGTTTCATAATAAAACGACCATTCGCCATTGCGCATACCATCAATAAAAACCCCTTCACTACCCAATTTCCCATTGGGATAATAAAATTTCCACATTCCCTGCTGGAGGTCTTTGACTACCTCTCCTTCCATTTCCAAAGAGCCGTTCCCTCGATACCATTTGCAATATCCCGAAAGGCTGTCGTTCACAAACTCACCTTCAAAAGATAAGACACCACTTTCAAACCAGCTTTTTGCTTTTCCCTGCTTCAGTCCCTGCTGATAGTTCACAGAATCTTTTTTAATACCATTGGGATGGAACAGCGTCCATATTCCGGATTTTTCACCGTTCACTACCGGACCTGTAGATTTGATGTTTCCAGCTGCAAACCAAACAGTGTCCCTTCCATCACCATAAGTCTGAGTTTTCCATTTCATTCCAAAGCTATACCAATAGCGCCATTTACCAATAGGTTCACCATTCAGCATTTCACCTTTGGATTCCAGGGCACCGCTTGGGTACCAGGTTTTCCACAGTCCGGTTTTTACAGAATCAGATGTCATGGTGCCTTCAGCTTTAAGAACCGTATCACCGGGGAAATACTCTTTAAAAGAAATTTGAGAAAATCCCTGTACAGAGCAAAGCATGAAAATTATGATGGTCAGAAAAACGTATCGCATGGTAATATTTTAATTTTCATTCAAAAATAAAGAAAAAGCATTGAGTACGGATATTATATGATAAAACATGATAGTGTATCTTTGCAAAGATGGAAGAATATCCTGTAAAAGTATTGCTTGCCTTTGGAGAAACGTTTAAAGGCAACCCGGAATTGCATCGCTGGCTAATGGAGAACGGTTATCCGGAGCTTGGGTTATTGTCGAGTTGCATACGTGGCGATATGCGCGCATTCGACTGGCTTATGAAAAACGGGTATCCGGAGTTTGCGGCACTGGACAGCGCCATAGATAACAAGGTGGGCGCATATTTATGGTTACGCAATAATGATTTCTACATACTGGCAGCTTTCGCGGATGCCTGCAACCGCAAAATGGAAGCTGCGGCCTGGCTCAAGGAGCAGGGTCTGGAGATTTTTATTCACTTAGCGGATTGCATCAATCATTTTCGTGACAACCAGTACTTTGACCATCATAAAAAGCAGTTTTAGGAGGACAGAACCCGGCATTAATCCCCGAGCCGCGATAAATCGCCGGCTCTCCGGAAGTTATTTTCCAACAGGTAAAAAATATATAACCAATCTTTCCCAAAATTGTTAAGCAACCAGACTTTCAGACCTGTCAGGTTTTGAAAACCTGACAGGTCTCATCACCCGACAGCAATAGGACCATCCAGATCCAAACTTTCACCGCGAGTCTCGATAAATTGACTTATAAAATGATTAACCGCATTTACTGTATCCGCAGTCGGTGCACAGCAGGCAACCTTCTTTGAATATCAGCGTGCCTTTGTGGCCACAACTGGGACATTCTTCCTCTTCGGATGCTTTGGTGCCGTCTTTAATATATTTTTTCAGTGCCCTGACAACACCATTTTTCCATGTGTTGATGGAGTCGTCGTCGAGGGTAAGGTTCTGTATCAGATCTACTGCAAAATGGATTGGCATACCATGACGGAGGATTCCGGAAATCAGTCGGGCATAGTTCCAGTACTCTTTATTAAAGGAGCGTGAAAGGCCCTGAAGGATCACATTATAACCCTGTTTATCCTTGTATACAAAGTCATATCTGGCTTTTTTGGATCCATCTTCGCGTTCTTTAACGATTAATCCTTTTTCTACCCATGGGGGCATAAAGAAATCGTCTGCCAGACCGGTAAAGATCTCGTAAGGTTTACCATCGAGAAGTCCGATTACAGCAATCCACTTCTCATAATCGTTCTGGAAACGCACAATTTCTGCTTCCAGTGTTCTTGGACGTGGCGGAGCTTTGGTTTCATGGAATTCGGAGTCGTCTTCCTTGTTCTCTTTGGATTTATCCACCAGAACACCTGAGCGGCTTCCGTCGCGATATATTGTCATCCCCTTACATCCTGACTCCCATGCGGTCTGATAAATATCACTTACCAGGCTTTCAGGAGTTTTTTCAGGGATATTCACTGTTACGGAGATACTGTGATCTACCCATTTCTGGATTGCGCCCTGCATTTTTACTTTTGAGACCCAATCGATATCATTGGCTGTGGACTTATGATAGGGAGACTTAGCTACAATTTCGCTGAGTTTCTCGTCATTCATAGCCTTCACTTCATCAATATCATAACCATTAACTTCCAGCCAGGTCATAAATTTATGATGGAAGACACGATACTCTTCCCATGTATCCCCTACCTCATCGGTAAAGGAAACATTGACATTCTTATCGTTGGGGTTTACTTTTCTTCTGCGGGTATATGTAACAAGGAATGCAGGCTCGATGCCTGATGTTGTTTGAGTACAAATACTTACAGAACCTGTAGGAGCAATGGTCAGCATAGCGATATTACGCCGGCCATTACGTTTCATGGTTTCAATTATGGCAGGATCATTTTCCCCGATACGGTTAATCATTGGGTTATCCTTTTCTTTTTCATAATTGAAGATGGGGAAAGCACCTCTTTCACCGGCGAGGTTCACTGACGAGCGGTAAGCTTCTGTAGCAAGGAGTTTATGTACATCAGCAGAGAACTCTATCCCCAGGTCGGAGCCATATTGTAATCCAAGAGCGGCGAGCATATCACCTTCTGCGGTTATACCAATACCTGTTCTTCGGCCCTGAAGGCTCTTTTCACGAATATTCTCCCAAAGTTTTCTTTCGATACGTTTTGTCTCTGCATCCTCAGGGTCATCATTAATTTTTTTGAGAATAGCGTCCACCTTTTCAATTTCAAGGTCCACGATATCATCCATAATGCGCTGCGTATAATGCACATGCTGAATAAACTTTTCGGTATTGAATATCGCCTTATTAGTGAAGGGGTTATCTACGTATGAATAGAGGTTAAGTGCAATGAGACGGCAGCTGTCGTAAGGGCACAGGGGGATTTCGCCACAGGGGTTTGTTGAAACAGTGGTGAAGCCGTAATCAGCGTAACAATCCGGTACAGACTCATTAATTACTGTATCCCAGAAGAGCACACCCGGTTCTGCTGAGGCCCATGCATTGTGGATAATCTTATCCCACAATCTTCTGGCATCAATCTCTTTGGTAAATTTTGGGTTATCGGAATCTATGGGGAATTGCTGCACAAAGGGTTTATTTTCCTTCACGGCAGTCATAAACTCATCGGTAAGTTTAACGGAGATATTGGCACCTGTAACTTTTCCCTGTTCGAGTTTAGCGTTAATAAAGTTCTCGGCATCGGGATGTTTGATGTTAATGGATAGCATAAGAGCTCCTCTTCTTCCATCCTGAGCCACTTCTCTGGTAGAGTTTGAATATCTTTCCATGAATGGAACCACACCGGTAGAGGTGAGTGCAGTATTTTTCACCGGGCTGCCGGTAGGTCTGATATGACTCAGGTCGTGACCTACCCCACCTCTTCTTTTCATCAGCTGTACCTGTTCCTGATCAACCTTCATAATTCCTCCATAGGAATCAGAAGCTCCGGAGTTACCAATGACAAAGCAATTGGATAGGGAAGAAGTCTGGAACGGGTTTCCGATACCGGCCATAGGGCTACCGGCAGGGATAACATATTTGAAGTTTTTTAATAATTCGAATATCACCTCTTCGCCGAGAGGATTCGGATATTTTTTTTCTATACGTGCGATTTCCGATGCGATGCGACGGTGCATATCTTCGGGTGTTTTTTCGTATAGGTTGCCTTCACTATCTTTGAGTGCATATTTATTTGCCCAGACATTTGCTGCAAGGTCATCGCCTTTAAAATACCGGGTTGCTTCCCGGATAACCTCTTCATAAGAATACTTTTGAAGAGGCGATTGCTGTGTTTCTTCCTGTACCATGTATTGTGGATCCTTCAACTGTGTATTTTCCTTATCCTCCTTCTTCATTCCATCATTATGGATATCATCCTGCTGACGCGCTTTTAGCACTTCATTATAAAGACCTATTCCGGTATTGTCCTTTTTATCGGCTTTGGGAGTATCCTCCGCAACCTGAGAGAACAGGTCAGTAGTGTAGGCTATATTCTCATCACTCATAAATCCGGTGTATTAGGGGTTTTCGTAAAAAAACAAATTTTGATTAACTGACGTACTACGTGTGAAACCATTCTCAAAAATTGGCCTGAGGGCATTTTTCTGAAGTTTCGGAATACGAAGATACATAGAAACCATGTTATCAAATTACTCCATTTATTAACAAAATTTTTGGCACGGCACGTAACTCTTTGATGTGAAAAACAATACCTGTTGATAAAGTATTTCACATTAAAAAATCAAGACTAAAGTTCTATAAAATGAAGTAGCAGATAAATGGCGGGTGTGAAAAGTTATTAACGCTTAAATGTTAATTATCAAATATTTAAATATATCAGAAGTCTAAACCAAGGCCAAAGTACCATTTGGCGGGCTGTACCTCCCAGTCGTGCACGCCCCAGCTCAGGTCGAGGCGCATAAAATATCCGAGAAGCCGTGAGCGAATGCCGATGCCGTATCCTGCCACGACAGGTTCTTTTTGCACATCAACCACAACCCTGATCGTACCATTTTCGTGAATCTCACGATAAAGTGCATTTTCATCAGAGTAGGGTCCGGGACCGGTCCAGGCAGTACCCACATCACCAAACCCCACCAGCTGGAAATTATTTAAAAACTCGGCATTCAACGGACGGTTAAAGAGGTATTGGAACACCGGCCACCGGATTTCCGAGTTAAAAAGCATAAAGGAGTTTCCATTACGGATATTCTGATCAAAGCCGTGCATATTTGTCGCCAAAGTCTGGTAGGCATAGTTCATGTCATAGTCAATAGGTGTATTACTGTCGAAACGTGCTCCAATCCAATTGTCAACACCTCCCATGTAATAAATCAGCCTGTCGGTACCGAGTGAAGAGGATGCAGAAAATCTGTTTGCCCAGATCAGAGTACGGTGAATACGGTCGTATCTGCGGTAATCCATCCCCACCACATAGAGGTTATGAAAATCTTTATCCACAAGCTGGAAATATTCGCCAAAAACTTTAAAACGCGTTCCAACAGGGATGTTATCACTAAGGTTATAACTGTTATCAAACACCAGCTCAGTTTTTAATCCGGCCCAGTTACGGTTTAAATCCTGCTGAGAGAGGTTAAAAGGATCTGTTGCCAGATATACGGTCTTGTCATTTCTCAGTATTCCGGTAGCTGCCACATAGAGAACCCGGTTAAGCGGATACGACAGCTTATAAAGCAGCTCATTATTCCTGATGGTTGCGTAATAGGTAGACTGGTAAATATCGTCAGCCTTACGGTGAAGAATCAATTCCTTGTCAACACGTCCCGAGAGGTCGGAATAGTTGATAATATACTCGTTATTGGTAAGATCTGAGCCCAGTTTTACACCACCGATTATTCGATAATCTTCCAGGAGATCAGTAACGCCGACCTGAGTAAAAACATTAAACCCTGCATTGAGGTAAATGGGAGCCCCGCCACCTGTAAACTGCTGATATGAGTAGTTCAGCGAATTGAAGTCTATCTGAGTTACCAGCTCATTGATGGAAAACTCCACATAATAATTACGTTTCTTACCGGGGTTAAAGTAATCAACCGGCTCGTCAATATACGGAGTTAAAGTATCATTTCCCGAGCGGAATGCACTAAGATCCTGCAGTGAATCTCCGGCAGGAATATCTTCCCTGCGGTCGTATAATGGTAATCCCGGAGAGAGGTCGGGTTCATACACAGAGACAAAACGCTTTCTGCTGCGCGAAGTGGGTTTCTGCTCATCACTAATTGAAATATCAGTACGCATCAGCTCATCCATATACCCTGTTCTGGTGATATCATCCTG
>PKSY01000237.1 GCA_002869405.1 Marinilabiliales bacterium
GGATTAATACAATCCACTGTGATTGTTTATAATCAAATGCTGAAACAGGGATTTGGCACCATTTTCAACATGGAAGGTTTTGGCAGTGATAATCGGAAGATGAAGAATATCGGCCTTTACGGGATGTCGAAGAAAGCAGTTCGGTACTATACTGAATCTTTTGTTCTTGAAACAAAAAACAGTCCGGTTAATATTTGCTTTCTGAGTCCCGGGATGGTTATAACAGACTTGCTGTTAAAAGAATACCGTGATAATCCGGAAAAAAACAGGGAAGCCTTTCGCATCTTCAATATTCTGGCTGATGAAGTGGAAACAGTTACTCCATGGCTTGCAAAAAGAATTTTACAGTCCTCACGACACGGGCAGCGCGTTGCCTGGCTCACAACAGGGAAAATAATATCCCGTTTCCTGATGTCACCTTTCAGAAAACGGGATGTAATATCAAAACATTTGTAATAATTACATATTTCTTGCCACATAGGCCGTAAGCTCACCAAGCATATTTGTATAGCTTCCAAGCTCATTGTCGTACCAGCCAAAAATTTTCACATGACTGACTGGAAGTCGCAGGTCCTGATCATGGGATATGCCGTAACTCTTCAGCGTTTCTGACTTAATATTCACAAAACCGGTTCTGCTGTGTGTCTCCACGCCTTCAATCACTGTTGCAGCCTTCATTCCTATCATATCAGCAGAAACATTTTGCTTTTCAGAAAACTCCAGAAGTCCCTTCTGAGGACCTTGTGCTGCCTTACGATAGATGTCATTAATAAATTCACGGGAAATTTCAGGCTCCCCCTGATCATTTAAAGGGCTGTGAACTGTGATGTTCAAGCTAATGAGTGATGCAGTATTTGTTGGAATTCTTACTGAGTCAGCCATAAAACCAACGCGTTGAATTTCCGGCAACACTTGCTCCAATGCTTTTGCGGCTCCTGTACTTGTGAGAATTATATTATTGAAGATAGACCGGTTTTTACGAAGGTCTTTTGCCCCCGCCTTTGGTACCGAATCAAGGATACTCTGTGTGTTTGTACTTGCATGAATGGTTGACATTGAGGCGGTCATAATATTGGCAGTGGATGGATTTTCCAGCAACGGCTTCATCATATGTGCCAAGCCTGTAGTAGTGCAACTTGCAGCTGAAATCACCTGATGCTTCAGAGGATCAAAGTTGAGATGGTTTATGCCATACACGAACATAGCACTGTCATCAGGCATCACTTTTGTCTGGTCTTTAATTTTAAACGGAGCGCTGAGAATCACCTTTTCCGCCCCACCGTCAAGATGTCCCCTGAGGCTTCCCCTGGGTTCATCAGCCTCCACAGTAGGATCGGTAAACACTCCTGTGCAATCCACCACCAGGCGTACTCCATTCTCTCCCCATGCAATTTTCGACGGGTTACGATCTTCCATTAATATCTTCACCATCCGGCCTTCCACATTAAGAATTCCGGTTTCTTGATCAACTACTGTTATGCCTTTACCTTTTGTGGCATATCCGTAAAGAAACTTTTCCAGTGAACCGTATGTTGAGTCACGCTCCAGCATTTGTGCCAGCGCATGAAGGTCTTTCCCTACCTTACGCCCCACATTGATCACAAAAGAATCAAAGTAACCGGTGGCAAGATGACTCCACAGTGTCAACTTACCGATACGACCCAGGCCGTTGATTCCCAAAACATTTTTTCCGCCAAATTGATTGTTCATGGTTTATAGTTTTAATAATGGTTTATCATATCCTGAAAATTATTCCCTTCCGTTACCGGGATATGGCCCCTGTAAATTATTCCCAATGTTCCGTCAATGGCCACTTTATCACCTGAGTTCAGCGTAACCCCATTCACAGAGCATGTTTTATCTGATTCGGAAACTATTAACTCGCGACAATTCACGATACACACTTTCCCAAGCCTGGAGGCCGCCACTGCAGCATGCGAAGTCACTCCTCCCCTTGCTGTGATTAAACCGTCACATTCAAAGATCATCCCGATGTCATCGGGAACAGTATCCGGGCGAACAAGAATCATTTTTTCATTGGGGTCGAAAGATTTTCGCAGTTGCATATCTTCCATATTGAACACCAGGATTCCATTGAGTGCACCACCGCCAACACCAACTCCTTTTCCAAGCATCACCCTGTCGGTTTCAGCTTCAAACACCGGAACTACAGATGGTTTCTGTATTTCCTGATCCCGGGACTGAAGAATATAGAGGGAATCAGCATCTTCTGATTCAAACGTAAACTCAATCTCCTGATGGCTAAACCCATGCTTCTCAGTCATCTCCACAGCAATGGAATAGAGCTTTTTATAGATTTCAGGGAAAAGGTCCTGCATTGTAGGGAGGTTAAGGTTGAGTTGTTTCCGCTGTGTATTATTCACCGGCAATACATGTACAAGTCCTGAAACCACATCTTCACCCTGATTGTTGCGCGTAAAATCACCAAACAGATGCACGCCGGGTCTACCCCGTAGCGGGTTATGGGTAAACACAACACCCGTACCGGATTTATTGCTAAGGTTACCAAATACCATTTGCTGCACTACCACGGCTGTACCCCATTCAGGAGCAATCTGCATATTTTCACGATACACTTTTGCTCTTTCCGACGACCACGATTCAAAGACTGTATTAATTGTTATATCCAGCTGCTGTATAGGATCCTCCACAAATCTGACCTGCTGTTTTTCAAGCACATTTTTGTATGCCAGCGCAACAGTTTTCATTTGAGGTCCTGACATCAGCGACTTACTCTTTACGCGAAATTTCACTTTATAATCTGCGATAACCTCATCAAAAAGATCGCGGTTTATTCCGTGAGCCATACCCCAGGATTGCAGAAAGCGACGGTATGAGTCCCACGCCGCCCATGCAAAACCGGGCTTTTTGCTTAAGGCCTCAGCAATAGTATCATTCATCCCAACATTAAGAAAAGTATCCATTGCTCCGGGCATTGAGATTGCGGTTCCGGAACGCACAGAAAGCAACAATGGGTTTGAAGGCTCGCCATACTTTTTACCGGTTTTCTCCTCAAGCTGCTTTAAGTGATGGCTTACTCGCTGTCTCATCTCTTCGTACATATAATCCACCTCTTTCAGAGCACCCAAACGACGAAATACCTCAGTAGTAAGCACAAATCCCGGAGGTACAGGAAAACCGCTCAGATACAGCTTCTTTAAAAAATAGGCCTTGGACCCCAGAAATATCTGATTATCAACTTTCCAGCTCGATTCGTCAAAAGAGGTAATAATAAGGTCAGAATTATACGACATTATGTCTTTCAGTACTTCACGGTCATAATTGTCAACCATCCTGTTCAGGGAATGAAGCACGCTATTGATAAAGTTATCGAGGGTTTGAAGCAGAAATGCCGTGCTGATAATATCGCGGTAAAACTCTTCTGACTTTGCTGCAATTAGCTTTTTGCCATCTGTCTCACCACACTTCCCTTCGGGATCAAAAATCTGAGGCACAATAATACTCAGAGGATATTCATAGGTACGAATAATGTATTTACTGATAATCTCCCTGATACTCCCCGACATAAACCCGAAGATATTAATGTACTGCTCGAGAGAAAAACTCGCAGAAGTGAGGCTATATCGCAACATCTGCAGGTTGGAGTTAAAGCTTTGGTTTGTAACACCGTCAAGTTCCAGACCGCGGCGGAACATCATTAGAATCCGATAAATATGCGAAAGTGTATTTGCTGAAATATAGTTCAGGTTGATTTTCTCAATACCCTGTTCAATGAGCCGTGAAGCAACTTTCTCCAAACGGAAGGTCAATCCCAAAGCCTCAAATTTCGGCTCCCGGTAGGTACCGTACATGGATGGAATTCCAAAGGCAATATGACGCTTATGATAGATATTCTCCCAACCCTCAGTCTGTTTAGGATCAAAGATAATTTCATTAAGTTGTTGCATGAAATCATACACCACCTCCAGTGCTCCCAAACTATCATTATTCCCCAGGCGGGCCTCCAGTTTTTCAACGGTTTTGGGGTCAAAGCCACCGGAAAGCCTTAAGTCTGATACGATATTCACAGAATCAAAAGAGTATTTCTCCTTAAGAAGGTCATAAAGATGCAGGAGGCTTTTCATCCTGATTTTATGAATTTCCGGAGCATCAGTAGCATTAATAATGGCTTCCTGCTTACTGCGCTCCAGTAAAAAGATTTTCTCAGGCTTACATTTCCCTGAACCGCAAATCGCTATGGCCATTTCAGTCATCGGCTTAAACCATTGACCATTAATATCAATACTATTATAAACATCAGCAGGTAGAAATCCTTTGTATTTCTCCTTATCAGCAGAGTGCCATAATAAAAACACCTTTTTTGTAAGCTCAATAAGGGTGTTATTACTTTCGATATGGACCTGCTTTCGCAGAAAATGAATCAGCTTGTCGTTACGATGCGAAAGCTCATCCATACTGGTTGTAACTTCCCGGATCTCTCCCTCGGCGCCGATTTCATTAAAGTAAACAGGGAAAATCCGGGTCAGCTGCTTAACTTTTTTATAGAGTGGTGAGATATTTGAGTTCAGCACTTTGGAAATATCGCGCTGAAAAAGGTCAGTATCATTAATATAAATTCCGCCCAGCCGAAGATTTACAATAAGAGCCGAAAGCATCTTTTCAGGAATGACGGGAGAAGATTCAATAATCTCAAGCCAAACACGGATATTCTTAAGATGATTAGGATTTATGTGTGTTTTCCAGTCCTCTCCAACATATGCCAGGCCCGGCGTTTCAAAACCAAACTGAATAAGACGCTTCTCAAACTGGTTTACGATCCACCTGTTTTCAGTGGTGTCACGGGCAATCAGTTCAACCCCCAGTGTCTGGATACAATCCAGAATTCCATCCATCAAATCTTCACGAAACTCTTCGAAAATATCGAACAATTCAAGTGTAAAGGGCACCAGCCGTTCTTCATCAACCGATTGAAGAAGCTTCTTCAGCAGTCTGTTGATATCACCAAGAACCCGGGTTTTTAAATGTGCCATTCCGGGGAGGTACAACAAATAGAAGGTATAGTGAAAGCGATCCTGAAAGTCGCTGAATGTTTGGGCAAATCGTCTGAACTCAATGGCGATATCACCATAAGAGGGATAATCGTTAATTGACACCGGCAGATTATTATCCTCTGCCAGTTTGTTAATCAGGCCGTCAAAAAATGAAGAATCCAGACTTTTAATATCCTCGGTGGAGTCCTTTACCAGTATCTCCTCTTTTTCTTTGTACCATTCTTCCAAAACAGATGACTCTTTCCAGAAAACCAGCGTATCCCTGAACACATTTCTCAATATCTCATTCACCATTTGCCTGAATTTCTCAGGTACAATACTTACTCCGAGGTATTTCTGAAACCAGTTTGAACAGTAAATATATGCATGAGAGGCATCCTGCTGCTTTTGCCGGAGAGAAATCAACAGATGTTCAACTGCAACATCTTGAGGTTTCTCTTCCACGAAAAGCTTCTCAACAAACTCCAGCAAACTTCTGATAAGATTAATTTTAATATCCTCATCAATCTCCTCACTAAGCATTACTGCAGCCATATCTGTCATCCGGGTGAAGAACTTTTCTGATTGCCTGGAATCATTAAAAAACCAAAAATCGGAAAGCATAAGTTGTCGCAGGAGATCACTAACAACTTTTCGGTTTGAATAGGGATGAAAAAACTCTTCGATACACTCCTTAGTGCGGCTCTGTATTCCGGTATGCGAAGCCGAAAATTCAATAATCTCCTGATATTCAATGGGGATAACAAGTTTATCTGTACGGGTTTGTTCCAGATTTGCCTTTAATGCTCCGGACTGAATATCTTGCTTTTTCATACACAAAAACTGGTTTGCAGGTGATCCTAAGACCTTGCAAAGATAGCAAGGTTAACCAGATAACGTATTAACCTTCGGCAAAGTTTTCGTGAATAGTGAAAGAATCCGGAAAATCTCTTTCTAGCCAATTTTTGTAATGACATCACTCATGTCATCGTGAAGCCAGGCTTTTAACTCAGCATGATTTTTCTTTTCAGAGCGGGCGAAAATAAATGCTGCCATGGGAAAGACGCGATAATCCATTTTTCTCAATTCCAGAACCTCAGAAAGCTTGGTTTGCAGGAGCTCATAGTCAAAGTTCACGCTGTGTTTATCCAGATTTCTGGGAATATCAATAACACCCATCACAAAAACATCATCACTTCCCTTTTCCAGAATTGCATTCCAGTCAGGGCTTTTTTGTTCCAGAAAACAGTTGTAAGGATTTATACCGTATGCATAAGAGGCAATGTCGGTAGTACAAAAACCTGCAAAACGCATCGGGTTTATCTCGATTGGGATAAATTCACCTTCAGGAGTAATGCGCATCTCCATGTGCATGGGAAAGTTTTTGATCCCCAATGCATCAGAGACACCTGAAAGATAATTTTCTACAGGTTGCAGATATCTTTTCATTATCTGCACAGATGATTTATAAAGTCTGTCGCTGTTATCTTCTGCGGAAGCAAAATCATGCTCCATAATATTTACGATCACCGGACTGCCGGTTTTGTCAAAGAAGGCATCCACCGCTATTTCCTGACCCTGAATATAAGCTTCAACCAGAAAACTGTCAAGATCCATCACAGTGTCAGAAAAGGCATCGCCATAATCCTTGCGGTCTTTCTCAACCTGGCGAAGAATCTCAGGCCATTCATCATCTGAGAATACCGCACGGATTCCAATGCTTGCAATTCCTTTTACCGGTTTTACAACAAAAGGCTTTGGGATCATTGTCACATCCATTACCTGCAATTCAGTAAAAGAGAGTTTCCTGAAAAAATATCCGGGATTAAGCCGTGCAAACACTTCCCGCATACTATGTTTATCCTTGATGGCCTTTACCCCTGATGCAAGTCCGGACTCCGGAATATTTTTATATATCCATGAAGCACTGTCTTCTGAATTGCTGTATAAACCAATGCCCGGTGTTTCCATATAAAGCCGGAAAAACTCCTTCTCCGGTAATAGGTTAAGATTTTCTGCACCGGGCAAACTCTCAGCAAAGTCTGTCTTCAAAACAGGCGTTTGATTTTCAATTAGCGTATTGATAAGATAACCGGAAACAAAAGGTTTTTCAAGAATAACCATGGCATTCAAATTTTGCGCAAAGGAACAAAAAACAATCTAAAACTATCTTGTGTTCATTATATTTATTGAAATCTGAATCATTTTTATATATTTGTAACCAGAGCAAACCCCGCATCATATCTGAATAAAGTTTTACAAGGCAGTAATTTTATTAGGTAATTTACATGATTGAAAATATTTCACTTGCCGGAAGCACTATCGGGCTTGTCCTGATGACCCTGTTTATGGGTATTATTATGGTGTATCTGGGTCATACCTGGAATCGCACTATCAAGGGAGTCAGAAGAATCGGATACTCGCTGGTAGCATTTTCAGCCATCATTGCACTAAAGCCTTTTGCAGAATTAGCCTTTGAAAGTAAGATTGTTGATCCGCTTTATGCAATTCTTATCATAATCTTTTTTGCTAATAAGTACAGAGGGATAAAAAACTTCAGAAATGGAAAATTCGACAGCAGAATTCACCTTATATTTATTTTCGCAAGTATAATAGCACTTCTTCTTTCAGAATTTCTGTTAGAGAATAATCAGCTGTTCACTACATTCTTTTCTGTCAGTTTGATTTTTTATGCGGTGCTTTCCGCGAAGGAATTTCTCAAAGATTTCCCACGGGATAACCGGATGGCATATATACATATGGGGGGCTATTACCTTACTTTCGCCGGGTTAAACATCTACAGAATAATTTATGTATATCTTGGAGACTCAACTCAGTCAGGGAGCTCTTCTGCTGAACCGATCTACTTCTTCATAACCACATTTGCAATATTAATTGCCTCAATAACTTTCATTGTTTTGGTTAACAGAGAGTTACTACGTATGAAGAACCAGTTTTTCTCCATTGTGGCCCATGATATAAAAAACCCGCTTGCAACTATTATAGCATATTCTGAAATTCTGCGTGAAACTACATGTAATGAAAAAGAGAAGCGTAACGAGCACCTTGATTTAATACGTGATGCAGCCGGGAACAGCCTTGATTTGATTAATAATATCATGGAATGGTCGAGGGTGAATTTTCAACGAATAAAACCGATCAAAACATCTGTTTCTCTCATTGATATCATTGAAGACATCCACCTTTTTTACAAGCCTTCTGCAAACATAAAAAAAGTGGAGATTATCACAGAATATACGGATACAGAGAAGATAGAAACAGATCCTGTCTTACTGAATACTATTCTTAGAAATCTGTATTCAAATGCCATAAAATACAGCCCGGAAAACGAGTCTATACTAATATCAATAAGTGAAGAAAAAGGGATGGTCAAGGTCGCATTTACCAATTATGGTCCACATGTGAAAGAGGATATCCTACAAGAAATCAACAACCACAAAGTTATTCCGGGGAAAATCGATAAAGAGAACGAAGGTAGCGGACTGGGGTTATATTTATCAGGAATTTATATCAAACTCCTTGAAGGAAAGCTCTACGCTGAAAATCTGGAAAGAGGGTGCAGGTTCTCACTTATGATTCCCCGCGCCGGGTAGATTTCTTTTTTCCTGACCTAACTACAAAAATAAAAGCAATAAACAGCAGCAACGGGAAAGTCCATACAGGATAGGGTTGCTTGTTGATTCTGGTAAAAACCATATTCAACTCTTCTGAGTTACCCTTCTCACTCACCAATATCCATCCTTTAACAGGAGGATATTTTAATGAATTAGTATCACTGTTTACCAGATATGGCAGTTCAGGCTCTCGTGAAATTAGGCTGGCAATTATCCATCCTTCAGTTTTTTCTCCTTTCGGGAACATCACTTTTGTTGGTGAAAAATACTTAACGGGATCCCCCTCATGAAATTCATAAAGCCCGTTAAAGGTTGTATCGCTACAGTCTGAAATGCGGTAATTCTGTGAGAATGAATAATGGATTATCAAAAACAGAAATGGTATAAGTATTATTTTTTTCATCAAAAAGAATTTGATGGCAAGATACAAAAAGCCTGAAATGAAAGATAATGGTTAAGTCCGGGATGGTAATCACCCCGGACATAAACCTATGCGCTCTTCAATTTCCAGTTTCCTTTCCGGAAAATCAGGAAAGATATGATTGTCAGTAGAGATTCGGCAATGATAATGGAGTAGAAAACACCCTTTTCATTCCAGCCAAATACAATTGCAAGAAGCCATGCCAGAGGAATTTCTATAATCCAGAAACAGATAAAGTTTATCCATGTTGGTGTTGCAGTATCTCCTGCACCATTAAAAGAGTTCACAAGCACCATTCCCAGACCATAGAACAGAAAGCCTGCAGAGATAATCCTAAGACTCTGGACTCCGGCGGAAATCACCTCAGGGTCATGAATAAAAAATCTGAGAAAGCTTTCAGGCCAGGCAATAAAAAGCACCCCGATAACCGTAAGAATCACAGTATTTACTTTACCTGTAAGCCAAACAGACTGTTCTGCTCTTTGAGGTTGTTTGGCTCCGAGGTTTTGTCCCACAAGGGTTGCCGCAGCATTGCTGATTCCACTTGAAGGCAGCAGGGCAAAAACCACCAGACGAATGGCAATAGTATAACCAGCAACCACAGAAGCTCCAAACTCAGAAACGATTCTCATCATTATAATCCAGCTTGAAGTAGCAATAAAAAACTGACCCATACCTCCTGCTCCGATTTTCAAAAGTTTTAACAGAATCCGCGGGCGAAAAGTAATATGCGCCTTTGTAATGCGTATTCTGGAGCTTCCAAAAAACAGAATATATATCTGAAATAATACAGCTATGCCGCGACCAATATTTGTTGCTATGGCAGCACCTGTAACTCCAAGTTCAGGGAAAGGTCCGAGGCCAAGAATAAGGCATGGATCCAGCACAATATTAATAAGGTTGCCTAACCAAAGCACACGCATGGAAAGGAATGCATCGCCGGCAGACCGAAATACAGCATTGATGACAAAAAGAAGCATAATAACAGTATTTCCGCCAAGCATCCATTTCATATAACCGGAATAATTCTCCACGATTTCCTGTCCGGCTCCCATGAGTTCAAGTATGCGCTCAGCATAAATAACACCGGGAACTGCAATTACAAGTGACAACAGCAGAGCCAGCGCCACAGCCTGAAATCCTGTTCGTGAAGCAGCATCGCGATTTCCTTCGCCAATACGGCGGGAAACCATTGCTGTGGTAGCCATCGATAATCCGATAGCAACAGTATAAACCAGAGTAATCACCGATTCAGTGATTCCAACAGTGGCCACAGCATCAGCGCCAAGGCGTGAAACAAAATAAATATCTACGATTGCAAATACGGACTCCATAATCATCTCCAGCACCATAGGAACAGAGAGTAATAATACCGCACGGCTGAGGTTGCCTTTGGTAAAATCATATTCGGCACCGGAAATGGCTTGCCCCAGGTCAGCGGCAAGCAGTTTCATTCGGGAAAAGTTCTTTTTAGGGTATTGTTTTAATCTGTATTGTGACATTTTCGTTTTCGTTTAACATGGTGATTAATAGGGCTTTTCATTTGATCTTCATGATTTTCACATGGAAAAACGACAGTTTTCGTCGCACAATAAAATTCAATTAACATTTTCATGGTTAATGCGTTTTTGGTGATTAATAAAATGAGTTGAAAAAAATCAGGGAATCAAAACACCATCAAACCTATGCACACACCGAAAAGGTGGGCAGAATAGCTGTGATATGTGCTGTAAGTTTCATTGTTTTGTATCTGATTCGCTGCAAATATAGGGTTTTTATAAAAACAAAAGCCTGACATATAAAATATATCAGGCTTTTTCTGTGGGAGTTACTGGATTCGAACCAGTGACCCCCTGCTTGTAAGGCAGGTGCTCTGAACCAACTGAGCTAAACTCCCGTTTTAATTTCCCTTTAAGAACGTTTGCGTTTCTCGCGTTTGGGAGTGCAAATATACGCCGTTTTCTTTATACCGCAATAGGGTAAAGTAATTTTTTTAAATTTTTTTTTGATGCATACATAATCCATATTGAAACACAGCATTATACCGAAATAAAAAAAATATCAATTTTATGTTCGCCTTAATACGCGAAGATAATGGAGCGATGTGTTTATACATAGAATATTTGTTATTTTTGTACGAAAAGAAAACCATATTGAAAAACAGAGTCGTCATCGCTTTATTATTGGGAGTTCTGGTGCTTTTTAGCAGCTGCGGAGCCTCACGTCGTGCTTCACGTGGCGCACCGCTGGTGGTTAAAAACAAAATCACTGCAGACAATAAGCAAGTTGATACCGGCGACCTGAACAGCCTTATCACTGTTACTCCTAATAAAAAGTTTCTTGGGCTCTTCAGAGCCAGGCTTTGGCTTTATGAACATTTTAACGGAAGTGAGAAAAACAGAGGAGAACCACCTGCCCTGCTCGATTCTGCTGCAATGTATAACACCACAAGGCAGATGAAAGCCTACCTCAACAACTCCGGATTCTTCCGTGGAAAGATAACGCCAATGGTTAGCGAAAAAAGAGGCAAGGCATCAATTAATTATCATATTGAAAGTGGTTCACCATATCGTTATAACATCATTGAGTGGGATATCCGAGATACTATCATTGATGATTTTATTTATGCTGACAGCACCGAATCACTCATTAGCCATGGTGATATTTATAATGCATACACCCTGGATGATGAGAGAGACAGAATCACCAGAATGCTGAAAAACAATGGGTTCTACCTCTTTGGAAAGAACTTTATTCGTTACGAAGCTGACAGCACGGAAAAGTCCAAAAGCATCGACCTTAAAGTCATTGTTGAGCCTTTCAGTATTAGCGGAAACCCGGAGGATTCACTCACCTATCCGCATCATCAATATTACATCGACAACATTTACATTACTCCTGACTATCGTCCATATGCTCAGGAAGAGATTATTTACGATACGGTTCAAATCTCCCCTCTAAAAGACCCTCATGGGGAGCCGTACTTCTTTGTTGAGACCGAGCCTAAAAGAATGCATCCCAACACCATTCTTAATACTTTACTGATAAAGCCGGGCGACAGGTATGCGATGAAAGATGTGAAACAAACCCAAAAACGACTTAGTACGCTCAGAATCTATAAGTTTGCAACCGTAGAGTTTACAACACCGGAAAGTCCCGAAGACACCATGCTTACTTGTCGCGTGAATCTTGTACGCAGACCGGTACACAGTGCAAGTATTCAGACTGAAGTTACGAACTCATCAGGCAACCCCGGTGTTGGTGGTAATTTCTTTTATGAGAACAAAAACCTTCTTCGCCGTGGTGAGGTTTTCAGGATTACCCTTAAAGGAGCCCTCGAGGCACAGGCAACCTCATACAACGAAGAGGAAGACGAGTATAACCTTTTCAATACTCTTGAGCTTGGTGGTGATGTTAGTCTGGTTTTTCCAAAATTTCTCTTTCCGGGAAAAAAACAGTTTATATCCGACCGGTTTTTGCCCCGAACGGTGCTCACAGGAGGTTACAACTTCCAACGGCGGCCTGACTATTCACGGCACATCACCAATGTCAGTATCGGATATGAATGGAAACCCGACCAGCAGACCAGCCACAGGTTAAATCCTCTGGAGATAAATTCCATAAAAATTTATCCGGACAGCTCATTCACGGCCAGACTCAACCAGTTGCAAAATGCATTGTATAAAAGCCAGTACACCGACCACATGATCCTGGGCATCACATACTCCTTTGTACGGTCAACACAGAGTATAAGCGCATCCAGAAACTTCAGCTTCCTCAAACTGAATTTTGAGAGCTCAGGAAATCTTCTCAGATCTTATAACAGCTTATTTGGCGGTGAGATTTCCGAGGATGGCTATTATAGCCTTTTCAATATACGGTATGCACAATATGTAAAAGGAGAAGCTGATTACAGGTACTATATAAATCTTCCCTACAAAAACCAGGTTGTATTCCGTGGCCGCGCCGGTGTGGGAATCCCTTACGGCAACTCAGTTTCCATGCCATTTGAAAAGGGCTTTTTTGGTGGCGGAAGTAATGATATGCGAGGATGGCAAATAAGAACTCTTGGACCAGGAACTTTCTATAATGACACACTATACATTGAGCGCATCGGAGACATCCTGCTCGAAGCAAACTTTGAATACCGTTTTCCTATCTACAGCTGGTTCAGAGGTGCCTTTTTTATTGATGCCGGAAACATTTGGCTTCTCAATGAAAATGAGGACTTCCCCGGAGGTAAATTTGAGTTCAAAAATTTCATAAAGGAGTTTTCTATATCATCCGGATTAGGTTTACGTCTTGATTTTGATTTCTTTATAATTCGTCTTGACGGAGGTATCCCCATCCACGATCCGGCAGACCGCGGAGGCTCAAAATGGAAATTCAACTCATTGGGAATGAAGGACGTTACGTGGAATTTTGCCATCGGTTATCCTTTCTGATTTCTATTATGGATATTAAACAATACGACAATCTTCAGGAAACCATAAGGAATAATCTGGGCTTCCCTCCTACTTCAGGTCAGGAATCACTGATTTCAAAGCTGGCATCGCTGGTTCTGAGCAATCACCGCGGATTGGTATTTGTGCTGGCGGGTTATGCCGGTACAGGAAAGACCACTATGGTCAGTGCACTAGTGAAGAGTTTACCTGCAATCCGGCAGCGGGCAGTGCTATTGGCTCCCACAGGAAGGGCCGCAAAAGTGCTTGCCACTTATTCCCAACAGAAAGCATACACAATTCACAAATACATCTATTTTGCCCACTCAACACCTGACGGAAGAATCACACTTAATCTGGCAGAAAACAAACACAGAAATACGCTTTTTATTGTTGATGAAGCCTCGATGATTCCCGATCACACCCCCGGTCCTGACGGTTCATCATTCTCATCAAGAAATATCCTCGACGACCTGATGGAATACGTATTTTCCGGTCAGAACTGTAAGTTGTTGTTGCTCGGTGATAATGCTCAGCTGCCGCCGGTAGGCCTGTCGATCAGCCCGGCGCTTAACCTTGAGAACCTGAAATCGAGATATCCATACCATTTCGGTTATCATGAGCTCACTGAAGTAGTACGACAAGAGTCTGAATCAGGAATTCTTTCACATGCTACATTCCTGCGACAAAAGCTTGCCGCTGAAGATTATGGACTCCCCCTGTTTAAAGAGCATCAGTACACAGACTTTATACGTATAAACGGTCATGAATTGCAGGATGCGCTGGAGGATTCATACAGCACCTACAATCAGGATAATTCAGTCATAATTACCCGGTCGAATAAAAGGGCAAACCTTTTTAATCAGGCCATAAGGGAGCGCATACTTTTCAGAGAAGGAGAAATAAATGCCGGTGACTTTTTGATGGTAGTAAGAAACAACTATTACTGGCTCCCTGAGGGTTCGAATGCAGGTTTTATCGCTAATGGTGATATTGTTGAAGTGCTGAGGGTAAAAAATATCGATGAGGTCTTCGGGTTCAGATTTGCGGAGATTGACATTCGTTTTCCTGATTATCCTGATGAAGAAGAGCTCGAAGTAAAAGTTCTGCTGGATACCCTTACCTCTGAGTCTGCGAATCTTCCCCGTGAGGAGATGGAGAAACTCTGGTATACTATAATGGAAGATTACGCTGATATCCCCAATAAAAAGCAAAAGGCAGAGCTGGTAAAAAACAGCAGTTGGTTTAATGCTTTGCAGGTTAAGTTTGCCTATTCACTGACCTGTCATAAAACACAGGGTGGACAGTGGGACACCGTGTTTATCGACCAGGGATATTTAAAAGATAATCCTGACCGCGAATGGTTCAGATGGCTATACACTGCAATCACCAGAGGTGTCAATAAAGTATATATGGTAAACTTCCGGGAAGATTTCTGGGATTAAATCTTCCTGAGCATCACTACGGCATAGGCAGAAAAACCCTCTTCCCTGCCTTCAAAGCTCATCTCTTCAGTAGTTGTGGCCTTCACGGATATTAAATCTTTATCCACCTCCATAGCATTTGCAATTGCCTCTCGCATTGCATCGATAAAAGGGGCAATTTTCGGTTTTTGGATTGCTAATGTAGTATCCGCATTTTGCAGCTCGTAACCTTCATCCCGAATCAATGTCATTACATGCTTTAAAAGAATAAGGCTGTCGATACCTTTATATTTGGAGTCTGTGTCGGGGAAATGTTTCCCGATGTCGCCGAGGCTCAAAGCACCGAGCAGAGCATCACACAAAGCATGAACAAGCCCGTCGGCATCACTATGGCCGAGACCGCCTTTATGGTGAGGTACAAGAACACCGCCAAGTGTCAGGCCTCGACCTTCCACCAGGCGGTGTACATCATATCCGAATCCTATTCGAAACATATCTTTACATTCTGTTCTGTCGCTGGAATGCATCAAAATCAAACAACAATGAGAACCTGAGTGTATTCTCCAGCGGGTTACGCTGACCGATTGGAATCAGGTATTAGAAATCAAGTCCGAAAACGTTGTATTTTAATCCTGCGCCGACAGTAAAATATTTTCTGTTACCCTTGGTAGCATGTTCATAGAAGTAACCACCACGGAGTGCAAATTGTTTGTCGTACCAATATTCAACACCCCCGGAGATCTGAATTTCGCGAAGTTCTTCTCCGAAAGGTGAAAGAATCATATCACCGGTTTCATCATCAAAGTTACCCGGAGCATCATAGAATGACTGTACTATACCGGATACCACTGAAACATTAGGATCTCTGCCGTAACGTACAACAGGAACACCATCAATATCCACACTATCTTCCCAGTAAATTGGCGATGTTGGAATGAGAAGTTTATTGAAATCCACCATAAAGGTCAGGGAGTTATAATCATCAATATCCATTGTTAATGCCGGACCAAGACGGAGGTTGGTAGGGATAAAATCACGTACTGTATTGGCATCGGAGTAAGATATTTTTTGACCGATATTGGAGATATTCATACCAAAACTGAAAGAGCCGCCACTCATACTTTTAAATTCCAGAGGTGTGGTGTAGAAAACCGATACATCGGCAGCTACAGAAGTTCCTGCATGTGTTGATGCACCACCCACATCGCGGCCCATGGTAAGGTTTGAGTAGATAAAGCGTGCAGCTACGGCACCGGAGATTTTCTCACTAAACTTACGTGAATATGTGGCATCAAGGGTAAACTCATTGGGTTTCTCAATACCTCTGCTGTTACCGAATTCGTCAGTGAAGGTAATCTCACCAAGTGAAAAATAGGTAAGAGAAGCTGCCACTGCAGAATAGCGATCCAGCCGTTTGTAACCTACAACATTCGCAAGGTTAATATCATTTACCAGTGAACGCATCCAGGGGGTATAGTTCACAGAGAATCCCATATCGGAATCTATAAAGGCATATTTTGCAGGGTTCCAGTGCATGGAATTGGCATCCGGAGATGAGCTCACGCCCAGATCGCCCATGGATCCGGCTCTGGCATCAGGTGAAAGCATCGTAAAAGTTACTGCAGCACCTACGGTGTTCAGTTTTTCGTCCGCTTTGTCGATAGAGAATCCCAACTGTGCATGTGCCATATTAAACAGGCCTCCACATAAAACCAACAAGCTAACAGCCAGGTATTTAAAATACTTTTGCATAAATGGTGTTTTTTTCGGTTGCAAATATAAAATTTTATCGAACATAAACTCTAAACGCAATGTATGCGCTCTTATTGTCTATTTTAAAATAAGTGTTCCTCCTGTCAGGGTGTACTCTCCCGAATTACTTCTGACACTGATTCTGAAGGGATATACACCTGACTTAACCATTCGTCCGCGATAATCACGACGATCCCAACGGTATGGGCCTGCCACAGGACTTTCAAAAAATTGTGATGACTCCAGCGTCCTGATAGTACGCCCGGTAACATCGTAAATCTCAAGCCGTATATCAAGGTTTCGGCCCGGCATATTATGCGAAAACGTGATATCAGTGAATTCTCCCACAGGGTTCGGCACCACTTCAAGGTCGCTGATTTCAACTCCAATCGATGATGAAACAATGAATTCTACCGTAGTTATTGTACTGTTATTACAAAGATCCCAGGCCTTCACAGTAATCGTATGAATGCCTTCAGACAAGCCATAAAACGGATATACAACTTTCCCGGAATTATAAACTCCCGGTGTGGGAACATAATACGGGTTCAGGTCAATAATCTGATCTACTTCATCGTCGAGATATGCTGTAATATTGTGACCAATACTGTTTCCAATGCAGTTAATACCACACGGATCAGTGATTTCAGCAATCAATACAGGGTTTTCATTCGTCTTGTCACCCTGCATAAAACGTTTGCTATTCATATAGGCCATAATTTCAGGGCCCGTATTATCATTTAACGCACTGCTGTTATAGCCACCAATTACAAGATTGTTATAATATCCGGAAGCATCTTCGAGTGAAAGGCTGTCGATGGCGTAATAACTAATCTTACCCGTACCATATTGGTAGTTAATATCTTTAGGGATTAAAATTTCGATTTCGAATTCTCCATCTACCACATTGGCATATCCGTCAAAGAGCAGTTTATCCAACAATTTAAATTCAGCGGGCTCGCTATCTCCGGCCTGGCCAAGTGTTGAATAAACCGATGGTTTGTCGTAAAGCTTAACATTTACACTTCCGTTAAATGAAGTTACAGTTAAATCATCCATGCCTGCAACTCGTCCCTTAACGGAAAAATGCTCGAGACCTCTGACCGTATCATTGGTGCTCATTGTCGCCGGTTGCTCCATGACCGTAATTTCATCTGTAAGCACATTCATTTCCGGGACAGCCAGGCGCAATGCCGGGTCGCCAAGAATTACAAAATTCTTCGTGGAATTCTGGTGTGGCACCTTTGCGTGAATCATCAGGTCGCCAAGTGCAGGCTTCTCAGAGGAAATCTTATTTAAAGCAATGTCATAAATCCGCTGATTAAGCACAAAGTTAATCTGGGCAAAAGAGAGCCTTGAAGTAGTAAGCATTGATACAGCACCACCCTCAGGGTTGAGAATTACAAGCTCCCCCGCCGAGGTATGCTCCGGATTATCATAACGACTAAACTCACAGGTAGCTGTAATAAATACCGGCAGATTGTGGAAGTTTGTCCAGCTGTTGATATCAGGAATTTCCAACACATTCTCCATTCCCCAGCCTGTTTCACCACCATGACCCGTGTAATTTACTATCAAAGCACCATTTTCAACTGCATCTATTACCGCCTGCTTGGCATCAGGATAACGATAGCCGCCCGAGACCGAAATTCTTTGGTAAGCATCATAATAGATTTTCTCCACGTTCATGTATTTAAAGGTAGTATCAACCTTCACCGTTAAATTTTCTGCCTGAGCAAAATGAAGATTGGAATCACCATCATCGGCAATAAAAACAATCTTATTCTTCCATGCTGAACTATTGTCAAAGGAGCGGGTCATATAAGCCTCAACCTTGTCGATAATCAAATCAGCCTGCTCAGGTGTTGAAACCGGGAATCGTCCCACACCGATATCCAGCAGACCTTCTGCGTTATCACCTTCCTGATCATCCATAAGTGCAAAGAAATCGTCCGTATCCCATGAACTGCTGATACTTAATGATTGCTCCGACTGGAATGTGGGAACAAAGTTATTGTCCGGCTCAATACGGCCCTTGTAGTCATAAGAGGCATCACCCATCAGAACGACATACTTTGGCTGTTCACCATCACTTTTAAGATACATGGAACGTATAAAATCACGAATCGCGGCAATATCCTGCACACCTGCCGAGAATTCATTGTAAATCTTTTGTGGTTCAACCACCATTGTGGAATATCCGTCATGCTGTTCATGAATCTGAGCCAAACGTTCGGCCTGGGCAACAAACAGAGGATGTGTGATCACAAGATAATCTACCGGTGTTGCAGCATGAAGATCCTGATTTTCAATCTTATCACCAAATTCAGGAGACATCAAATCATCATTTCCAAACACGATATACTCATGAAGTTCCATGGAAGGACGCGTAAAGCGTGCCGTATCATCAATCATAGTGTATTCTACAAAAGCTGCATCATTGAAGGCTGTAATATCCCATATCTGAAGGTCATCACGACCACCTGTATACAGGTTAAACTGTGCTACTCTCTGGTATCCGAAAGAGGGAAGATTTCTGAAAGGATACTGTTCACCGGAATATCTCAGATAAGACACGGCATGCAACTCAAAATAGTCAATCCAGCCAAGACTATTGCTGTTTCCGGGCTCAAAAAGCACTGCTAAAGAAAGATTATCATTGCTGTGATTCTGAATTATTGACTGTGTGGATTTGGAACGTGCAAAGGTGGTATTATCACCTGCAGAAATGGCACGAACCTCTACCTCCGCTATCAGTGTTCCATCGAGAGAAACATTGAAATAACATTTATCTTCAATTGAGCGGCTTAAAAACTCAGTAAGCATAAATATATCCTCGGTGGTATCCACATCAGGGATAAAGAAATCAATGGTTGTCTCATTATCAGAAGGAGTAAACTCTTTGCCAAACCACGATTTTCCTGAATGGATGATGCTATGACTATCCTCTTCGTGCACCAAAAGCCGCGTGTATGTATTAACAAAGTGTGTAGGATCATCATTTACAGATTGAACTGATGTCACTCGTTTTGCCGGTTCAGAAAGTATTGTAAGATAGTATCCGGCCACATCTGAATAGAGATGATTGGAGTGTTCATACCGGTGGTAGCGGTCATTATACCTCCAGACCACCGGGCCTTCAGCATAGAAGACTATCTTGTCTTCCGGATCAAAAGAACCATCTTCTCCTCCGGTTATTTGTGCTGCAATCTGTTGGATGTCAGCCGGGCGTTCATCGACATTCTCCTCAGGGAGCATTGCACCTCCGTTTCCGAAAACTGCAATGTTTTCCGGATTGATGCCGGAAATATCTATTCCCATCGCCGCCATTTCAGCACCTGTAACAGCATACATCCCCGATTCAGAAACATAAAACGGATACCAATCCCCGGAATTCAACACTGAAGTCTCTTCAAAAACTTTTTCCGGTTTTGTCGATGCCAGTGCAGCTGTTCCTGTCTCAATTTCAAAACTCTTCAAACGATAGATAATTCCGAACTCCTTATAAAAAGGATTCACAAAAAGAGTGGTAACCGACCTTTTCATCTGCACACCATTTTGCGTATAAAAAGTAAACTCATCCGGAATATCTTCCTTTTCAACAGAAGGGAGAAGGTCTGATTGATTAATCTGCTCAAAAACAGGATTCACCACCCATGCAGTTACAGATTCACCATCATTATAAGAGTAGAAAATATCATGATACAAAGGATATAACGGATTTTCTCCATCATAAAAAACTCCCGTGAAAGTGTAAATTTCCTGACCTGAATTGGATATTGCAACATCCCAGTTCAGCACACGCACTTTACTGTCAGTATCTGCGAAAGCAGCAGAAGAGAAGGCCAGAAAGGCCAGAAAACTATATAAAAATCTTCTCATAAAGATTACTTATCGGGTTAATACAAACTTACCGGTAACCGCCGAGGAAACTCCCTCCTCATTGGTCACAATAAGTTTACAAATATAAATACCTCCGGGGAGATAACTACCGGAATTATTTGTTCCGTTCCATGTAACAGAAGATGTTCTGTATCCCTTGGTCTCCTCAGTCACAGTTCTGTCGAACACCAATCTTCCACTGAAATCAAAAATCATATAATCCATGGTTAACATTTCTCCGGACTGATTATGTTCGAAGAAGATTTTTGTGGAAGCAGAGAAAGGATTCGGATAACAATTCAGGTTATCGAGAATCACATCATTTTCACCGGCTACCACAAAGGAAATCTGCGCAGTGGAAGAGTTATTCAGGGCGTCCCAGACTTTAAGCTCAAGGGTATGGGCTCCCGGCGCAAGATTAAACAACGGATACTCCACTGTTCCGGCCTGGTAACTATTAAGTACTCCCTGATAAAAGTCATTCAGCACATATATCTTATCGTAATTACTGTCGAGAACAGCAGTAATATCATGCCCTATACCTGTTCCTACATTGATTCCTGACTCATCAAAAATCTCAGCATAAATTAAAGGATCAGAATTTGTCAATCCACCGTTGGAGAAATAGGGATCATTGATAAAGAGCTTTATTTCAGGGCCCTTTTCATCATTCTGGTTACTGTTATTAAACCCTCCGATAATAAAATGTTCATCATATCCATTACCGTCTGTAAATTCATCGGAGACATAATAGCTAATTTTTCCATTACCATAGCTGTAATTAATGTCTTTTGGTACCTGGAATGAGAACGAGAATTCGCCATCAATAACTTCAGCCTGACCACGATAGAGAATTCTGTTCATCTGTTCAAAATCAAACGGGCTGCTGTTATCATCATTGCCAAGGGAAGTCATTTGCGAAGGTTTATCATAAATTGTAGGATACACCACACCATTAAAAGAGTTGGCAGTTTTGCCATTGTCATCATATACCCTTCCTGAGATAGTCACAAAATCAAGGGCTTTAATGGTATCGCCACTTTGGTTTATGGGCTCTCCGTTAAAATGAGTTGTCTCCACCTTAAGTTCAGGATATGCAAGCTGCATGGCAGGATCTCCGATTAGGATAAACTTCTGTGCATTCATTGCCGATCCGGCTGCAATTTTGGACTTCCTCAGCAAATCGCCAAGTCGGGGATATTCACCATTTTCCTTTTTAAAAGCATTGGCATAGATGGAGCGATTAAGGGTGTAATTAGAGCTGGCAAAGGTAGCCCTGGAAGTAGTCATCAATGCCACACCACCACCATCAGGGTTTAAAAACACCTGCTCACCGGCTGAAACCCGCTCAGGATCATCGAAGCGAGAAAACTCACAGGTAGCTGTAATAAACAACGCCAGCTTATCGTAGTTGGTCCAGGAATTAATATCTGTAAGCTCAAGAATCCGCTCCAGGGCCCAGCCAATCTCACCTCCGTGACCAACATAATTCATAATCAGGTTTCCTTTTGCCATATTTGTATTAATGGCTTCATTAGCATCAGGATAACGTTCACCCCCGGATGCAATCACCTGCTGATACGAATCTATATATACCTTATTAATATTGTATGCTCTGGCGGTAGTATCTACAAAACGGGCAAGGCGGTCGGCATCACGAATATGAAGGTTGTCATCCTCATCATCAGCCACAATAGTAATGTTGTTACGCCAGTCGCCATGTGTTTCTTCCGATGGAACAGAGTAATTGATAATCTTATCCACAGCCATGGCAGCTTCTTCAATATTTGTAACAACCAGCCTTCCAATGCCAATATCCAGTTCATCGGATATAAACTTTCCTTCTCCCGGGTCAAGGCATCCAAAATAATCATCGGTAGCATATGAGTTTGTTGCATCTTCCGAATTTATCGACTCCCAGGTGGGAATAAAATTGGTATTATCAGGAACCCTGTCGAGATAATCATAGGAAGCATCACCAAAGAGCAGCAGATACTTGAGTCCCGACTCTCCGGAACTCCGGTCATACAGCATCCTCATATAATCGCGTATTGCGGTGATATCCTGTGTTCCGCAGCTAAACTCATTGTAAATTTTGAATACATCAACCACACGGGTAGTAAGCCCGCGGTTATTATGAAACTCCGCAAGTCGATTAGCCTGGGAAGAGAACTCAGGATGAGTAACAATGACCATGTTTACGGGCTGATGCGCATGAAGATTCTGGTTCTCAACAGCACCACCAAGTTCCGGGGTAAGGTATTCATTTTCGACAGCTATGTATCTGTATAGTTCTGAAGCATCAGCAACAAAAGTTAACTCACTGCCATTCAAATCAGTATCCATACGTGCTACATTCTGGTGATCTGAAATATCATAAACCTTTACAGATGAGTTGGCATTAGAAATCACAAACTTTGCAATATTTCCGTAATAGGCACTTTCGCTGTCGCAGAAAGGCATTTGCCCTCCGTAAAAGCGAAGTGCACGACGTGCATTAATCCGGATTCTGTCGAGCCAGCCATTTGCACTGGAAACAGGTTTATTATACTTAATATCCACATCAACACTGTTTCCGGTAACATCGTAGCTCTTTTTCACTGTTCCGGTAAAGGCAAAAGTACTTCCGTATTCCAGCGATACTGCACGAATGCTGACATTCGTAGAGCTCCCGTTAACACTCACATCAAATGAGCTTGATGTAGTGGATCTTCCTGCCAGGCGAGTGTAAAAATCCACTGGTTCTGACTGATCAAGGTCAGGAATTTCAAAGGAAAGTTTATAAGAAGTCTGGATATCAAAAATTTCCCCGTACCACTCGCGTCCGGAGCCAATCAGATTCACCTCCTCAAGTTCATGATTAAGAAAATAGTCTGATTTTGTAACAGTATTTGTTGGTGCAGAGGAAGATTGCTCCCGAACAGCAATTCTTTTTCCTGCATCACCACCATAAGTAATAAAATATCCGTTTCTTGTGCTGTATGGATTCACCTCCTGCTCAAATGTTTTATTCACAGGGTTATAAGTCCATTTATGAGGCGATTCACCATAGAAAGTAATCCGGTCGCCGGAATCAAAACTACCATCGTTTTCACCTGACACGCTTATGGCAATCTCATTCAGATCGTCCAGTCTGTCATCACTGTTATTCTCGGGAACAATACCACCACCATTTCCGTAAATCTTAATTGTAGCAGGATCCAGGCTATTGACGGGCAGACCCAATGTCTCCAGGTCGCTGTATGAGAGCTGATACATTCCGTCTTGTGGTACATATATTTTATACCAGTTACCATCGGAAAGCTTTGAGTTGTCTGCAAAAGAAGCAGCCTCCTTTGCAATAGATGTGGCTTTTTCAGGTACGAGTCCGACAGAAAAGGATACCAGCCTCTCCCATGTTCCGGTCAGCATATTTTTCCGAACAGGAAGCACGTACACATAAAGCTGATTTTTCTTCTGTTTATGAAATGAGAGCACCTTAATATCATCACCCGCAAGTTCGAGGTCCCTCGCATCATATTGATTCAAAGGCAGCGGTTCAAAAATCATATTTGTCAATTCAGCGCTATAACTGCTACCCTCTTCAGTATCAAAAATACCAAGATAAACCGGTAAAGCGCCATAGTCGGTGAAAGATGCTGCACCTTGAAAAGAGAGAATTTTTACTGTCTCTGTATCGGAAACATCATATTCCACGGGCATATCCCATTGAAGTTCAACGCTTTTCTGCTGTGCATATGATAACTGCACCAATATACCAATGAAAACAAATAGTGAGAGATATTTTTTCATAACAACCTGCTGTGTGTATTATATCAACGCATAAAACTATAAAAAAATTGAGCCGAAGGTTCTAAAAACCGCGCAGCACAATTAATCAACAACTTTTCAACAATATAAGATTGCTGCCAAGAGGTTCTTTTCGAACCCTGTACGCGCATCAGAAAAAAAACGGAATCGACATATAAATATTGTTATTTCGCAGAATAATGTGATTTTTAAATCGTTTTAACGAAAAGTTTTGTATTATTGTTAGCCGAATTTTAGGGTCACTCTTATATGAAGAAAGTCATAGTCATAATTGCCGTTTTTATATCCCTTACCACTATTGTAAACGCTCAGGATCCTTCGTTTTCGCAGTTTTATGCGAGTCCGATGTATCTTAATCCGGCATTGACCGGAACTACCTGGTGCGGACGACTAACGCTGAATTATAAAAACCAGTGGCCATCGCTCGACGGTCATTTTGTAAATTATAACGCAGCCTTCGACCAATCTCTGGACAGAATAAACAGCGGTTACGGAATAATGTTTAACAGCGACAACATGGGCGACGGGGCCATGAAGACAAATACCATCAGTGGTTTGTACAGCTATCATTTGCAGCTCGGGCGCGAAATGTTCCTGAATGCAGGGTTCCAGGCTACCTATATCCAAACCAAACTCGACTGGAATAAACTGGTGTTTGGCGATATGATTGACCCGGTTAGCGGTACTATTGGCAACGTAACGCAGGAAACACCTCCGCCTAACCTCTCAATGGGCTATGTGGATTTCAGCGCCGGAACATTCTTCAGCTATAAAGGAAAATATTATGGTGGCTTTGCCGCTCATCACCTCACTACTCCCGATAATGGTTTCTATAACCTCACCGACAGTCAGCTCCAAATGAAAATGACAGTGCACGGTGGTGCTAATTTCGATGTGGGAATGAACGGACACAATGAGCCAATTATCGTTTCACCAAATATTCTTTTTCAGCAACAGGGAAAATTTCATCAACTCAACGTAGGATGTTATGTAAACTACTATCCTTTTGTTGGTGGTTTATGGATGAGACACAACTTCGAGAATGCTGATGCAGCAATCATATTACTTGGATTTAAACAAAATAACTGGAAGGTAGGATACAGCTATGATATCACGCTTAGCGAAATCTCCAATGCCTCCGGCGGAGCCCATGAGATATCGTTTGCATGGGAATTTTGCATAGAAAGAGATAAACGCAGGACACTCAGGACAATAAATTCACCTGAGTTTTAGTTAGAAATATAAATCAAAAGCATAAGAGGAACAATGATGGTAAGAAAAAACCTTTTGGCACTAGCCTTATTACTGGGAGCAGGATTTATGTTCACCGCTTGTAATAATGGCGGCGGAAGCTATTCAAAAACTACCGGATGGGCGTATAATGACCCGGAAATGGGCGGTTTTGAAGTAAATGATAATTTCCGTGAGCAGGTTGCAGGCCCCGGCCTGGTATTTATTGAAGGTGGTACTTTTGTTATGGGTAATACTCAGGAAAGAGTACTTGGTGAATATGACAACGCTCCCAGAAGAGTAACAATCTCTTCATTTTATATGGACGAAACTGAGGTTGCCAATGTGGATTACCTCGAATATCTCCACTGGCTGAGCCGCATTTTTGGTCAGGATTTCCCGCAAATTATCGAAGATGCTCTTGTGGACACCCTCGTATGGCGCGAGAAACTCGCCTATAACGAACCACTGGTAGAGAATTACCTCCGCCACCCGGCTTACAGAAACTACCCCGTGGTAGGTGTTGACTGGGTTCAGGCAATGAACTTCTGTACATGGCGTACCGACCGTGTGAACGAAATGATTCTCATTAAAGAAGGTATCCTTGATCCTGATCCGGGACAATCAAACGAAAATAACTTTAATACTGAAGCTTATCTCGCAGGTCAGTATCAGGGGATTGTAAATACAAACCTTCCTGATCTCAGCAGCGAAGATGGCCAGCGTCAGGTGCGTTGGGAAGATGGTATTCTTCTTCCTAAATACAGACTCCCCACAGAAGCAGAATGGGAATACGCTGCACTGGGTCTTATTGGTAATACGCTTTTCAACCGTGTTGTGGAACGCCGTATTTATCCATGGAACGGAAATATTGTACGTACCGACGACAAGAAATATAACGGTAGCTTTATCTCTAACTTTAAGCGTACCCGTGGTGACTATATGGGTGTTGCAGGAAACCTCAACGATGGTGCAATGATTCCGGCTCAGGTTGGCTCTTACTGGCCAAACGACTATGGCCTCTATAACATGGCCGGTAACGTATCAGAATGGGTGATGGATGTTTATCGTCCAAGCTCTTTTGATGATATTGATGACCTCAACCCTTTCCGTGGTAACGTATTCCAAACCAAAGAGACTGACGAAGAAGGATTCCTGGTTGAAAAAGATTCAATGGGACGCATCCGCTATCGTGATGTAACTGTGGAAGAGAGCCTTACACGCAGAAATTATCGTAAAGCTGATAACATCAACTACCTTGACGGTGACTATCAGTCGCAGGTAGGTGTTGACTGGGCTTCACAACCTGGCACAGGCAGCAACACAACAAATAATATGTACGCTTACGCTGACCGCTCGCTGATCAGTGACCATACACGCGTATTCAAAGGTGGTAGCTGGAAAGACCCGGCATACTTCCTCTCTCCATCAGTTCGCAGATACCTCGATGAAAATGAGGCTACAAACTTTATCGGCTTCCGTTGCGCTATGGATCGCGTAGGTAGCCAGGTAAGTGCAGGAAAATAATATTTTATTTCAGATATTTCAAAGGCACCGCTTATGTGGTGCCTTTTTTGTATTTTTAGGCATGCTCACAAAAGACCTCTATCAACTGTTTCTGCAGTATCCACTCATAGATACGGATACCCGAAACATCCGAAAAGGAAGTATCTTCTTTGCCCTGAAAGGCGAACGCTTTAATGCAAATAAATTTGCCACAGAGGCACTTGAAAAAGGGGCCGCCTACGTGGTAACTGATGAAGATACTGATACCCCGGCAGAGAAAACCATCAGGCGTAAAAGTGTACTTCTGGCACTCCAGCAACTTGCAGCTGAACACCGGAAGCATCTTCATGCCAAAGTAATTGGTATCACAGGAACAAACGGAAAAACCACTACAAAAGAGCTCATAACAGAAGTATTATCTAAAAAATACAACACCTTCTCCACAAAAGGAAATCTCAACAACCATATTGGTGTGCCTCTGACAATTCTGTCCATCCCCTCATTAGCAGAGATGGCTGTGATTGAGATGGGAGCGAATCACCCGGGCGAAATTGCAGAGCTTTGCCGCATTGCAGACCCCGCGGCAGGAATTATTACCAACATCGGCAAAGCACACCTCGAAGGATTTGGCTCCGAGCAAGGAGTATTTAATACAAAAAAAGCCCTCTTTGACCATGTAATAAAAAAGAATGGAACTATTTTCCTGCATGAAAAGGAATCCCAGCTCCATCTATACTCGAAATATGAAAATGCAATTACTTACGGTGGTGAGAATGATAGTGTCAACGGGAAAATTATCAGCAGCGACCCCACAATAACTGCCGAAATCCGAATCAACGATGAATTGGTTACTGTAAAAACAAATCTTTTCGGAGAGTATAATCTTTTCAATGTGATGGCAGCTGCAACAATAGGAAATCATTACCAGATTGACACAGCGCTTATCGTTAAGGCTATAGAGAGCTATATTCCTACAAATAACAGGTCACAGGTCGCAATCACATCTGCGAACACTCTTATCATGGATGCTTATAATGCCAATCCCTCAAGTATGAGCAACGCAATTCGTTCTTTTGCAGGTTCAACTGCTGAAAAAAAGGCGGTCATTCTGGGTGATATGCTGGAGCTTGGCAGTGAATCGGAGAAAGAACATCACAACATCTTGCAGTTATTGGAGCAGTTTAACTTCGATAAAACAATTCTGGTTGGGAATGAATTCCGTAAAGCCAATCAATCGGAAAAAAATATTGCTTTCGCAGATGTGGCAGCTTGTCGTGAGAGTATTGCAAAAGAGCCAATGGAGGGATTCACGATACTTATCAAAGGATCCAGAGGGATACAACTGGAAAAGCTTAAGGATATACTTTGATGAGTGATAAAAATACATATTATCTGGTTGGCGTTATGTCGGGCACATCGCTCGACGGGCTCGATCTCGCACTTTGTAGATTTGAGGTCACTCCAAACAGCAATAAATACGCTATTCTAAAAGCCGATACCATTAAATACCCTGATGATCTTGCAGCACAGTTAAGAAGTCTTCATAAATCAGGAGCTGAAGAGTTTTGCAGGACAGACAGGGAATACGGGCATTATATCGGGAAAGCTGTCAACAAATTTCTGGAAGGGCAGAACATTGTTCCAGATGCTGTAGCGTCTCATGGTCACACCATATTCCATAATCCCGCCGACGGATATACTGTTCAGATCGGGCATGGCGCAGCAATAGCTGCGGAAACCGGAATTCCGGTCATCAACGACTTCCGTTCGAAAGATGTGGCACTGGGTGGTCAGGGTGCACCGTTGGTTCCCGTCGGCGACAGGGATTTGTTTAGCGAATACGACAGCTGTCTTAACCTTGGCGGTTTTGCAAATATCTCTTTTGAAAGAAATGGCAAACGCATCGCTGGAGATATCGCGGTTTGCAATTTCATGCTAAATATGCTTGCGCAGAAAGCAGGACAACCCTACGATAAAGATGGTGAGATGGCACGGTCAGGCAAAGTAATTCCGGGATTGCTGGCCTCGCTGAATCACCTGCCATATTATCAGAAACCATTCCCGAAATCATTAGGTCGCGAATGGGTAGAGAATAATCTTATACCAATGATTCCTGAAGATAATGATATCCCGGATTTACTTGCCACATTTACACAACACAGTGCAACAAAAACAGCTGAAGCTCTTCAGCATACAGATGGTGAGACAGTTCTTGTGACGGGTGGTGGAGCGTATAACAAATTTCTGATGGAAAAAATCAGAGCGCATTCGCAAAAGAAAATCATTATCCCTGCAAAGGAAATTGTTGATTATAAGGAAGCATTAATATTTGCATGGCTGGGGCTTCTGCGGATGACCGGTAAGATAAACATTCTGGCAGAAGTTACGGGAGCCAAAAGTGATTCCTCGGGGGGAGCACTTCTGGCATAAACCTGAAACCCTTTTACAGCAACATTTTCAGATCATTAATGTTTCTCCTTTCAATACATACTAAAGGGCAGTAAAATCAGTTAATATTAACAAACGGATGTTATTAAAAAAACGCCGGATCAGAATAGAAACAATTCAGGAATATTATTTTAGCGTAAAAAAATAGAACCTATGCTTAATCAGATCATTTTAGCATTCAGCCAGGGGGCAGAAACACTGGCGCAGGCAGCTACAGAAGCAGCTGTAACAGAAGAAGCAGGCGAAATCACCGTCTCGGTATGGGAACTTGCACAAAGAGGTGGCTGGATCATGGCTGTACTCGGCCTTATGTCGGTTATTGCTGTTTATATCTTTATTGAGCGATTTCTAATGATCCGTCGCGCCACAAAAGAAGATAAAAACTTCATGAATAACATCCGTGATTTCATGCATAACGGAAGGCTGGAATCAGCAATGGACCTGTGTAAAACCACAAACTCTCCCATCGCCAGAATGATACAAAAAGGTCTTTCACGTATTGGAAAACCATTAAATGATATCAATGCCGCAATTGAAAATGTCGGTAACCTGGAAGTAGCAAGGCTAGAGAAAAATGTTGCCACACTCGCAACCATTGCATCCATTGCACCAATGATCGGATTCCTGGGAACAGTAATCGGCATGGTTCGGGCTTTCTATGATATGTCCATGGCCGGAAATAATATTGATATCGGATTGCTTTCTGCCGGTATTTATCAGGCGATGGTAACCACTGTCGGAGGTCTTATCGTCGGTATTATCGGATATGTGCTCTACAATATTCTGGTGGCCAGAATTGAAAAAATGGTATTCCTTCTCGAAGCCAGAGCATCAGAATTCATGGACGTACTTTACGAACCGGCATCCTAAAACGATAACCTATGGCATTACGAGTCAGAAATAAAAAACGCGTCGAGTTCAACATGTCATCCATGTCGGATCTCGTATTCCTGCTGTTGATATTCTTCATGCTGACTTCCACGCTGGTTGCTCCCAATGCCGTGAAGCTACTGCTGCCATCCAGCAACAGTAAAACAATGGCAAAACCCGCAACCGTAACCGTATATATCGATCAGGACCTGACCTATTACGTCGACGGAGTTCCTGTTGATGAAAATACTATGGTCGATGGCCTGTCGGATGTACTCAGGAATGAATTTGAAAGCTCCGTAGTGGTGCGGGCAGAAAAATCAGTAGAGATTCAGGCACTGGTAAATGTGATTGATGCGGTTAATGAAGTCAACAGATTATACGACACGAAACATAAAATTATTCTCGCAACAAAACCACGGAAATAATGGCATTAAGTGGTGACAAGACAAAAGGGATCCTGGGAACGGTTATCGTGCATTTACTTGCATTGATACTGCTGTTCTTTTTCGGCCTCTCCACCCCTCTCCCACTACCGGGAGAAGAAGGTGTTGAAGTAGATCTCGGGTTCTCAGATGTGGGAAGCGGAAATAACCAGCAACAGGCTCCTGCTCCCATGCAGGAAGAGACTCCGCCGCCAAAAATGGAAGAAAATCCACCGGTGGAAGAGCAGGTAGTAACCAATGATGCAGAAGATACTCCTTTCATTGAAGAACCTGTGGAAGAACCCGTGAAGGAAGTAGAAGAAAAAGTGGAGGAGACGAAAGAGGAAGAGGTTGTTGAAGAAGTTCAGGAACCACCAAAACCGGTAGTCAACACCAATGCACTCTATAAAGGTAAACAAACCGACTCAGAGGAAGGCGGAAATCAGGGCAACACCCTTTATCCCGGCGACCAGGGGAAAGAGAACGGCACGGAAGACTCCGGGAACTACGAAGGCCAGGGCGGCATGGGGAATGGCATCTCCTTTGACCTCGGCGGACGAAGCGCAAAAGGAATCCCAAAACCATCCTATAACTCCGATGACCAGGGAAAAGTTGTCGTTACTATTAAAGTTGACAGACAAGGATTTGTAATCTCTGCGGAAGCAGGAGCACGGGGAACCACCATTACCGATCAGAAACTCTGGCAGGAAGCAGAAGCCGCAGCCAAAAGAGCCCGGTTCTCATCCAAGCCCGACGCTCCGGAGATTCAAAGAGGAACAATAACATACAACTTCATAAGATTGAATTAGGTCACACCGTTTTCAATCGTTATCACAGGCCGGCAAGTTGTCGGTCTGTTTTTTTGTGCAGCACCGTCAACCCTACAACCCACACCCAGCTCCGTCAGAGGTCACAACCACCGCACATCTCCATCAGGAGCAACAACTAACGCACA
>PKSY01000006.1 GCA_002869405.1 Marinilabiliales bacterium
GCTATCTTAAAGCAAACCAGATTGTTGTGGAGCATCGGTTTTTTGATGAATCAGTACCGGATTCCCTGCAATGGAAGTATCTTACGGTTGCAAATGCTGCTGCCGACCATCACCATGTGGTGGAGTTGCTCAGAAATATCTATAAAAAGAATAAATGGCTGAATACCGGGATTTCCAAAGGCGGACAGACGGCCACCTACCACAGGTTTTTTTATCCTGAAGATGTGGATGTTACTGTCGGTTATGTTTGTCCGATAAATTTTAGTCGTGAGGAGCAGAGGATATATCCATTCCTGCAGAATGTGGGTCCCGAGGGGTGTCGTCAGAAAATCAAAAACTATCAGGATTACATGCTTGAGAATAAAAAGGACTTCCTGCCCATCTTTGATTATCTGGTGGAGAAGAAAGGTCTTACCTATAGCATGGGCAATGAGGCCGCATATGAGTTGGTGGTGTGTGAATATCCTTTTGCTTTCTGGCAATGGGGAGAGGATTGCAACGCTATTCCCGGACCAAAAACCATGGCTAAGGATGCAGTAAAACATCTCGATGAGGTTGCAGGTTTTGATTTTTTTGCAGAAGAGAGTAAGGCCGCAATGCAGCCGTTTTTCTATCAGGCATTAACTGAAATCGGGATGTATGGATATGATTTTTCGATTTTTGATGGTAAGATAACCGCATGTACTGATAACACATTTATGTTTTTTATGCCTGAGGGTGCTGATACAATCTATAATTATCAGACTATGCGCGATGTGGATCACTGGATTCAGAATGATGCTGAGAAGGTTATCTGGATTTATGGTGAATATGATCCCTGGAGTGCACCGGCAGCTCGAGCCGAAGGAAATGACAAGGTTTTGAAGATTATAAAGCCTGCGGGATCGCACAAGACAAGAATACGAAATCTTCCTGAAGAGCAGAAAAATCAGATTTTTGATCACCTTGAGCTTTGGCTTTCAACTCCGGTATATCGTGATGTATTTAATTAGATTATCGGTTGATGGAAATCATACGTTCGATGGGTTTGCGGGCTTTAGCTGCAAGCTCATCGTTCACTTTAACCACCCTGGTTTCATATTTCAGAGCAGCTAGAATTTTTTCCGGAGTAATGGTTTTCATGCTTCCGCAAACCAGAAAACTATCAATTGCAACAAATTCTTTTTCAGGGTTTTGTTGCTGAAGTTCATAAAGTATTCCCGGCTCTGTTGCAATGAGGAATTTCTTCTTTGCTGATACTGCAACATGTTTTATCATCCCTGCTGTGGAGTATATATAGGTTTTCTCCTTCAATTCTTCCGGTATTTCGGCTGAACAGGAAGCCTCAGGGTGCATCAGTATTTCATGATCAGGGTATGTTGCGGCTGCTTTTTTCAGCATTGACAGGTTCATCGCCACATGTACATGGCATCCGCCTTTCCAGAGTATCACCTCTCTGCCCGCCTCTTTTGCTGCCCATGCACCGAGGTTTGCATCAGGACAGAATAGTATTTGCTTATCTTCAGGAATAGCTTTCAAAACATTAACTGCATTACCTGAGGTGCAGCAATAGTCGCTTTCAGCTTTTACCTCTGCGGTACTGTTAACATAGGATACAACTACCGCTTCAGGGTACTGCGACTTCCAATTCCGGAGTTTCTCAGCAGTAATGCAATCGGCAAGAGAACACCCCAGGTTTCCTTCAGGAATGAGCACTTTTTTCTCAGGGGAAATAATGGATGCTGTTTCTGCCATAAACTCCACTCCGGCAAATACGATTATGTCAGCATCAGTCTCTCCTGCCTTTCGGGATAATCCCAGGGAGTCACCACTAAAATCGGCAATAGCCTGAACCTCAGGCCAGGTGTAGTAGTGCGCAAGAATAACAGCGTTCTTCTCTTTTTTCAGTTGTTGAATCTCATCGATAACCTGACGTTCCATGCCTGCGTTTTATTTTATTTTCATGCTGATATCCAGTGCTTTTACAGAGTGTGTCAGCGCCCCGGAACTTATGTAGTTTACTCCTGTCTGTGCAATTTGCTGCAGCCTTGTTTGGGTGATATTTCCAGATGCTTCGGTAACAGCTCTGTTGTCGATAATCCTTACCGCCTCAGTCATCATTTCATCCGACATATTATCAAGCATAATAACATCAGCCTTGCCTTCCAGCGCCTGATTCACCTCGTCAATGTTCGTGCACTCTACTTCAATGCGGTACATTTCCCCGTGTTTTTCTTTAACAGCCTTTATGGCTGGAATTATTCCGCCTGCAACTTTGATATGATTATCCTTTATCATGACCATATCAAAAAGACCTGTTCTGTGGTTGGTTCCGCCGCCGCATTTTACTGCATATTTATCGAGGCTACGCAACCCGGGAACAGTTTTGCGTGTATCCAGGAGTTTTGTTTTCGTGCCTTTCAGAAGCTTGCAGTATCCGGAAGTCTGAGTAGCAATACCACTCATTCGCTGAAGGAAATTCAGTGCTGTACGTTCACCGGTCAGTAGAGCCCTGTATTTCCCCTCTACAGTTGCAATAAGATCACCAATCTGCACGCGATCTCCGTCGTTCTTTTCAGGGTTAAATTTTACATCGTTGTCGAGAGTTCTGAATACAATGTCAGCCACTTCAATTCCGGCGATGACACCACTATCTTTGGCATAAATCTCTGCCTTTGCTGTGGCCGCCACAGGGATTATACTATCGGTAGTTACATCTCCCGACTGAATATCTTCCTCAAGTGCATTATGCACAATCCTGCGTACTTCAAAAAGTTCTGTTTGCTCCATTCTGAAAAAATTGCGTCAAATATAGGCGAATAATTTTATACACCATTGATAAGTAGCGTAAATCCTCAGATTCGTTTAAACGATACAGGGTTTCCGTAAATAATTTCTGAATGTGCCAGAAATGCTGTGGTGGAAATCGGACAATCTGAACGATAATGAACTCCTCTTGATTCTGACCTTGCCAATGCACTCTCAAGAATTACCATTGCATTATTTATTGCATGTTCAGCTTTGGTAAAATAGTAGGTGTCGGGTTGAAAAGAGTAGTGCTCTTTAAGTGCTGTAATCTTCGAGATGCCTTTTCTTAAGCTCTTTCCATTTCGAATGATTCCTGCATGCTTGTTTAAAATCTTTCCCACTTTTTTTCTGAGTTTCTGATACTTTTCTCTCTCTCCGGAATTATAGGAAAAAGGGTAGTCTTCATTATAAGGGAGAGGGATTCCTGTTTTTTCGCTGTGTATGGTTTGAATTGCCCGATCTGCAAAGACGATACATTCCAGGAGTGAATTGCTGGCTAGCCGGTTTGCACCCATAACGCCTGTGGACGCAACTTCCCCTGCCGCAAATAATCCGGGCATTGTTGTTCTTCCGGAAAGGTCTGTTTTTACTCCACCAATCATATAGTGTGCGGCAGGTGAAACAGGGATGAGGTCCCGTGTCATGTGTATCCCTTTGTTTGCCAGGTAATTGTATATTGAGTGGAATCGTTGTTGAATATGACTGTGATCAAGATGCCTCAAGTCTAGGTTGACATTTTCTTCACCACTGCGTTGAAGCTCTTTGTATATCCCTCTGGCAACAACATCTCTGGTATCCAGTTCACCGGTTTTTTTAAGAAAAGGATCTCCGGCATTATTAATGAGTTTTGCGCCCTCTCCTCTCACAGCTTCCGAAATAAGAAAGGCCCGCTCGCCTGGTTGACAAAACGCTGTGGGATGAAATTGTATAAACTCCATATCCTGCAGTGCTGCTCCGGCCTCATACGCCAGTGCTACACCGTCACCAATGCTGTATTTGGGATTTGTGCTTCGCGGATATAATGCTGATAAACCTCCCGTGGCCAACAGTGTTGCTCCAGCGCCGACATAAGATACTTCATCTTTGTCGTGATGATAAATTATTGCACCGGTGCATCTGCCTTCAAAAGTTATAAGTTCAATAACTTCAGATTCGGGAATCGCAGTAATATTCTTTTTCGATTGAATGTTTTCCTGAAGGAATTCCATGGTTCTGCGACCTGATAGATCACCGTCGAGATGGAGGATTCTTCTTCTGGAGTGCCCGCCTTCGAGCCCGAGGCTGGGAGTGCCGTTTTGCGTATCAACGCGGAGACCGCAGTCAAGCATATTCTGCATCAGGTTTTTGCCTTCTTCCACAAGGATTATTGCTGCATCGGGATCTGAAAGTCCGCTTCCGGCTTTAAGAGTATCGTCATAGTGTGTTGCCGGAGAGTCATCCCTTCCTATAGCAGCCGCAATGCCGCCTTGTGCATGCCATGAGTTGGCAAAGGGATCTGACGCCTTGCTGATTATTACAACTTTTTGATCTTCCGATGTTCGCCATGCCGCATATAGGCCGGCTAATCCGGTACCAACGATCAGGATGTCACATGTTATTCCGTTCATGCCTTGTTTTAGGTTGTGGCAAAACTACAAAATAAATTTGCCTGCATGCTGCCGGAGCTGTAAATAAAGCTATTTTGCTGATGTTGAAAGAAATTTTCCAGATACCGAATGTTCAATACTTTCTTCAATGGAATCCTGAAGTTCCCAGAAAAAATCAAGGCCTGTCACTTTCTCTACTGAATCGACAGGAATTAGAAAATCTTCAGGCTCAAGGTTACTCTTTTCATTTTTTAGCAGAAATCCGGCTGAGGAGTATTCCGATCCCTTTTTGTAAAGGATTACTTTATAAAAAGATTCCGGAACGCCAACCCTGTTTTCTCCTATCACGCTGTCGGGAATAAAATTTGCAGGCCCAGTGACCACATATAGGTGCCCGAATTCATTGGTCCAGGATCTTACTTTCTCTTCAATTTCTTTCCAGATACCTCTGTTAAACCCCGGAACCTGTGGGCTTATATTGCTGGCATAGAATGTTTCGTCTTTGGCGTTCTGGTCGAAATTGCAGGTCGCTGCAGGCATAAGGTGTCCGCGGTCAAAGCCGGAGTTTGTGTAATCATCATGTGATGCTGACCCGGTTTTAACTAACGGATCAATTATAAACCGACTTTTTCTTTTTGCATCACCGGAGAGCATTTCCGGAGTGAGCATATATGCCACCCATGCGGGCTGCTCATACGTTTCATTATAACTGAAAGTAAAATATGTGTGTTTAACAATTTCCCCGTCAGAACCCTTAACACTATTGCTGAAAGGATAGTATTCTTCCGGAACAGAATCCTTAATACTTGTCTTCGTATCAGGTGTTCCCGGTGTGAAATCCACCTTCCACAATATTATCAAAGTACCGAAAACGATTATAGTATTTGTGATCAGCGTATTCACAAAGCGATTCTTTTTTTGTTTTGATTTCATGGGATAAAGGTAAGGGCAAAAAATCCCAAATCGAAATAAGGTGAATAGTTTTTTCGTTACTATGAAAATCGGAATTTAATTATTTAATACATTATTGTTTTTTAGATAATTATGACATTTCAGTAAACCAAATCCGGTTTTTGTTGTTCTAAGATTTAAAATATTTAGTTTCTTAAATGTATAACCATTAGCCTTATGACGGATATAGAAATTGCCAAGAGTGCGACGATGAAGCACATTAATGAAATTGCAGACATTTTAGGAGTTGAACATGATGACCTGGTCCATTACGGGAAGTACAAGGCCAAAATTCCTTTGAAGTATATTGATAGAGAAAAAGGACGGGAAAACAACCTGATTCTTGTTTCTGCAATCTCACCAACACCTGCAGGTGAAGGAAAAACAACAATGTCGATAGGTCTTTCGCAGGGCCTGAATAAAATTGGTAAAAAAACCACTGTGGTTTTACGTGAGCCCAGTCTGGGGCCGGTTTTCGGTATTAAAGGTGGTGCTGCCGGAGGAGGATATTCTCAAGTTCTTCCAATGGAGGATATCAATCTCCATTTTACCGGTGATTTTGCTGCAATCGAAAGAGCGCACAACCTGCTTTCAGCAATGATTGACAACAACATCCAAAGTGCTAAGCGTAATCTGGGTATTGATCCCAGAACTGTGGTATGGAAGCGCGTGATGGATATGAATGATCGTTCCCTGCGTCATGCTGTTGTGGGTCTTGGTGGCCGAACTATGGGTATTCCCCGTGAAACCGGTTTCGATATTACCGCAGCATCAGAAATTATGGCAATCCTTTGTCTGGCAGAAAATCTGCACGATCTGAAGGAGAAACTGGGAAATATCTTTATTGGATATACTTTTGATAAGAAGCCGGTTTATGCCCGCGACCTCAATGCGCATGGTGCCATGACAGCACTGCTAAAAGATGCTGTGATGCCGAACCTTGTGCAGACTATTGAAGGTACTCCGGCAATTATACATGGTGGTCCTTTTGCGAATATTGCTCAGGGTACCAACTCGGTAATTGCAACGCGAATG
>PKSY01000307.1 GCA_002869405.1 Marinilabiliales bacterium
TGAGGGTTCGTTTTAACATGCCGATTAAATTTACACTCCAGTAAATTCTATCATACAATATTTAAAAGGCTGGCCGTTGGGTCAGCCTTTTTTTTACACCTACTCAATTACTATCTGAAATCAAGGATTAGGTGCAAAAGTTGGGTCACGGTCGTTTTCCAAAAAATAATCAGTGAAGCCCGCATGGATGCTTAGCAACTTTAACAACACCAGGTAGTTAGGCTTTGCATCGACCTTTGCGCCTTAGCGGTAAAAATCGCTATCCAAAAATATTATTCAACCTAAAGAGGAAGAACCTGATATCTCTAACTCCTCTGAAATTTCCTCGAAAGTTCTTTATCATAGAGTTGAATGACTCGGCATAAGCGTTTGTTTCTCTGTATTCAACGTAGTTTACAATCATTGCATAATACTGCTCAAAGGTTCTTCTAATAGTTGCAAATGCCTAAAACCCGGTTAACTTCCTTCTCCCAACCGGAACTTATTAAACTGAAAAAAAATGAAATATTGGCAATATTCCCATATGATTTCACGTTACAATATAGTAAGCGAGAGTTCTAAGGAAACCAGTATTCATATGATTTTACTTACCCCGGGGTTTCATTTCCCGAAAATTATCGCATGCACGTTTTGTATTTAAATATTGTTCTCTAACCTTTAAATCTTAATGTCATGAAAGCCGTAAAAACACCTGAAAAAAATCCTGAAAACAACAGAGTTATTTTCTTTGAAATCGGAATGATCCTTGCCCTGTCGGTAATACTATTTGCTTTTGAATGGGGGAAGCAGGATATAGATAACGTTGATATTGACCCCAGAGAAGTGGTTGAAGTAATAGAAGATATGGTTCCCATTACGAAAACCAAAATTGAAAAACCATTACCAAAACTCACTGCGACGACTATTTTAAACATTGTGCCTGATGATCAACTTGACATTGATGACAATATTTACATTAATGCAGAAGGAGGTGAGAATGTGGAAGTTCCTGATTATGTGCCAATTCCTTTACCTGAAGAAATCGTTGATGAACCGGACTTCTTCCGCTCTGTAGAGATTATGCCGTCTTTCCCCGGCGGTGAAATCGCAAGGCTTCAATATCTCTCTCAAAATGTAAAATACCCGCAACTGGCAAAGGAAACAGGGATTCAGGGTATCGTTTACATAGAGTTTATTGTAGATACTGATGGATCAATTACCAATGCACGCGTTCGAAGAGGAATTGGCGGTGGATGTGACGAGGAGGCCCTGAGGGTTGTAAAATCAATGCCTGCATGGAGCCCCGGTATTCAAAGAACAAATCCTGTCAGAGTATTATTTACAATGCCCATTAAATTTACTTTGCAATAGATTGACTAAAGAGTAAAGGCGCATTTCCAAACGACTTTACTCTTTAATTGTTTTTAAAGTATTCTGCAAGCAATCCGGATTTCGCCTTCCCAACAACCGCTTCAAGTTCAGCATCTGTTGCTTCCTTAATTTTCTTTAAAGATTTGAATTTCTTCAATAACAGATTTGCTGTAGCCTCACCAATTCCGGGAATGTCTGTGAGTGAAGTTTTAATGGTTCCTTTATCGCGTTTATTGCGATGATGTGTAATACCAAAACGGTGTGCCTCATCACGAAGCCGTTGCAGGATTTTTAATGTCTCAGATTTTTTATCCAGATAAAGTGGCAGTGAGTCACCCGGATAATAGAGCTCTTCCAGACGCTTGGCAATACCAATTATAGCAATCTTTCCTCTAAGCCCGAGTTTATCAAGGCTCTTAACAGCAGCGCTGAGCTGTCCCTTACCACCGTCAATAAGGATGAGCTGAGGCAATGGAGACTCTTCATGCTGAAGCCGGCTGTAGCGACGATAGATTATCTCTTCCATAGAGGCAAAATCATCAGGACCAACAACTGTTTTGATGTTGTAGTGGCGGTAATCCTTTTTAGATGGCTTTCCATCTTTGAAGCAGACCATAGCTGCCACAGGATATGCACCCTGAAAGTTACTGTTATCAAAACACTCAATATGACGCGGTTCCTCTGAGAGCCGAAGATCACTTTTCATTGTTGCCATAATCCGCCTTGTATGGCGGTCGGGATCCACAAGGTCTTTTCGCTTTTGCTTTTCAAGCCTGTAAAACTTAACATTTCTCTCTGATAACTCCAGAAGCGACCGCTTATCACCTCTTTGAGGTACAACATATTTTACATCCTCAATAGTGGTCTCCGGCATGAAAGGTACCACCAACTCTTTTGAATTACTGTTAAAACGCTCCCTTAGCTCTGAAATGGCAAAAACCAACAGCTCCTCATCCGATTCGTCAAGCTTCTTTTTGAGCTCAATGGTATGAGTCTGAACAATTGCACCATTCACGACTTTCAGAAAGTTCACATAGCCCGACTTTTCATCAGACTGGATCGAAACCACATCCACATTATGAATGGAAGCACTCACAATAGTTGATTTCCCTTTGAATGATTCCAGAAGATCGAGTTTTTCCTTCACAGCCTGCGCATTTTCAAACTCCATGTTTTGTGCATACGCTTTCATGAGCTTTTTCAGCTTCTGAATCACCTCGCCGATATTTCCTTTCACAATGGACCTGATATGGGAAATTGACTCGTCATAATCCTGCTCTGTTTGCAATCCCTCACAAGGTCCGAGACAATTTTTTATATGATATTGCAGGCAAACTGAGAATTTTCCTGCATCAATATTCTGTTTTGTGAGGTTGTACTTGCAAGTGCGAAGAGGATAGAGCTGCCGCATAAGATCAAGCAGCGTATTCATCATCTTAACATTGGCAAAAGGACCAAAATATTCTGAGCCGTCTTTTACCGGATTGCGTGTTGGGAATACCCGTGGGAACGGCTCATTTTTTATACAAATCCAGGGGAAAGTCTTATCGTCCTTTAACTGAATATTATACCGTGGCTGGTATTTTTTGATCAGATTATTTTCTAGAAGCAGGGCATCCGTCTCAGAATCAACAACGGTTGTTTTAATATCATGAATATGAGATACAAGCACCCTGACTTTACCGGGTCGTGAAGACTCATTATTAAAATACGATGCCACCCGTTTTTTCAGGCTTTTTGCTTTCCCAACATATATGATTACGTTTTCCTCATTAAAGAAACGATATACTCCCGGCTTATCAGGCAGTGATCTGACAATTATGCTTAGCTTTTCTAACCGGGAGAGTGCAGTCATATCAATCCTTTTTCTTTAGATGATCCCAACCCTGGGCCTCCACAGGAACAGAAATATTGTCGTGAGAAATAATATTTACACCGGCTTCCTTCTCAGTCATGTGGCCAATTACTGCAACCTGTTTAAGTGCTTCAATTTTAGGGTAATCTTCCTGTTTAATTGTAAACAGGAGCTCATAATCTTCTCCGCCGTTCATTGCAGCAGTAATAGGATTCATTCCAAAATTTTCACACATTATGGCAGTAGCAGGATCCACCGGAATTTTCTCTTCATAGAGTGCACAACCAAGGCCTGAGCGTGTAGCAATATGAAGGATCTCAGAAGCAACACCATCAGAAACATCAATCATGGAAGTGGGTTTTATACCATTCTCTTTCAGCAACGCCACAATATCCAGTCGAGGTTCAGGTTTAAGATGCCGTTCCAGAATATAGTCATTTCCCTCAAGGTCGGGCTGCATATTTGGATTGGCTTTCCAGGCCTCTTTTTCACGCTGAAGCAGAAGGAGACCCATATAGGAAGCTCCGACATTTCCAGTGAGGCATACCAGATCTCCACGGCCGGCACCCGAGCGTAGCACATAATCATTATTCTCAGCATATCCCATGGCAGTAACAGAGATCATTAAGCCGGAAGTACTGGTGGTAGTATCTCCTCCCACAATATCAACACCATAGCGATTGCAGCAAAGTTTCATCCCTTTATAAATCTCCTCAATGGCTTCAACGGTGAATTTGGAACTCATCGCAATACTTACGGTAACCTGCTCAGGCTTACCCATCATAGAAGCCACATCCGAAAGATTTATGGCGATGGCTTTGTATCCAAGGTGCTTAAGTGGTGTATAACTCAGGTCAAAGTGGACATTCTCAATCAATAAATCTGTTGTGACCAACACTTTTCTCCCTTTACTGTCGATTACGGCACAATCGTCGCCAACAGCTATTTCGGAAGATTCATTAACGATTTTAATATCATTTGTAAGATGATCTATCAGACCAAACTCTCCCAATTCTGACAAATTTGTCTTTGTTACTCTTTTCTCAAACATTGCTAAAAATTTTCTGCAAAAGTACTAAAACAAGTGCAATCATTTTGAACTTTACATTGTTATACACAATTACTAAGGTAATAGACGGACAATGAGGACAGAATTTTGTAAATTTGCAACCTCATTTTTAAAACGATTCTAAATAACGATATAATGGCGAAAGAAAACCAACAGGAAAAGATACTTCAGGATGTAACGCAAAACGAATATAAATACGGATTCGTTACGGATGTGGAGATGGAGATGGCACCTGTGGGGCTCACGGAAGATACTATACGGTTTATATCAGCGAAAAAAAACGAGCCTGAATGGATGCTTGACTTCAGGTTAAAAGCCTTCCGTAAATGGCAGGAGATGGAGATGCCCAACTGGGCACATCTAAATATCCCCCCTATTGATTATCAGGCAATCAGTTATTATGCTGCGCCGAAAAACATGCCGAAATACGAAAGTCTTGATGAAGTTGACCCGGAGCTGCTTGAAACCTTCAAAAAGCTTGGAATCTCTCTTGAAGAGCAAAAGAGGCTTGCAGGAGTGGCAGTGGATGCGGTTTTTGATTCTGTATCTGTAAAAACAACATTTCAGGATACCCTTGAAAAGCATGGTATCATTTTTTGCTCGTTCTCCGAAGCGGTACAGAAACACCCCGAACTGGTAAAAAAATATATGGGCTCTGTGGTTCCTCCCCACGACAACTACTTTGCAGCATTAAACTCGGCAGTTTTCAGCGACGGGTCGTTCTGCTATATTCCGGAAGGCGTAAGATGCCCGGTGGATCTATCCACATATTTCCGTATTAATACAGCAGGTACCGGTCAGTTTGAAAGAACACTTATTATTGCTGATGAAGAAGCGTATGTTTCATATATGGAGGGTTGTACAGCACCTCAACGCGATGAGAATCAGCTCCATGCCGCAATTGTCGAGATTGTGGTTATGAAAGATGCTGAAGTAAAATACTCCACAGTTCAAAACTGGTATCCCGGTGATAAAAACGGAAAAGGCGGTGTTTACAATTTTGTTACAAAGCGTGGAATCTGCAAAGGAAATAA
>PKSY01000305.1 GCA_002869405.1 Marinilabiliales bacterium
AAACCTAGAGACAACGGGTTTTTAAAATCCACAGATTCAGGAGGATTCACCACATAAAAATACTCTGCATTGAAAGTAGCCCGTGCTGAGATTTTGTAACGTCCTGAGATGCCGGCAGCATAAGTATCGTTGGGATCATCTATTAGTTTGACGAGATTTTGGTGTACCAGAGTTGGAAGTATCTGAAGAGAAATCCTTTCGGAGAATTTCCTGGCGAAGATTATCTGATAAAAATAACTCATTCCGCTCCCGGCAGGGTAATCAATATCGTCTTCCTTCCAACGATTGGTTTTAATATCAGTCCCGGCTATGAAAGCCACTGAAACGGGGGAGCCACCCTTCCCGTTTTTCTGGGAGATAAAACGATATTTCAAAAAACCGTCGAATGCTTTTTCTCTTGTACTTCTGCCGATACCGACAGAGAGATTATCAAGAAAACCATACTCAAACCCTATGCGTGCAGATTGTACGGCATCCAATCCAAAGAAATCATATAACCCTGATGAAACATTAATAAACCGGTGCTTGACGGAGAAGAGCAGTTCCTTTTGCGCCGGCCCGCGAACTGTATGGAAATTTACTACGGATGTTGTCTTAAAATCTGCAAGAACGAACTCCGGCTCTGAATTCTTATCCTCAGAAACCAAATCGTCGAGGCTTTGAGCATATGAAACAGAAAAAACCATTGCTATAAACAGTAAAAGAAAAAGTCTATTCATAAAGCTGCATTTTTGATTTTACGGTTACCTCCACGACTTCGGCGATGTTTTTTACAACCACACGGGGAATTTTAATCTTGTATTCCTTAACTGCCAGCGGGAAAACAGCTTCACCATAAATATTATTTTCATTAAGAAGAAGTTTTACACTGGTTTGCATTTCACGCTTTACGCCGTGAAGATCCATGGTACCGGTAACAATGAGATTTTGCGTATCTCTCACTGCGGGATCAATATCCTGAATTACTCCGCGGAAAACCGCTTCAGGATAGATGTGTGACTCCACATAGTTCTCATTAAAATGCTCCTGCATAAGCTTAATTTTAAAAGAGAATGAAGTCATGGGCACTTTCGCAATCACCTCACCAGTAGTAATATCCACGGCCATAACGAGCTCATTGGATGTTGCGGTAATATCTTCAACAATTCCATCTGAAAAGAATGTCGCTTCGCCATTACGGGTAAGGTATCGTTGCCCGTATGAATGCAACGAGCAAAGGATGAGCACTAAAAGAGCAATTCTTTTAAATATCTTCATAACAATCAATTATCAGGGAATCCGTCAGCAATCCATGCATCAATCCGGGCGATATCACAGCTGTCAAGCTTCATCATTCCCTGAGGCATCGGAGAGAATCCGTCCTGATGATTTACAGATCCTGACAGCGATCCATTCCCTGCGACGATTGAAACTCCGTCATAATCATCAAGTTCAACTCCACCAGAGGGGTTAGAAGTATTATGACAGCTGACACAGGAGTTCTGCAGTATTGGTGCAATATCATCGGAGAAGCTTAAATCATATGTAACACATCTATCCTTAAGGAGTAGATCTTCTTCATTGGAGTAATGGCATGCAGGGATTGTCAACAGGAATCCTGAGATGAGAAAAAAAGCTAAAACTTTATGCATTCCTATCTGGAGATTAAAAATTTCTTAATGAATTCAGTCTCGTCAGAAGCGATTTTCATGAGATAGTAGCCCTGTTCCAGATTATCTACCATTAAACGGTTTGTTTGCACCGAAACTTCATTTTGCATGATATTTCTTTCCATCAATTTTGATCCGTTTGAGGCATAAACCGAAATGTTTATCATTTGGTTGTTAAAACCTGAGAGATCGACATTCAGGTATTGATTAGCAGGAACAGGATAAAGAGTTGCTGACGGGTCACCGGATTCAATGATACCTGTATTAACTTCTTCAACAGCCATCTGGGTAAGGTAAACCACATCTCCTGAAGTTCCACTATTGCTGTTTGTTGCATTCACAGCTGCATAAAAAGTAACGGGACCGGAACCTTCTGCAGGAGCCGTCCAGTCAAATGACCATGTGCGGGAATTACTTCCGGAAGTTCCTCCTGAAGTATGAGTGACAGCATCATTGTTATTGACGAGTTTGGTTTCGGCAGCGTTGGTAATCACCAGTTCACCGGCTTTCTGACCACCTACACGCTCTGCCGTAGCCTCAAAGCCAAACTTTTGTGAATCGTGAGCTGCGGAGAGGGTAATAGTATAAGTACTTCCGGGCACGTAACCCGATGCCGGGATGTTGGAAGAAATCCAATTTTCAGCATTTTGAGGTGTTCCGCTATGGCATTGAGTACAATTTTGGTTGTTGTCGCCGGGAGATCCTGTGCGTGCCCCGGGGCTGCCTCCGGTGTATTTTATTCCGGCGGTGAATAATAGTAATATTCCTGCCATGGCAGCAATAAAAATGGTAGTGTAGAATTGCTTCATCAGATATTAGTGTTGGTTAGTATATCAAAACACCTGAACCAGCAGCATTGTTCAGTAAAAAGGCATTAAAAATCAGATAGTTTATTGGTTATTGCTTCACAGGTAAAGTAAAGAAGAAAGTGGTAAATTCTCCGACCTTGGAACGGGCATAAATCTGACCTTTGTTAATGCTAACAAACTCCTTAACTAACGGCAGTCCTATTCCTGAACCCTTTTCATTATTTGTGCCCCATGTAGTTTCTACTTTTTCAGAAGAGAAAATCATTTCAAGCTTCTCCGGAGGAATCCCTATGCCGTCATCTCTGACAAGGACTTCAAGGTATTTTTGTTTATTCTGCGGGTTATTTCTTACCCGGGATGAGACAATAATATGACCTCCGGAATCCGTAAATTTTATGGAGTTATTTACCAGATTTCTAATGATGAGGTTCACATGTGAGAAATCGCACCAGGCCATTTGATCGGGAGGGATAAAATTCTCCAGAGTAATATTTTTCTCTTTTGCAGCAGATTCCAGAAGGTTTAATGCTTCCCCTGCAATCTCTCTGACTGAGTATAGGTCAGGATTGTAGCTTATCTTTCCCGACTGAGCCCGTCCCCAGTACATCAGGTTTTCCAGGAGTGTAAAGCTACTTGTAGCAGATTGTCGGATAGCTGACAGGATTTGCTGCTGAGTTTCACCATCAATATCTGCGGAGAGCAGCAGGTCAATCATTTCTGAAATATTTCCGATGGGTCCTCTGAGGTCATGACCAATGACTGTGAGTACAAGATTTCTGGAATCCACAGTTTTTTGCAATTCCCTGTTTTGTTTGTCAATTTTCCGGCTTTGTTTCTCCAGCTCACTATTTTGTTTCTCAATACGATGGGTTCTTTCCGCCACCATCTTTTCAAGGTTCTGATTCACAAAATTCAACCTGGCAGATAACTCTTCAACCTGCACAAATGCCATGGAGGATCTGCGGGCCAGAATGTTTGCCTGAACGAAAATAAAGAGAAACATAAGATATGGTGTCAGTTGAATACCATTATCAAGAACCCCTGAAGTCTCCAGGATATCATGGACAAGCCCAAACAACACCATCACCCACCCTATCAGGAAGACATAGGCATCCGGTCGCTTATTTAATACGACAACAAACAGATAAAATGTTATCAACACACCCTGAATGAGAGTAATAACCTGAAAGGGAGGTATCAGCCAGGAGTTGTTCGCAGGTGAAAGTAAAAACTGAACCAGAGAAAAAACAATACCAAACCCTGCGAATACAAATACAAACCCTTTACGATAATCCTTTGGAAAGAAGCCATGCATAATTGCAGAGATCATAGGAACCCCTAGAAACAAAGTCATATACTCTACCCTAAGCTTGAAAATGTAGCTAAAATCATAGAGCAGATATAAAGGCGATCCTTTTAAGATTAATACACGTACAGCGAGAATGGCGCAAATAGCGGCAAAAATGAAATATATATAGGAAGATCGTGGCAAAAGAGCATTCCCTAACTGGAAAAGCGCAATAATTATTAAACCTCCCAGCAAAAAACCTTTTAAAATCATTCGGAAGGACAATAAGAAATTTAGTTTACGGCTTTCGCCAAGCAATATTTCCCCGTTGACTCCCCCGGATCGAAAATCATAATTTGCCACCTGAATCACTAAATCTATTGTATCGCTTTCAGGCTCAAACATTACAAGCGCAGACTCAACATCAGGAATACAGTTTTTAGGGTCTGAATCGACCTGACCAACGGTACTGACAAGCTTCCCGTCAATAAACATTGAAGCGCACGTAAAAACCCCGTCATAATATAAGCCCAAATATTCCGGAGCATTTCTCATTACAATTCGGGTGTGGTAAGTTCCGTAACCATACCTGGTCATAATATCGGATTCAGACCAGAATGATGGTACAGACATAGGAAGACCGGTGCTTCGCTGAGATAACACCTCATTGGGGGTCAACAGTTTGTGCTGAAAAAACGTGAATGTACCTCTAAGGTGTATAATATGATCGCCATTGAGATCATACTGCTGAATATCAGCTACTCCATCATTAACAAGGTCAGGATATGAATTTCTATTTGAAAGATAAGAGAGAAAGGCGACAGAGGGTGCCACGATCAGCAGCAACCAATAAAACAGCCTGAATACGCTTTTTCCCTTCATCTGTGCGAATATAGTAAAAAATGTGCTTTGCAAAAACAGGCATAAAAAACAATTATATATTTCGTTATATGCTTATTTTCAATTGTTTATATTTTTTTGTATATTTTTTTAATACTTTTAATGAACAAAATAAACAAAGCTAACGTTTAGAAAGTGTTTAAATTAATAACTAAATACGAGAAAGATGAAAAATTTGAAGCAAATAATGATCGTTACAGCAATTGCCATGTCAGGATTCCTTTTTATGGCTTGCGAAAAAGAAGATGAAATGATGCTTGCTCCTGCAGCAACAGAGAAAAATTCAGTAGATGCAGATGGTAATAGCATTGGCACTGTGGACCAGGACAGAACAGTGGTTGATCTGGTTGTTGCCGGCGACCAATTTACAATTCTGGAACAGGCAGTAATTTATGCCGGTCTTGCCGAGACAATTGCAACCATTGAAAATGTTACAGTTTTTGCACCAACAGACAAAGCTTTTCGCACATTTATGAGTGAAAACAACTTCCGTCAGCTCGAAGACATTCCTATGGATGTACTCACAAGTGTATTATTGTATCACACTGTAGGCGAAAAAGTTTTCAGCCAAAATCTGAGTGAAGGGTATTTAACCACACTAAGTT
>PKSY01000323.1:0-7542 GCA_002869405.1 Marinilabiliales bacterium
CGAAACTGTTGCAATTGGTTTGTCGGGGGGCATCGACAGCACGGTTTTGCTTTATGCAATGGCATATATCAACAGGTATTCACCGGTTACCTACGATATTCAGGCTTTTCATGTGGAGACATTTATTAAGGGGTCGTCGGAAAAGATGAAGGACTTTGCCGAATCTTTGGGCATCCCTTTTCAAACATTATCAATTCACGGACAGGGCGAGGTTCCTGAAAAAGGTGTTTGCTATACCTGCAGCAGACTTAAAAAAGGAGCAATCATTGAATTTGCAAAGGCCAACAATATCAGGAAAGTTGCATTTGGGCACCATGCAGATGATTTTGCTGAGACCTTTTTTATGAACCTTTTCGAACATAAGCGCATCGAAGGATTGAATCCTGTTTCTCATCTTGAAAAAGGAAATCTGGAAATCATCAGGCCAATGATTTACCTGGAAAAGAAGACCATTATCAATATGCATCGTCATTTTGAACTTCCGGACCTGGAGATAAGTTGTCCGTACGAAGAGACCAACAAACGACAGGAGTATCGTGATTTGCTTGAAGAGTTTGCAAAAACGTCGGGGTTGCATAAGCCTGCAAAACGAATTGTGGAGGCTTATTTCAGAACCGAAGAATAGGCATCGCTTTGTTTATTGAACAGTTGCTTAGCATCTTGAAGATGCTTAGCAACTTTTATATTTGTACAGGCTTATTTTTTATCCTTACGGCGAAGTTCAAAGTTCTGACCCAGGTAAACACGCCTCACGTGCTCATCATTGGCAAGGTCTTCAGCTGTTCCTGATTTCATCACCGAACCTTCAAACAACAGGTATGCCCTGTCGGTAATTGTTAATGTTTCGTGCACATTATGGTCGGTAATAAGGATTCCGATATTTTTCTCTTTCAGATGTGCAACTATCGATTGAATATCCTCGACCGCGATGGGGTCCACACCGGCAAAAGGCTCATCAAGGAGGATGAAGTGTGGGTCCACAGCCAGGGCGCGGGCAATCTCTGTCCTGCGCCGTTCACCGCCGGAGAGCGTAATTCCCCTGCTTTTTCTGACATGCTGTAATCCAAATTCATCAAGCAGAGACTCAAGCTTTGCATGTTGATCTTTCTTGCTCTGTTTTGTGAATTCCAATACGGCTTTGATATTATCTTCGACACTCAGACGGCGAAAAACAGAGGCTTCCTGAGCCAGGTATCCAATACCCATCTGCGCACGTTTGTACATTGGAAAATCTGTAATCTCCTGATCTTCCAGAAATACTTTCCCGGCGAAAGGCTTTATGAGTCCTACAATCATATAAAATGAGGTGGTTTTCCCTGCGCCATTAGGTCCCAGCAAACCAACAATCTCACCTTGCTTTACAGAAATTGAAACATCATTTACCACTGTACGCGAGCGGTACTTTTTCACCAGATGCTCCGTTCTTAAGACCATACTCATGCCTTATCCTCCTGTAATTCCTCCCAAAACTCAACAGCCCGGCGCATATGTGGAATCACGATTGACCCTCCAACAAGCGTAGCTATCGACATGGCTTCAAAAAGCTCTTCGGTGGTAACACCATTTTCATCACATTTTATAAGATGATATTTGATACAATCGTCGCAGCGAAGAACCATGGAAGTGGTAAGCCCGATAAGCTCCTTGGTTTTCACAGGAAGTGCTCCCGCCATATAGGCGTTGGTATCCACATTATAGATACGTTTTATGACCTTATTATCAGATGCGAGAATTTTCTCATTCATCTTTGCCCTGTAGGCATCAAATTCTTCAAGCATTTTTCCCATAATAACAGCTTATATTATTCCCTCTTTAATGATATCATGAAGATGAATCACACCCAGATATTCTCCATTTTTAACGACAAGAAGCTGTGTGATGCTTCTCTTGTTCATAATCTCCAAAGCTTCCGATACGAGTGCCGAGGGTTTTATTGTTTGTGGATCTCTACTCATAAGATCTCCGGCAGTACGATTTACATTCGGATCAGACGTCTGAAGCATCCGACGCAAGTCTCCATCAGTGATAATACCAAGCAGACCGTTCTCATTTGTAACTGCTGTACAGCCAAGGCGTTTTGCAGTGATTTCAATGATTACTTCCGACAACGGTGTATCCAGTCTTACTTCCGGTTTTTCATTAAGCGGATAGATATCTGAAACACGCAGGTACATTCTCTTTCCCAGTGAACCACCGGGGTGGAAACGTGCAAAATCTGCTGTGGAAAAACCTCTGGATTAGAGAAGAGCAACAGCCAGGGCATCGCCCATCACAAGCTGTGCAGTAGTACTGGATGTTGGTGCCAGATTATTGGGACAGGCCTCTTTCGTCACTGTCGTATTCAGCACCAGGTCAGCCTGCTCTGCAAGGTATGAACCCATATCTCCGGTAATTCCGATCAGGATATTGCCTCTGCTCCGGAGCAATGGCAGTAAAACCTTGATTTCAGGTGTATTTCCACTCTTGCTGAGGCAGATAATCACATCCTCCTTACGGATCATACCAAGGTCTCCATGAATGGCATCAGCTGCATGCATAAACATGGCTGATGTACCTGTAGAGTTAAATGTCGCGACCATCTTGTTGGCGATAACAGCACTTTTCCCAATTCCGGTAACAATAACACGACCCTTCATTTCAAGTATTGCTGTTACGCTATCGATGAAATCGTCATCCAGAAAGGAACTGATTTTATGTATGGCTTCAGCCTCTTCCAAAATGGTTCGTTTTCCTGCTTCAAGAATATCCGTGCGGGAGAAATTAATTTCTGCGTTCATGTTGTTTTGTGTATGCTGTTATAATAACGCAAACCGGCTTTAATTGGTATATTATTTTATTTGAGATGTCAGATTATCTACCAGCCTGCTGGCACCGATGCGGAACAACTGCGGAGTCAGCCATTCTTCGCCGAGGATTTTTTTCATAACATCCACATATGCTTTTGCCTCCTCAGGTGTCGAGATTCCCCCGGCAGGTTTAATACCGATCTTCTTACCTGTCTTTTCGAAATGCTCTTTTACCACCTGAGCCATCACTTCAACAGCTTCAATAGTTGCTGCAGGGCTGATTTTTCCTGTAGAAGTTTTTATAAAGTCGGCGCCTGCATCAATGGATATTTCAGATGCTTTGCGGATATTTTCGGGAGTTTTCAGTTCTCCGGTTTCAAGAATCACCTTCAGGTGTGCATTACCGCAGGCTGCTTTGATGGCAATCAGTTCAGCTTTAACCTCTTCGAAGCGACCTTCGAGAAACATACCACGGTTTATAACCGTATCAATTTCGTCTGCACCTTGTTCTGCCGTCAACTTCACTTCCAGCACTTTTGCTTCCAGCGGAGCCTGACCGGAGGGGAAAGCACCTGCCACACATGCGGTTTGAATTCCGGAGCCGGCAAGTTTAGCCTTCACCTGTGCTGCGAATGGAGGATAAACGCAGATTGCTGCCGGGTGGCCTTCACCATTATATTGCTTTTTCAGATCAAGTGCTTTCTGACAGAGGTTGTCAACTTTTTCCTGTGTATCATCTCCTGAGAGTGTGGTAAGATCCACAAATGAAAGTATCTGTTTGAGTGTACTGTTTTCCATAGCTGAAATTTTGTACAAAGGTAATGAATTGGGGATAAAAAAAACGTGCCCCGATGGAGGCACGTTTTTGTATTATAAGATTAAAGAGTTCCGCTAGGATTATGGATGTGTGAATGTTTGACCGGTAGTCCATGATCCAGCAGCACCAGTTGTAGAATACTGGAATTCCAGATGACCACTGGCATTGATTAACATTCTCCAATAGTAACCACCAGTTGGTCCAAGAACGAGTGTATTGCCATCTGAACCAGCAGCGGTAATATTTCCTGTTGCGCTTAATGATGTTACATAAGCAGCATCACGATCTCCGCTTGCACCGAGAGGTCCATTAAAATAGCCAGCTGTGGTAGTGATATTTCCGGAAGCAGAAACGCTTGTCAGACCAGATAATGCACCGGCATTAAGGCTTGCAGTACCATCTGTGATTGTACCACCTTGTACTGTACCTGTAACTGTGAGGTTTTGATCTATTGTCATAGAACCATTCACACTAGTAGTCATACCATTGCGGCCAATTTCAATAGCACCGGCAGAAGTACCAATATTAGTACCCACTGTAGGATTAATGTTTACAGAACCTGTTGGAGTCATTGCAACATCGCCAGTAACAGTAAATGAGATGCCGTTTGAACCAGAAACAGAAAATACACCATCATCTGTAACAATATTTGTCCTATCAAGATTTGTTATTCCCTGAACATCAACATTTCCATTAAAGGATGTCCAGTTAGTACTGGTACCAATTGTAATAGCACTCGTCGTTCCATCACCAATATATACGGTATTTGTTCTGGACCTAAAGAATGCAGCTCCATCCGGCTCAATAAATGTAGTTCCGGTTCCACCAACAGTAAATTGTCCGTCACTAGTATTAATAGTTGTCCGATCAAGTGTAGTTGCACCATTTACATCCAATGCACCATTCACGTAAAGGTTTTCACCAATACCAGCGCCACCGGCGACAATAAGCGCACCATTGCCATATCCTGTTGATCCAGTTGCATTGGAAACTGTAAGTATACCGCTTACATCAGTCGGTACATTCACATCCATAGCTCCAGTTCCACTAACAGTAAATAATCCACCGGTCACATCTATGGTAGTAATATCAAGCGTTGTTAATCCATCCACATCCAGATTAGCGCCTAATGTTACATTTTCATCGACATCCAGTGTACCATCAATATTTGTAGGTATACCTGATTGACCAATATTAATTGCATCTGCTTCCACAGTACCCAGATTCAGGTTTGTGTTGGCATCAACATTAAGGTTAATACCGGAACCAATGCTAGAAGACTCCGCACCATAGAGTGTAAATCCTTTGGATGAGTTCAATGCCATAGCTTCAGCTGAAGACATGGTAAGAGTGCCATTGGAAACAAGATCCATGCTTGTTTCAGCATCAATCTCTACAACTTCTGCATCCATACCAAGCACATCTGCAACAGAACTACCAATAGCGATTACACGATCACCGGCAGTACCGATTTCTATGTTACCACTTGTAGAAGTTGTACCTATACCAACAGCAGTGCTTGTACCTTTTGCTGCAGAACCATTGATATAAACAGCTGTACCATCAATTGCGACATTAAGGTTTGCATTAATATCTACACCTCCGTTTGAAGCAGTAATTTGCACAGCGCCACCTGGAGTTGTACCTATTGTAGCATTATCAGTGCCTGTTGCGCTAAGAATAGTACTTCCGCCTGTACCTATTGTTGCAAGGGTAAGGTCTGCACCATCAACAATGAAGCTAGAAGCCGCATCAGCATCGAGATCAATTGATCCAGTGGCATAACCACTAATGTTAACAGCAGCAATATCTACATCACTGGCTGCACCAATTGCTACATCATGACCGGCCTGAACATGTACATCCGCAGTAGTTGTAAAAAGTTCAAGATTCCCGGTGGAGACTGTAAAGTTTGAGGTATTCACAGCATCGAGGCTTATCTGATCACTTGCATCAGCCAAAATATTTGTTCCATCAATATCCACATCACTTGCAACTGTAATCAATAAATCATGACCGGCATCCATGTCAATATCAACAGCAGCATCAAGAATCATATTAGCTTCTGTCTCAATGTCAGTATTGCTATAAGTATGTGATGTTAAGGTATTACCACCAATTGTAATGGCACTTGTATATCCACCTGCAGCTTCATACTGACCGATGTTAATATTACGAGCACCCTGGTCATAACCAATCTGGATATTACCATCAGTATCATCAGTACCAATTCCAATTGCCATGTTAGTACCTTTCGCAACATCTACACCATTAATATAAACAGTGTTACCATCTATTGCAACATCATCAGCAGCTTCAAGGTCGATACCACCGGCAGAAGTAAGCTGAATTGCAGCAAGTGTTCCTGTACCAGCGGCAGCATCCTGAGTTCCGTCAGCATCTACGAGGAACTGATCTGCAGCATTAATATCTACATCGGCAGTTCCTGTATAGAGTTGAAGGTCACCTGTTGAAACTGTAAAGTTGGATGTATTCACAGCATCGAGGCTAATCTGATCAGAAGCATCAGCAGTGATATTTGTACCTACTATAACCACATCACTGGCAGCTGTAATTTCAACATTATCACCAGCATCGATATCTACTGTTCCTACAGTTGTAATGAGATCAAGGTCACCGGTGCTTACTGTGAAGTTTGAAGTGTTAACAGCGTCAATACTTACAACATCATCAGCATCAATAAATACGTCATCAGCAGCATCGATATCAACATTATTACCTGCATCAAGATAGATATCAGTAGCATTTACATCAACTAAAGTAGCTCCATCATTACCAATATTAATAGTGCGCTCACCTGCAGTACCCATATTGATGTTTTGATCCACATCATCATTACCAATATTAATTACACCGGTTGCATTAATCTCAACAGGAGCAGTTGTTCCAGTTGCATCAACATATACTCCGGTATGACCATCAACTATTACATTGGCATCTTCAGCGTCAAAGCTTAAGTTTCCTGCAGAAGTATTAAAGTTAGAGGCAGCATCTGCATCGAAGCTAATTGCACCACCATTTGCATCACCATAGATATTAGTACCGTCAATATCTACATCACTTGCCGCAGTAATTAATACATCGTGGCTGGCATCCATATCAATATCAGCATCTGCAAGGATTGTAGTATTACCGTATGTATGCGAATTCAATGTGTTGGAACCAAGAATTATCTGGTTAGTATATCCACCTGCAGCTTCATACTGACCAATACGAACATCACGCACACCTTCATCAAATGCTATTTCGACATCACCATTAGTATCATCTGTTGCGATACCCACAGCAAGTCCGGCAGCTTTCGCTGCAGCACCACCATTTAAATAAATAGTATTTGCAGCATCAACTGTAACATCCAGACCGGCAGAAACATCCAGACCACCATTTACAGCAGTAAGCTGAATTGCACCTGTTTGCGTTGTTCCTATAGTTGCATCTGTTGCATTATCACCGGTAATAAATACCTGATCATTCGCATCAACATATATATCTGCAGAACTTGTCTCCAGAAGAAGATCTCCTGCACTTACTGTGAAGTTTGAAGTAGTTACGGCATCCAGGCTGATGGATTCAGTAGCTGCGCCATAAATATTTGTTGCATCCATCGCAATGTCGAGACCTACATTCATGTCAAGGCCACCGGCACCAGTTGTAAACTGGATAGAAGCATCAGCTCCTCCTGTGCCCTGAACAGCATTGTCAGTAGCTTCAGCAGTAACCAGGACCTGTTCTTCTGCATGGATATCTACATCGTCACCTGCATAGATATTGGTATTATTCTCTGAGAATGTATTAATTTCCTCTGCTTCAATATTAACCTCATCAGTATAAGCAGAACCTTCATCCTCTAGACCAATATTAATAATACGGTCACCTGTATCATGACCAATATGGATATTACCATCGGTATCATCAGTA
>PKSY01000323.1:7599-38839 GCA_002869405.1 Marinilabiliales bacterium
AACAGTCTGTGCATCAATAGCAATATCATCACCGGCCTGGATATCTACACCACCAACAACAGCATTCAAGCTGATTGCAGCAGTTGGACGGTTATCTTCATCAATAGTCTGGATTCCGGTTTGGGCATTTCCACTATTAACAGAAGAAACAAGTCCGATATATCCATTCACATCAGCCATGATTCCGTTAGTTGATGCAGAAGGATAACCCTCACCATCGTGAATCAGGAATTCACCATCGTTAACATCGATTGTAGTTTGATCAAGGAAAGTCTGCTCATTTACATAGAAGTTTCTATAGATATATGCACCACCATCAACGATAAACGCGGCATCACCAATACTATGATCAGGGCTTTCACCTGCCTGAAGTGTATTTGTAACAGTAGTTATCGCATTCAGGTGAAGGATGTCATTATCAAATTCACCATATATAAGTGCAACTTCACGGCCATTTGCCAGGTTTCCACCACGGTCATTTGCTATGTAAAGTTTGTCAGAACCAGTTTCCCAGTAACCAGCCTCGTTTCCAAGGAATGTGTTGTGGCTACCTGTTGAGTTATAATAACCTGCCTGGAAACCAACATATGCGTTACGATAACCGGTTGTAGAGTTATAACCTGCAAGGTTTCCTATATAGGTATTTGCCTCACCGGAAGTCAGTTCATAACCAACGTTAGCACCAATAAGAACGTTACTTGAACCTTCATCGGAGTTGTAACCGGCATTGATACCAATGTATGTGTTGTTACTACCTTCGTCGCTGCTAAAACCGCTTCGTGCACCAATAAAGGTGTTACCACTGTTAAGTTGTGAAGCACGACCACTGGCTGCACCAATTAAAGTATTCTCAGAACCGGCAGCATTAAGAAGACCGGCCTCATTACCTATATACAGGTTATTAGAGCCGGTAGTGTTTGCTTTACCTGCAGAGTTACCAATAAAGAGGTTGTTGATACCTACTGTAGTATTATGACCGGCATAAGATCCGACAAAGGTGTTTTTACCTTCAGCATTAACCTGGTTAATACCCGAACCTTCACCAATGGCAAGGCTTTTGCCCAACATCTCAAGAACACCTTTCTTTGGGATACGGAGTACTTCATTACCATTCTGATAAATATGAATCTTATCCTCATCAGCTGTCTCCTCAACTGTAATATAGGTATCCTGATCTTCATCAAAGATCCAGTGAGAATTATCATTAATCAGGTTATAGTTACTGGAAATATCAGAAGCATTGCTGGAGATATTATTGGTATTATCCATAATCAGCAACAGGTTACCCGCAATATTATCTTCATTAATCTTCACCTGAGCATCAAGTAATTGATCAGCATGATAAAGACTTGACGCTGTAGATATATAATTAAATGATTTAACTGGTCCACCCGGATAAGTTCCATCAGGATTAAGTCCTGCGCCTACCTGAGTAACATCAAGTTCAGCCTGAGTGCTTGAGATATCAGAAGCATTCTGTGCAATATTCACTGCATTGGATGCGATATCTGAGGCATTTTGAGCAATAGCTAACTGGTTAGCTCCAATCAGGACAAAATTTGAGGCAATGCCAGAAGCATTAGTAGCAATATTCACTACGTTAGTTGCAATCTGAGCTGCATTGGCGGCAATACCCGCTGCATTGGTTGCAATATCAGATGCATTCGTTGCAATATTTGCTGCATTGGTTGCAATTGCAATTTCATTATCATCAATGTCAGAAGCATTCTGTGCAATGTTTACAATATTTGTTGCTATTGCTGCTGCATTTGCTGAGATACCTCCTGCATTTTGCAAAATATCATTTGTATTAATATTAACCTGATTATTTACACTTGAAATTGCATTTTCCAATAACACGTCAGCATTACTGAGACTGAATGCAGTACTAATGTAGTTTGTGCCTGCCGGAGCAGTATATGTACCATTTAGATTTAACCCGGCACCATTTTGGGTGGCATCAAGTTCTGACTGCAGGGCTGTAATAGCAGGTTGGTGATCACCCCAACCGAATGCTTCATCCCAGTTATCCACATCAGAATCTGTGATTCCATATGCTGTAGAAGCAACAAATACCGGATCAGTTTCAGCAGTAAGATAACCTGCATCATTATCAAATGTAGAAACCGGTAAATCCTCCACATCTGAGGCAGTATAATAATCAACTTTATCAGCTGTCCAGATTGGGTCTGTTTCCGTAAAACCTGTAATATATCCTGCATCATTATCAAACGTAGAAACCGGCAGATCCTCTACATCGGATGCCGTATAATAATCTCCTTTTTCAGCTGTCCAGATTGGGTCTGTTTCTGTAAAACTTGTCAGATAACCTACCTGGCTGTGATCGCCCCAGCCAAAAGCAGCATCCCAGTTTGTAACATCTGAGCCGGTAATTGCTGCGGCAACAGAGACTCCGAATACAGGATCCAATTCTGTAAAACTGGTAAGATAACCTACCTGGCTATGATCGCCCCAGCCAAACGCAGCATCCCAGTTTGTAACATCTGAGCCGGTAATTGCTGCGGCAACAGAGACGCCGAACACAGGATCTAATTCTGTAAAGCTTGTAAGATAACCTGCCTGGCTATGATCACCCCAGCCAAAAGCGGCATTCCAGTTTGTAACATCAGAACCTGTAATTGAGGCTGCTGTTGATACTCCGAAAATTGGATCTGATTCAGTGAAACTTGTCAGGTAACCTGCCTGACTATGATCACCCCAGCCATAAGCCATATTCCAGTTTGTAACATCTGAGCCGGTAATAGCAGCTGCGATACTGATTCCAAACAGCGGATCTGTTTCTGTATAACTAGTAAGATAGCCTGCAGTAGCGTGGTTACCCCAGCCATAAGCCATGTTCCAGTTGTTTATAAAAACCTGGTTTATGTTTGCTGCAGCAGAAGCGGCAAACACAGGATCTGATTCACTGGTAATAAAACCTGCATTCTCCAAAGCTTCAATACGCGTTGTATGATCAGCAACAGTAGTTCCCATGAGAGTAATTGTTGACTCTATAGTCAAAACCTGTCCCTGCAGCGTAACAATATCAGTAGCATTCTGACCTACCAGCGCAGCGTCAGGAATAGTTACAGTGCTACCGGTACCAACAGTAAGTTCATTACCGTTGAGTGTAGCAACATTTCCTGCCTGCATTGCATAAGGCACACTGGCGAGATCAGTCTCACCAAGGTTCACAAAACCACTACCAAAGTCGATTTCAATTTTGATTGATGGATCAGCGTAATAGGTCCCAATAAATTCTGCCGGAAGCAAATCCGCAGCAAGGGTTATTAAGCCATAATCATTTGTACTCACCGTATAATCTTCGGTTGCGACTACTGTTGCATCATCCATGAAAGTCATTCTGACTGTCACAGCCTGATCAGCAACAATATTACCATCACTATCCCGAACGATTGCCTGGTAATTGAAAAAATCAGGCACCAGTTGCTGTGAAAAAGCACCAAATGCCAACATGACCATTAGAAAAATGGCCATAAAACGAGTAATTGTTCGTTTTTCCATAATTGAGTAGATTAAGTTATTAATCACGAAAATATTATATTCATACATTTTGAAAGAAATATTATAAATACATAAATGCCTGAATTCCAATTACTTTAAACCAGAACTCTAACATCTCTTCTCTAAATTAATCTGTTTTTCAAACAAACAGACTGGTTGTGTTTTCTTTCAGAATCTAAAAATACTATTTTTTTTCCTGAATAGTGGCGGTTTCAGGCAGAAAAATTCAGTGAATTCTCAATTTATTAATACCAGTTTTTTAAGAATGATACTTTAAAGCACCTAATCACATGTAAAACAACCAGATATATCTGCTAAAAAAAAACCAGAACATACCGCCAAAAATTGCAATAAATCAAATCGGGTTTTTAATCTAAAATAAAAGACAGATGTAATAATATTTCACTACAACATGTGCTGCAACCTTTATTTTTTTTATATTTGTTTACAGGGTATTCGTTTCATAATGAATAATCAAAAAACTCCCTGATTTTCGTAAGCAATAAATTCTGGTTATGAAGGATGTTAAGGAAAGCTACGCCCTCCATGATCTGTTAAAACAAATCTTTGGTTTTGAGCAGTTCAAGGGCAACCAGGAAGCGATAATTCAAAATGTACTCGCAGGTAATGATACTTTTGTCATAATGCCTACAGGTGGATGTAAATCAATGTGTTATCAACTTCCGGCAATTATCAGTGACGGGACAGCAATAATAATCAGCCCGCTGATCGCCCTGATGAAAAATCAGGTGGACAATATCAGAAATTTCGGGCAGGATAAAGGTATCGCTCATGTAATGAACTCCAGTCTTACAAAAACTGAAATGGCAGAAGTAAGAAGCGACCTTTTGGAAGGTAAAACAAAACTCCTTTATGTGGCTCCCGAGTCCCTCACAAAAGAAGATAATGTGGAGTTTCTGAAAAACATAAAGATCTCGTTTTATGCCATAGATGAAGCACACTGTATCTCTGAATGGGGTCATGATTTCCGGCCTGAATACAGGAGAATCAGGCCTATTATTAATGCTATCGGTCAGGATGTTCCGGTAATTGCGCTCACAGCAACAGCAACACCAAAAGTTCAGCAGGACATCAGGAAAAACCTGGAAATGAATGATGCTACTCTTTATAAATCATCATTTAACAGAAAAAACCTCTATTACGAAGTTCGCCCAAAAACAAAAAGTGTTGTTAAGGATATTATTAAATTTATAAAACAACACCCAAATAAATCAGGTATTGTTTACTGCCTTAGCAGAAAAAAAGTCGAGGAACTGGCTGAAACACTTGTTGTTAATGGCATAAAAGCCCTCCCATACCATGCCGGTCTTGACAGCGCTACGAGGAAAGGCAACCAGGACAAATTCCTTATGGAAGAAGTTGATGTTATAGTGGCGACAATCGCATTCGGTATGGGCATCGATAAACCGGATGTACGTTTTGTCGTACATCACGATATTCCCAAAAGCCTTGAGGGATATTATCAGGAAACCGGACGTGCCGGGCGCGACGACGGTGAGGGCAAATGCCTCACATTTTACAGTTATGACGACATCATCAAGCTTGAAAAGTTTATGAAAAACAAGGGTGTCGCAGAACAGGAAATCGCAAAACAACTACTCCAGGAAACAGTTGCCTACGCTGAATCAGCCATTTGTCGCAGAAAACAACTGCTTCATTATTTTGGAGAAGAGTATCATAAAGATAACTGCCACAGTTGCGACAACTGTCTGCATCCAAAAAAACAGTTCGACGGCAAAGCATCTGTAGAGCTGGCACTTACTGCAGTTCTCGAGGCAAAACAGCTTTTTAAGCCAAATCACATTATCAATATTCTGCTGGGGAAAAACACTGCCAGCCTGAAGTCGTACAAACATGAAAACCTTGATGTTTTTGGTAAAGGAAGCGACAAAAATGAGAAATATTGGAATGCCGTTATTCGGCAGTGTCTGATCTTAGGGCTGTTGGAAAAGGATATTGAAATGTATGGAACATTGCTGGTTCCTGAGAAAGGCCGCGAATTCCTGAAAAACCCTTTCACTGTTCTGCTAACAGAAGATCATGATTATGAGGATGATAGCAGTGACACTGCAGGTGATTCCGCAATGAAAGGTGGAGCCAGTGACAAGAATTTAACAAAAATGCTTAAAGACCTAAGGAAGGATATCTCTAAAAAAGAGAACCTGCCTCCTTTTGTAATCTTTCAGGATCCTTCGCTCGAAGATATGGCAATACAATATCCTGTCACCATGGAAGAACTTACCAATATTACAGGAGTAGGTATCGGAAAAGCAACAAAATACGGAGAGCCGTTTCTTGAACTGATTAAAACCTATGTTGATGAGAATGAAATCATCAGACCTCATGATATGGTTGTCAAGTCTGTTGTCAATAAATCAGGATTAAAAGTCTATATAATCAGAAGTATTGACAGAAAATTATCACTCGAAGATATTGCGGTAGCAAAAAATTTAACGGTTGAAGAGCTGTTGGGTGAAATTGAGCGAATCGTAGAAAGTGGGACACGCCTCGACCTCTCATATTATGTAGATGAACTCGTAGATCCATATAATCAGGAGGATATTTTAGATTATTTCCGGGAAGCCGAAAGCGATTCTATCGATGAAGCACTCGACGAGCTGGGTGAAGAAGAGTATTCCGAAGTCGATATCCGGCTCATGAGAATAAAATATCTCTCTGATGTGGGGAATTAATGGTTGATTCTGCTATTTTTACAAAAAAATTTAATGCATTTTTATGAAGACAAAAACTAATCTGAGCCTGGCCATCAGCCTCATAGCACTTGCACTATCTGTAACACTATTTGTTATCAAACCCAACAACGGTAAAACTGAAGAGAAAATTCCTATAAAGGCTGAAGCCGGGAACAATGCAGGTATTAAAATAGCATACATTAATGCAGACACAATTATGAGTAATTATCTCCTTGTGGAAGAGTTAATGCAAACTCTAACTGACAAAGGGGCTAAAATGGAAAAAGAGCTTCAAAGAAAACAGAGCCAGTATGAGAGTGACGCTGCATATTTCCAGGAGCAGGTTAATAAAGGCTCCATTTCAGAACAAAGCGCACGGGAAATTTATGAGAAACTCATGCTTAAGGAGCAGGAGATTTATCAATTAAGAGATAAATATTCACAGGAGATGATGACACTGGAGGCAGAAATGAATAAAAAACTGTTGGATAATGTCTCACGTTTTCTGAGAGCCCATAATAATTTCACCTATGATTACGTATTGAATTATACTTACAACGGAGATATCCTTCTTACAAATCCTGATTATGATATCACGTCGTTTGTATTGGATGGGCTTAACAAAGAGTATAATGAATCAAAAGAGAAATAATAGAAAATCACTATTTAACATTCACCTTTTTTTTGCTGTTTTGATTACCGGCGGTATGGTTGCATGTGCGCCAAAACAACCAACGTTGCCGGAGCAGGCTCCTGAAGGAATTATTTCAAGAGACAGTATGGTTATGATTATGACCGATTGTTTTATTGCGGAAGGCGCATCAAAACAGGTTCAGGTACAACATAAAAACGTACTTCTTCATGCCAATGTTTTCTTTACAAAAGTTTTCGAGAAGTATGATATCACCTATCAGGAGTATAAAAAAAGCCTGGAGTATTATCACCAATACCCCAGGGCTGTAGATGCTCTTTATGACGATGTTTTGCAGCAGTTAAGTGAAAAAGAGGCCGAAGTCAAAACCCGGTAATCTGCTTAATTTCTTTCATATACTGCTGTTATCTGATATAGTGTAGTACCATCATTTAACTCATAATTCCAGTCGATTGAGTTATTGGTAACCATTACACCATCGCCTTCCACCTGCCAGGAATTATCATCCAGAGTGTATTGCTGTGGTACAGTAATATAATCTCCTGAAACGCTGCCATTTGGCAAGGCGGAATTACCAAGTTGCCCGAAATTCTTTAGAATCACCTGGTTTGTAAGTGAAGGATCCTCAGATATCTCAACCCAATATGCCGGTACTTTACGATTTGTTTCAGTACAAGTCCAGGAGTCAACAAACTTATCCCTGTCTTCTGTAGTTCCTTCCGGATCAACAGGTTCACAGGACGACAAGAATAATAATGAAGTTGCAAAAAGCGAAGCGAGTAATAAAAGACGTGTTTTCATAAGCTGATTTTTATGGCTTTTAATCACAAATTATGCCATAAAGATAACGAAAACTATCTTGAAATCAGTATTCGTTCTGTGTGCTGAATACCATTATTTTTATTAAAGCGCAAAAAATAAATTCCCTCCGGGAAACCGGATACATTGATTGCTAACCGGTTACTATTAATTACCGCTTCCTTAACAATTTGACCTGTCATATTCATGATTAAGACTTCACCGGAAGTAATTTCATCACTAAAATTAACTTGCAGAACAGTGCTTACCGGATTAGGGTAAAAGGAAAAAGGCAGAGTCTCAGCTTCATTAAGTCCGACCATCATAAGCCCGGCATTAAGAAGCGCCTGGTCTATATTTTCAGTTGTTGCAGGCCAGATCATTTGCTCAATTATTGTATAGTCCGGGGCAATAAGGATTACGCTGGGTGTTGCCTGGATCTGAAATGCCAGATGTGCTTGATTACCATTTCCTTCAGTACCTGAGACAGAAGGCATTGTAACACCATATTCCTCATCAAAAGCGATAACCTCAGCATTGTTATGCCCTTTATCGATTGTTATAAAAAACACATCACCTGAATTCTCACCAAAGTGCTCATATGAAGCCTGAACATGAGGTGCATAAATCTGACAATAGCCACAGGAGGTGGAATAAAAGTCAATAACAACATGCTTTCCACTATCCAGGATTTCGAAAAGTGAATAAACTTGTCCGTTGACATCCTTAACATTGATATCAACTGCTTCTTCAAGCAGTGTTTGTGCAGATAAAGAGAAAGAAAAGAGGAAGCCTATAATCAGGGGTATAATTTTTTTCATATGCATTATTTTGGAAGATTAAACACCGCACAGGAAAAATATGTTCATACGTTATAAATATGGATATTTAGCATAAAAAAAAGGGACTCGAAAGTCCCTTTTGTTAGTAGCGGGGGATGGATTCGAACCACCGGCCTTTGGGTTATGAGCCCAACGAGCTACCACTGCTCCACCCCGCAATATATCTTTAGGTTATCCCTTTTGCGAAACAGGACTGCAAAATTACAATAATTTTTTAAACCACAAAACCGAAAAGCGAATAAATCCAACTGTTTTCATTATAAATCATGGTTTTCAAAACATTCATGCCTAAATATTTCGTTACTTTGCGGCACGAAATATCTGAAACAGAAGCATCAGGAAATTATGCATAAAGCAGGATTTGTAAATATTATAGGAAAACCTAATGTTGGAAAATCAACATTAATGAATGTACTTGTTGGTGAATCACTTTCGGTTACCAATTCAAAAGCACAAACTACCCGTCACAGGATAATGGGGATTGTTAATGGTGAGGATTTTCAGATTGTCTATTCAGACACTCCCGGGATGCTTAAACCTGCTTATCAGCTGCAAAAATCGATGATGAGCTATGTGGAAGGTGCTTTCTCCGATGCAGATATTTTTCTTTTTGTAACAGTGTCGGGTGACAGAGATGTTGATGCTGAGATACTGAATAAGCTACGGACAAAAAAGATTCCGGTAATCATTGCAGTGAATAAAATAGACCTCCATGATCAGGAAGGAGTTATGAAAGAGTTGGAATACTGGTCAAAGACAATTCCTCAAGCAAAAGTAATTCCGGTTTCTGCACTACATAAGTTTAATGTTGAGGCTGTTTCTGATTTCCTTCTGGATCTTTTGCCTGAGTCACCGCCATTTTACCCTAAAGGTGAACTTACTGATAAACCTGTTCGCTTTTTTGTTTCTGAAATTATAAGAGGTGAAATCCTCAGGTATTACAAAAAAGAGATCCCATACAGCTGTGAAGTGGCTATTACTGAATACAAGGAAGAAGAGGGCATTGACAGAATCACGGCAATGATATATGTGACCCGCGAATCTCAGAAAATGATTGTGCTTGGCAAAGACGGACAGGCAATAAAAAAGGTGGCCACACGAGCAAGAAAAGAGATCGAATCATTTCTTGAGAAAAAAGTGTTTCTGGAAACTACTGTCAAAGTGCTAAAAGACTGGCGTGACAATGAGCAGCACCTTAAACGCTTCGGATACGAAATTTAAACGACAAAAAAAGGACGATGAGTAATATTATAGCAATAGTTGGAAGACCCAATGTAGGGAAATCAACACTCTTTAACCGACTTACCGGTATGCGGCAGGCGATTGTAGATTCAATAAGTGGTGTTACAAGAGACCGTCATTACGGTAAGAGTGACTGGAACGGCAAAGAATTTTCTGTTATTGATACCGGTGGATATATCGTTGGGTCAGATGATGTTTTTGAAGCTGAGATCAGAAAACAGGTGGACTTAGCGATGGGAGAAGCTGATGTTATCCTTTTCGTTGCTGATGCTCAAGAAGGTGTAACACCTCTTGATGAGGAGGTCGCTAACATCATTCGCAGATCACCAAAGCCGGTATTTATGGTGGTAAATAAATCGGATAACCCCGGACAGCACGGAGATGCCATGGAATTTTACAGCCTTGGGATTGAAAACCTGTTCCCGGTATCAGCCATCAACGGTTCAGGAACCGGAGAATTGCTCGATGCGGTAGTGGAGCATTTTCAAATTCCCGCTGAAGATGAAGGAGAGGACCAAACGCCCCGAATTGCAGTTGTGGGAAGACCCAACGTGGGAAAATCCTCCTTTATTAATGCATTGCTTGGAAAGGACAGAAATATTGTCACTAACATTGCAGGCACAACCAGAGATTCAATATTCACTCCTTACACCAGCTATGGTTTCAACTTTATGCTCGTTGATACTGCCGGGCTTAGAAAGAAGAATAAAGAGATGGATGATATAGAGTTCTATTCGGTTATGCGCTCAGTTCGTGCGATTGAACATGCAGATGTTTGTCTTCTTATTATTGATGCGGAGAGAGGTATTGAAGCACAAGATCTTAACATTTTCCAGCTCATTCAGCGAAACAACAAAGGTGTTGTTATTGCTGTAAATAAATGGGATCTGATTGCCAAGGACAGCAAAACACATATTGAATTTGAACAGAGAATTCTTGAAAGAATAGCCCCTTTCACCGATGTCCCGATTGTTTTCACATCGGTAACGCAAAAACAAAGGATTCATAAAACGCTGGAGATAATAAATCAGGTTCATCAGGTAATGAAGCAGAGAATTCCCACCTCTGAGCTTAATAATTATATGCTTCCAATTATTGAGAACACTCCGCCTCCTGCTATAAAAGGAAAGCAGGTAAAAATCAAATATATCACACAATTAAAGAAGGATTACCCTGTATTTGTTTTCTTCTGCAATCTGCCACAGTATGTAAAGGATCCTTACAAACGTTTTCTGGAAAACAAACTCAGGGAGCGTTTTCATTTCACCGGTGTTCCTGTGAAAATCTTCATCCGGAAAAAGTAATTTGCTTTGGAAGAAATAAGAATTGACAAATGGTTATGGGCTGTCAGGCTTTATAAAACCCGCAGCATTGCTACTGAAGCCTGCAAAACGGGAAGAATAAAAATAGACGGGATTGCTGTCAAACCTTCCAGAACTATCCGTAAAGGAACAATTATAGAGGTATTTCAACCCCCGATGCAAAAGACGATTGAGGTAAAAGAGCTGCTAAAAAACCGCGTTGGGGCAAAGCTGGTTGAAAATTACATTGTTGATCATACTCCGGAAGAGGAATATGAAAAGCTGCAAATGATAAAAGAGATGAGAACAGAGTGGCGAAATCGTGGAACCGGAAGACCTACAAAAAAAGAGCGTCGCGATATTGACAGATTAAAGAGCGATTAGTAGTCTATTTCTTTAACTTTTTCCCCTTTATTATTGAAGAATTCCCAGTGCCCTGATCTTTTGTCATTTGTGTATTGACCTGTATAATAGATTTCTCCGTTTTCATGGTAAACAGTGCGTGAACCATGGGATAATCCATCTTTAAAATCACCAATACTCCATGGCGTTCCATCAGGATAATAGGCTACCCACGTGCCATTTTTCTGTCCATCCTGGTAATTCCCTTCCATTCGCAGGGTTGAATCCTCATAATACCATTCATCCCTGACGAGTATTGAATCATTATCTGCATAATGATAATAGGAAATTAATTTGGGAGCACCATTATCGTGCACTTCTGTCACATGCTTTTTAACAGTGCTGGTACATGCAATAAATAATACAATTACAGAAAATAAAAAAACCAGTTTCTTCATATTTCGGGGTCAAATTCCAGACGTTTACCATTTATACCTTCATTCAGACTTCCATTATGATACACAAGGGTACCATTAACAAAAGTCATTTCAACTTTATGCGAAAAAGTCTGACCTTCAAAAGGAGACCATCCACATTTGTAACGGATATTATCAGAGCTTACAGTCCAGGGAGTTTCAGGATCAATAAGCACCAAATCGGCATAAAAACCTTCCTTGATATATCCACGATCAACAATCCTGAAGAGATCAGCAACAGAGTGCGCCATTTTTTCCGCAACAAAAGTCAGAGGCAATCCTTTTTGCTTTGCAAGATCGCACATTGCCACCAGTGAATGCTGCACCAACGGGCCTCCTGAAGGAGCTTTCACATAAGGATTATCCTTCTCTTCAATTGTATGGGGAGCGTGGTCTGTAGCAACAACATCCAGTTTTCCTTTCATCAGTCCATCAAAAAGAGCATCTCTGTCTGATGCTTTTTTAATTGCAGGATTCCACTTTATCCTGGTACCGTATTTTTCATAATCAGTATCGGAAAACCATAAGTGATGCACACACACTTCGCCGGTAATTCTTTTTTCCCGTAAAGGAATATCATTACTGAACAGTTCAAGTTCGCGTGCTGTGGAGAGGTGAAGTACATGCAACCGTGTATTATGCTTTTCTGCCAGTGCAACAGCTCGTTTTGTGGATTGGAAGCACGCCTCTTCAGAGCGGATTTCAGGATGATACTTTATTGGAATATCATCTCCATATTTTTCATGATAATGTTTGAAATTGCTTTGGATCAAAGATTCATCTTCACTGTGGATAGCAATAAGTGATTTACAGGAAGAGAATATTTTATCGAGCGTTTGAGGGTTATCCACAAGCATATTGCCTGTTGAGGCGCCCAGAAACACCTTCACACCGCAAACTTTAGTAATATCTGTTTTGAGAATTTCCTGGAGGTTATCATTGGAAGCGCCCATGTAAAAAGAGAAGTTTGCCAGTGAATTCTCAGCAGCATTTTTAAACTTCTGTTCAAGGAGATCCTGAGTAAGGGTTTGTGGAATGGTATTGGGCATTTCCATGAAAGAAGTCACACCACCGGCAACCGCGGCACGGCTTTCAGTATAAACCGAACCTTTATGTGTTAAACCGGGATCGCGAAAATGCACCTGATCATCAATAACTCCGGGGAGGAGATATTTCCCAAGGGCATCCACAACAAAATAATTCTCTTCGGCACTTATCGGTTCTGCTGAAATTTTCTCAATCCGCTCGTTGGCAATTAACACATCACCTTTAAAAATTTCACCTTCATTTACAATTTCAGCATTTCTGATCAGTGTTTTCATAAAAACAAAGATACGCTATTTTTTGTGCTTTTTCTTTACATTTCTGTATCGCAACGACATCACTCCGAGCACAGCCTCACGGAAAATTCCCGAGCTCATTTTTGACTCGCCCTGGGTTCTGTCATGGAAGATAATTGGCACCTCTTCAATCTTAAAACCCAGTTTCCATGCAGTATATTTCATTTCAATCTGGAAGGCATAGCCTGTGAATTTAATAGAATCAAAGTTAATTGCTTCAAGCACCTTTCGGGAATAGCATTTAAATCCTGCAGTAGTGTCACGGACTTTCATCCTTGTCACCAGCCTGACATAAGCAGAGGCATAATAAGACATTAAGACGCGTCCCATTGGCCAGTTAACCACATTGACACCATTCACATATCTGGAACCTATTGCCAGGTCGGCACGATTTTCCACGGCATCCTGCAGGCGAAGCAAATCTTTAGGGTTATGGGAAAAATCGGCATCCATTTCAAAGATATATTTATAATGTCGTTCAAGAGCCCACTTAAACCCATGAATATAAGCAGTCCCAAGGCCAAGCTTCCCTTTACGCTCCTCCATAAAAAGCTTATCTCCGAACTCGGTCATAAGATTTCTCACGATATCGGCAGTTCCGTCGGGAGAATTATCTTCTACGATAAGGATATGATATGGTTTTTCAAGGGAAAAAACAGTCCTGACAATCCCATCTATATTTTCTTTTTCATTATAAGTCGGGATTATAACCAGACTCTCCACCTGGCCTTGATTCATCTTTGATTCTGTCATATTAAAGCTATTCTAATTTGTGAATAACGCTTAAAACAAGCCTTCGGTATGTTAGGGCAAAGAAATATTCACGTCATCAATCTGGAATGTAGTCGTGTGCGCCGGATCATCACCTGTATATCTGAACACAATATATCCGATTCCTGATGATGGAAGAGTAATATCACCTGATTCCGTCCAGGTTTGTGCATAACCATTCGTTGTTCCTCCGGCAATTTCCGGTTCAAGATCAGTCCATGTAGCATTCCATGGGTTTCCTGTTCCGTCAAAATCAGTAGAAATCATTACTTCCAGAACAGCACCATTGTCATAACCATCTTTAGTTCTGAAAGAGAAAGTCTGACCCTGAAGGTTTATCGGTGGAGTTACCAGCCAGCTGATATTTTCTTCACCTGAGCCATAAGCTGTGGCCTGAGCATAAGTATTGTTATCATATTGCCTTGCAAGGAACATACGGGTACCGCTTTCGGCAACATTCAGCCAACCATCGATAATAATATCATCATAATTGTCAAACTCTTCAAAATCAGCTAAAAGTTCATCCACGGGGTCATTGGTACCACCGCCACCACCGCCACCGGCGCCGTCATCGATAGTTACATTGTCTATTCGGATTGAAGTGCTTTCTGTATCACTACCAACATATTTAAATGCTACAGACACATTTCCGGTAAATGCGGATAAGTCAATATCACCAGACTCTATCCATTCGTTTTCAGGAGAGCTGGAGGTTGGTAAAGTTGCAGATACTTCAGTCCATGTTGCTGAAGCGAAGTTATCACCTGTAAAGTCGGTGGAAACAAGGATTGTCAAAGGATCACCTGAGTGCTCCCAGTAAGCCATTGCGGATTCAAATTTTAAAACACGATCGCCGCTGGTATTGATAACAGGAGGTGTAATCAGCCATGTTTCCATGGATGAAAGACCACTATTGTATCCCGTTGCCTGAGCATACATATTCGACTGATACTCTTTACCCTGCCACATTCTGTCGCCCTGCACCGAAATATTGGTCCATCCTTCTGCGGCAATATCTTCATAATTTGTTTCGCCACTAAAATCTTCGTCTACGGAAGCCACAGGATCAATCTGCGAACCTCCACCGCCGCCTCCGCCGCTGCCGAAGCGGTCACCGGTCATTTCAACTTCTGTGAGTGAGCGCACATAAAACTGCATAGTTTCATTATATCTGCTGGCGATACCAACCATAGATCCACTGCCTTCAGGGAGTTCTACGTCACCGAAGCTTGCATAGCTGCTTGTTCTTACAATGGCAGTATTGTCGTTGTCATCCTCAATAGTACGGTTACCATAATCTGAAGACTCTGCCCATGTTTTACCCAGTTCTGAAGAAGCAAACTGAACATCTGTTAGTTTCACCAGTTTTGACTCATAGTTTCCTGATGCCATCTGCGCCAGTGTAATCTCCTGAGGCATAAGTGGATGTTCATTTGCCAGTATTACGATGCTGGAATCATTATCCACATCCTTAACCTGAAAAACACCGCCATATTCAGAAAGCGTACAACCGTTAAGGTATAACCTGATTGAATCTCCTTCTGTAATGCCACCACTATTATTCAGAAAAAGATAGGTAGCATCCGTAGCATCCTGAATGAAGGCAGTACGGTAAATATTTCCTGTACTCTCGTCCATAGTAACTGTTGCATAAACAGAGTAATCACCATCAAAAGTGTATTCTGAGGAATCTGCATACATCTGTCTGAGGTCTGCTATAGTAAGCACGTCGCCAACTGGAATATCAGAAGCGGGTGGTTCATCAAACTCCTGTTTTACACAGGACACAAAACCCATTGTCATAAATACTGCCAGTGCAGCAAAGAAAAAGTTGATTTTCGTTTTCATATTGTATGTCATAATATCGTTAATCAAAAGAGTTAGAATCTAAGGTTTATATTCAGGAAAAAGTTACGTCCATAGAGGTAGAAAATCCTTGGCGGGAATTTTCCGGGTTCTGAGGAGTCATACCTGAGCTGTTCGAATCCGCCTGTTGCCAGATCTTTATTATTGAGGATATTACTTACATTCAGACTGAGACCGATGTAGTAATCATCAATTTTAAATGATTTATAAACAAACGCATCGAGCGTATAGCCGTTATCCAGTTGTTCCTGAGCCAGGAGTTCAGCTCTTCTCAGATCATCTTCTGCATAGCCTGCGACAGCTTCAGCTGTTCTTCGGTCAGGACCGATATCAAGAAACATATCAGCATAATAATTGAACGACAATCCTGCCATCCAGAATTTCGGGGAGTAATACTTCAACCCAAGGGAACCGACAGACTGGGGACCACCGCCAACATAATAATTTTCCAGATAAACAGTACGTTCTTCAACAAGAACCTCAGCATTGTTATCCTGGGCAATAGTAACTTCCGGTCTGGAAGTATAGATAAACAAGCCTTTGGCGCCCATGGCCTCGAGCGAAATCGTAGGTGTTAATTTAGCTTCAATACCAAGCTCCGCACCTGTGGAACGCTTGTCTACTCCTGTCATTACATAATTCACAAAAGACTGCTCTTCATCATGATAGAAACTCCTTGCCCAGGTCTGGTCTGTAAACTGTGTATAATAGAGTGTCAGACGGGCCTTAATAACCGGAGTACGAAGCATATAGTTAATATCTCCGGAGAGCACTTTTTCGCTTTGTAGATTATCAACAACCTGATGACGTGTACGGGAAGAGATATATGCAGTTCTGAAGGTTGGCGCTTTAGTCATATAGATTGCATTACCAACGATATAATTTCTTCCGTTTATCTTATAAGTCAAACCTGTTTTAGCAGCATAATTCAGGAACTGTTGTTTATCTGAATCGCCAAAGGAGTTATCAGGGAAATGTCCGTTTTGCATATTTCCGGTTCTCCAGAAAGATGTTCCTGAGAGTTCAGCTGCAAAATAATAATCAAATTTCGACCATGAGAAGTCAGCAATACCCCATAAGTTGGCAGTATTTACATTGGCCACATAATCGTAGCCGATAATATCACCAACATATGCAATATGATTTGGGTTATTAAGGTCAGGCTGTGCTTCATCCAGAATTGCATTGGGTTCCTCGTCGGCAAACTTGTCAATATCAAGATACCAGTCACCGCCAAGAAGATCCACCACAGTTTTAAAACTGTGCCCTTTGTGAATTTTTCCATTAAACCCGGCGGCCACATCGAGGTGATCATTTACAGACCTGTTATAAAGCATATCCAGGCCAATGTCATTTTTATCATTTCTGCGATCTTCAACAATATATTTTGATCTGTATCCTGTTAAGTCGTTTCCTTCAATTCCTCCAACATCATGTACCGTTTTCAGGTATTTCCTGTTGGCAAAATACATATGATCCCAGTCGAGTTGCAATCCGCCGTCACTATTTTGCCAGAGCTCGGTAGTTTGAATAAACTTATCTTCATCGCCAATCAACTCAAAATAGCTTGGCAGGTTTTTATAATAATCCGGTCGTGGATCACCGGCTTCAACCCAGTTAAGGGCGGTAGACCCACCGCGACCAAACTGATAAGAGAGTGATGTCTGGAGTTTTGATTTTTCATCAATATCGAAATAGTGTGAAAGCATGAATACCGGTTGATGGTATTGCGAAACTCTAGCATTTCTTTTCTTACCATCCTGCCATCCCCAGTTGGAATTATAATAGTTATCTCCTGCAAGCATATATGCTTCACGTGTAGAGACATTTGACCTTCCTCTTTTAGAAGGAGCTGCAAATGCAACAAGCCCGATACTATGGCGCTCATTGATTTTTTTCTCTGCCGAGAGGAAATATCCCCAGGCATCATAGAATGTACCTGATACATAACCTTCCTGTGCCCACCTGCGGCTTCCTGATGCAGCAAAAGACCAACCGTTATCCATCTCACCTGTTGAGTAGAGAAACATCAGTCGGTTGTTATAGCTCCTGTTGGCCAGGGAGTAGGTGAATTTTTTTGTTTTTGCATATTCAGAAGCACGCATAGAGATATTAGTACTTCCGGCAGGGCCGCCAAAAGTATAAAGCTGATCTGCGATACCGGTATGGATGACCTTATTTCGGGTAGCATCATTCAATCCGCCCCATGAAGACCAGTAAGCACGTCCCGTCTGCATATCATTCATCTTAACACCATTAATCAGCACTGAAGTGTATTCCGAATCATAACCTCTGATCCGAAAGCGTGCAGATCCGAAGGTATAACCTGCTGTGGAGACAAAAATATCATTTGAAGCTCCAAGAAGGCCACTGATATCCTGAGCCTGCAAATCATTCTCCAGCTCGGAGGATGAAATGGTAACCACGGGGATATCCACCTGATTTGCCTGAATTGTATCCTCCTGTGCCAAAAGAATTCCGGGCACAAGCAGAATACAGAAAAGCGTCACTCTTGTAAAAATTTTCATATAATTGGTTTAATATTTAATCCTATATTGTCATCAAGAATATTAATTTTGCAATATTATGCATTTTTAGCCGATTTTTCGTCGTATAGATGCGGAATTCATCATCAATCATTATCAATAATATGAAAAGAAAACTAACTTTTGTTTTCCTGTCACTTTTAACTGCACTTGCATCCTTAACAGGTTATGCACAACAGGAGAAACAATATAAAGTTGCCTGTGTGGCATTTTACAACGTTGAAAACCTCTTTGACACTATCAATCAGGAAGGTGTAAACGATTACGAGTTCACTCCGGAAGGACCAAATGCATGGACGTCATCACGATATCTGGAAAAGAGTCATAACATGGCTAAGGTAATTGCACAAATTGCTACAGATGTTACTCCTGATGGCCCGGCAATACTCGGAGTAAGTGAGATTGAGAACAGATCCGTACTGGAAGACCTTGTTGCAGATGAACTGCTAAAAGACAGAAATTACCAGATAGTTCATTACGATGGTCCTGACAGACGAGGCGTTGATGTTGGCCTTCTATACAATCCAAAATATTTTGAAGTCACGAATTCTCAGAGCAGAAGACTTTATGTTGAAGGAAAAGATGATTTTAAGACCAGAGATCAGCTGGTAGTTTCGGGATTATTTGACGGAGAGCCCATGCATTTTATTGTGGTACACTGGCCTTCGCGATATGGCGGTGAAAAGAGAAGCCGGCCGTTAAGAAATGCTGCGGCACAACTATCCAGAAGCATTATTGACTCATTACTTACCATCGACCCACAGGCAAAAGTAGTACTCATGGGCGACTATAACGATGACCCGAATAATGAAAGTGTTGCAAAATACCTGAATGCCACACGAAAAACACGTTTGAAGAAGGGACAGTTATACAATCCTTTTGAGGAAATGTTCCGTGAAGGAATCGGATCACTTGCTTACCGCGATAACTGGAATATGTTTGATAAGCATGTAATTACTCCTGCATGGCTGGAAAAAGATTACAGCACTTACAGGTTTCACAAGGCTGTTGTTTTTCAAAAACCGTGGATGAAGCAAAAAGAGGGACGATATAAAGGCTATCCTCACCGCACTTTTGCAGGTGGAAGGTATCTTGGCGGGTACAGTGACCACTTACCCACATACCTTTTAATCATTAAAGAAGCAGATTAATTTCAGGAAGTTATTAAATCATATATGGGCGTCAGTTTCTCTATTGCCGCCCTTACGCTATTTACCTCCACAAAAACCAGTGAAAGCTTCTTATTGCGCTCTTTAAAGGCGCATTCACGCTGGTTCATTTGTGCATATTGCAAAATCTTACCAAACTGAACACTCTGAAAATAGGGAGATTCCGGGTTATTGATAAAGGCACAACTCAACCGGTTCTTCTTCATTACAATCTTTTCAAAACCAATGGCTTTGCCCATTCGACGAAGCCTCACAGTCTCTGTCAGCTCAAGCGTTTGCGGTGGAATAGTCCCAAAACGGTCTTTCAGGTGCATTCTGAAAAGCGCGAGTTTCTCATCATTATCTGAGTTCTCTAGTTCACGATACAAACTCAGTCTCTCAGTAATATTTGAGACATAAGAATCAGGTATCAGCAGCTCCATATCAGTTTCCAGTACACACTCAGTCACCCAGTCTGACTTTCCTTCCTCACGGCTGGCAATAAAAGCAGGATCGTTCTGTTTCAGTTCAATAATAGCTTCATCAAGGATTTTCTGGAACATGTCATAACCGATATCAGAGATAAAACCACTTTGTTCAGCACCCAGAAGGTCACCGGCACCGCGGATATCAAGATCCCTCATTGCGATGTTGAACCCGGAACCCAGGGTTGAGAACTCTTCAATAGCCCGCAGGCGTTTTATGGCATCCTGAGTCAGTGATGAAAGTGGCGGAGCCAGGAGGTAGCAAAAGGCCTTTTTATTGGTACGCCCTACCCTGCCTCGTAACTGGTGCAAATCGCTCAATCCGAAATTCTGGGCATTATTGATAATCATGGTATTGGCATTTGGAATATCCAGCCCCGACTCAACGATAGTGGTTGAGAGCAACACATCATATTTCCCTTCAATAAAGTCGAGCATTACCTTTTCGAGTATCTTGCCGTCCATTTTTCCATGCCCGACTGCAACACGCACACCGGGAACAAACTTTCTGATCATATCAGAAACGTCCATAATGTTTTGCACTCTGTTATGCACAAAGAAAACCTGACCACCACGGGCAAGTTCATAAGATATCGCTTCACGAATAACATCAGAACTAAAGGCCGTTACTTCAGTATGCACAGGATACCGGTTAGGTGGCGGAGTATTTATAACAGACAAATCGCGCGCTCCAAGCATTGAGAACTGTAGTGTTCGAGGAATAGGCGTGGCTGTGAGGGTAAGGGTATCAACATTTACCTTAAACTGCTTGAGTTTCTCTTTTACAGAAACTCCGAATTTTTGCTCTTCATCAACCACTAAAAGTCCAAGATCCTTAAACTTAACATCCTTACTTACAATACGATGAGTACCAATGAGGATATCCACATCTCCGTTTTCCACCCGTTTCAGAATATCCTTTATTTGCTTTGTTGTGCGGAATCTGTTGATATATTCGATGTTACAGGGGAAATCCCTGAGCCTGCCGGTGAATGTTCTGTAATGCTGTAAAGCAAGAATTGTTGTAGGCACAAGAATGGCCACTTGTTTACTATCATTTACAGCCTTAAAGGCAGCACGAATGGCAACCTCGGTTTTTCCAAACCCCACATCACCACAAACCAGGCGATCCATGGGATATGCCTTTTCCATATCACTTTTTATATCAGCAGTTGCTGAAAACTGATCAGGAGTATCTTCATAAAAGAATGAGGCCTCAAGCTCATGTTGCAGGTAGGTGTCGCCGCTAAACCGGAATCCTTCACTGCTTTTTCTCTCAGCATAGAGCTTGATTAACTCTTTGGCAATATCCTTTACCCTGCCTTTTGTTTTCGATTTGAGGTTTTTCCAGGCATTGCTGCCAAGCCTGTGAAGCTTCGGCTCTGTCCCCTCCTTTCCAACATATTTTGCAATACGATGGAGTGAGTGAATATTTACATACAGCAAATCATTATTGCCATAAATAATCCGGATTGCCTCCTGCTCTTTTCCGTTGTTATTTATTTTTTCAAGGCCGTCAAACTTTCCGATACCATATTCAATGTGAGTAATGAAATCACCGGGAGTTAAACCGGTAAGTTCCTTTATATTTAATGATTCACGGGTTTTAAAACCATCCCGGATGCGATATCTGTGGTATCTGTCAAAAATTTGATGATCGGTGTAGCAGGCAATAGCATTTGCTTGATCTTCAAACCCTTCATGAATAGTAACGGGGGTTATTGAATAGTAGTTTTCAAGCTCTTCCCCTAAAAGATCAGCAAAGACATTATTGAGACGACTCTGTTGCTTTTCATTTTCTGAAAAGAGCACTGTTGCCATTCCTTCAGCCACATTATCCTTAAGCTTTTCTGAAAGCAGCTCAAAGTTTTTATTGAAGACCGGCTGAGGCGAAATTCCAAAATCGACAGTTTCATCAAAAGAGAGATTCAGCCCGGCCACCGGACCGGTAATCACACTTCTGAATTTTTGAATATCGGTTTTAAAACTCTCCAGAGTGGTCAGCAGATCTTCAGGCGCCGGTGCATCATCATCACCGGAAAGGGTTTTTCGTGCCGAATCAATCTGCATATCTACCGCCTCAAAAACCGAGTTCAGATCATCCATCCATAATACAGAACGAGACGGAAGCACTTTAACAAAGCTCCTTTTCAGGTTTTTCAGCATCCTGTCCTGCACATTTGGCAGAATTGTAACTTTCTCTCTTTCGGAAACTGAGATCTGACTTGCAGGATCAAAAAATCTTAATGATGATATCTCATCTCCAAAAAAATCAGCCCTTACCGGATACTCTTCAGAGAAGGAATACACATCGACGATACCACCTCTTACAGAGAACTGGCCGGGTTCATATACAAAATCCACCCTGTCAAACCGCATCTCCAAAAGCCTGTCAGCAAGCTTGTCAGGAGACAACATTTCACTTTTTTTCAACACAAGCGTATGCTCGCGAATATATGAGCGATCTGTTATTAACTCTGAGATTGCAGCCGGGTAAGTGACCACAAAGCTCTTTTTCCCGGCCTCGGAACCTAAGCGGTTCAGCACTTCCGTGCGCATTAAAATATGCTGTGGATCCTGATGTTCAAAGTCAAACACTCTTTTATACGAGCTGGGGTAGAACAACACTTTTTTTTCTGATGTCTGAAGCGATTGCTCTCCAAGAATATTCTCAAGGTCATTAAATAAATATGCGGCACTTTCCCGATCAGGCATTATAACAACCTGAGAGGCAGAAAGCTTTCGCGCTGCAGCGAGAATAATAAAAGCATTTGCCGAACCGGCAATACCTGAAAGCTTTACACGCTTAGCCCCTGCATCTTCGAGCGTATTTACAATTTGCTGTACCCGCGTATCCTTGCGAAAAAGAGAAAGAAGATCCTGAATGTTCAAAACAAAAAAATTTCTGCCAAAGGTACAAAACCTGAATATTATGGGAAATACTATTTTTGTAGATTAAAACATATCAGAATGATTGTTCACAAATTTGGCGGTGCATCAATTAAAGATGCCGAATCAATACGAAATCTGGAGTCTATTGTTCGCAGCAGAATAGAACCAAATGCGGTGCTTGTGCTTTCTGCAATGGGAAAAACAACCAATATGCTCGAAACGGTTACTTCTCTGGCATATGCTGAGAATAACAAATGGGCAGAAAAACTTAATGAAGTAACTCAATATCATACTGAAGTTTGCAAGCTCCTTTTTGGTATTGGCAAACACTCCCCTGAAGATGAAGTGAAGACTCTGTTTTCAGAATTATCAAAAAAAATAAGCCGGACGATAAAGCTAAGTTATAATAAGTTCTACGATGCTGTGGTTTCAACAGGAGAACTTGCCAGCACACTTATTGTTGAAAGATACCTATCACATTGTGGCATTAAGGTTACTCCTCTGAAAGCCACGGAAATAATCATCACTGACAACACCTATCGTGAAGGAAAGATCAACTGGGAAGAGACAACAAACCGGATTTTGGCCTCTGTAAAATAGAATAACGGGATCTATATTACTCAGGGATTTATTGCCGGAACAACTGATGGTGAAGTTACGACCCTGGGACGCGAAGGGTCAGATTTCAGTGCTGCCGTAATCGCAAATATTCTGAAATCGAAAGAGGTTCGCATTTGGAAAGACGTAGATGGATTATATAGTGCTGACCCTAAATTATTTAATGATGCTGTTTTACTACCGCGTGTAAGCTATCGTGAATGCGTGGAACTGGGATATTACGGAGCGCGCGTAATTCATCCAAGAACTATATTACCACTGCGCCGACATGCAATACCTCTCTATATACAATCATTTAAAACCCCTGATAATCCGGGAACCCTAATCTGCAGCCACAACACAGAGCCGGTAAAAATCCCCTGCCTGATTCTAAAAAACAAACAGTGCCTGATGACCTTAACTCCCAAAGATTTGGGATTTATGGCTGAAGAGTATGTGGAAATAATTATTGCTGAAATTAAAGCAGTCGGTGTCAGAATAAACCTTTTGCAGTCATCAGCGGTTAACCTTACCGTTTGTTTTGATTTTGATGAATACCGGTTTAAACCTATGATCAGGAGACTGGAGAAGACCTTTGAGCTCCGGTATAACAATGGATTATCGCTATTAACAATCAGCAATTATACACCACAATGTATAAATGAACACATGGAGAACAGAAATATATTACTCACACAGCAATCGAGAAAAATAATCCGGTTTGTGTATCAGTAATAAAGTATAAATTTAAGATAACCTTAAGGGTATTGATATTGAAGAAATAAGATGTAATTTTAACCCGAATCGTAATTTAATAACAATCGAATAGAGTATGAAAAAGACAGTTGCCATTTTATGTGGCGGAGGACCTGCTCCGGGAATAAATACCGTTGTAAGTTCCGTTGCAAAAGTTTTTCTGAAGCATAATTACAGAGTGATCGGCCTTCATTACGGCTACAAAACACTCTTTAGCAATAAACCCGTTTTTGAAGAGATTGATTTTGCAATGGCGGACAGGATTCGTAATCGCGGTGGTTCCTCACTTATTATGAGCAGATATAAGCCAAAAAATGAAGAGTTTAAGACTGATTTCTTCCTTAACAATAATGTAAAATTACTTGTAACTGTTGGTGGTGATGATACGGCAAGTACGGCAAACAGAATCAGCAAATATCTGCACGAGCATAATGTTAGTATCCAGAACATCCATGTGCCAAAAACCATTGATAATGACCTGCCCTTGCCGGAAGAACAACCAACATTCGGATATCAGTCGGCAAAAGCAGAAGGTGTGAGAATTGCAACAACAGTTTATGAAGATGCCCGTACAAGCGGAAACTGGTTTGTGGTTTCAGCCATGGGAAGAGAAGCCGGACACCTTGCTTTTGGAATTGGTGCTGCATGCCACTACCCGATGATTGTAGTACCGGAGATGTTCAATAAAACACCTGTATCCTTCAAAAAAATCATCAACCTGGTAATATCTTCAATGATCAAGCGTCGCATTCTTGGTATTGAGTATGGCGCTGCGGTAATCAGTGAAGGAGTATTCCATTTTATGACCGATGCTGAAATCCAGTCCACCGGAATAACATTTACCTACGACGACCACGGACATCCAGAGCTTGGAAATGTAAGTAAAGCACATATTTTCAACCTGCTGCTGCAAAGAGAGCTTAAAAGAATCGGTCTGAATATCAAGAGCCGCCCGGTTGAGCTCGGATATGAACTTCGCTGTGTAACTCCAACCGCTTTTGACCTTATGTATTGCAGCCTGCTTGGCACTGGTGTAAAAGAGTTATTTGATAAAGGATTAACAGGATGTATGGTTTGTACAAACCATGAAGGAGATGTAAAACCGCTTTACCTCAAAGATGTGGAAGATGAAAACGGCAAAATTAAACCCCGTCTGCTGAATGTAAATTCGGAAAAATCCGACCTGGTATTCAAAAACAATCTTCACTACATCAGTGAAGAAGATTATGACCTTGCAAAACAATATGTTAAGGATCCGGAAGAGTACGATTTTCTCAAAATTCTAAACTGGTAATTCAGTATAAGAAGCCCCGGAGGACAGATTTGCCGGGGCTTTCTTTTTTCTATTCTCTGTTGAATCCCCACATTCTTCAAGACAGGAAAACAGCCTCTTTGACATGAAATATCTTTGTCCATCAGATAATGATATTTTTAGAATGATTAACTTAGCACTTCAAAAAAAGAAATATGCATACAATAAAGGAGCTTTCCAATCTGATAAACGATAGAATTCAAGCGATAAATATCAACAAAGAACCAAAGGAACTTTACGATCCAATTATTTACACCCTTGAGGGTGGAGGAAAAAGACTTCGTCCTGTGTCGATGTTACTTGCTTGTGATACCTATGGCGGAAAAGTGGAGGATGCTGTTAATCCTGCCATGGGAATTGAAATATTCCACAATTTCACTTTGCTTCACGATGACATAATGGATCAGGCTCCACTGCGCAGAGGCAGGGAAACAGTCTATAAGAAATGGGATAACAATGTTGCTATTCTTTCAGGTGATACAATGTTTGCCGTGGCATATGACTATATCCGGCAAACAAGGAACGAGCTTGTTCCTGAAATTATGAAAATATTCTGTCAGACTTCCATTGAGGTTTGTGAAGGACAGCAATATGATATGAATTTTGAAACCACCGAAAACACAACAATACCCGAGTACCTGAATATGATCAGGTTAAAGACAGCAGTTGCGCTGGCGGCAAGCATGGAAATCGGAGCATCAATTGCCGGAGCTGATAGAGTTGAAAAAGAGACAATTTATAAGTTTGGCGAGCACCTTGGAATGGCCTTCCAGTTACAGGATGACCTTCTGGATACTTTTGGAGATCAGGAAAAATTTGGGAAAAAGATTGGTGGCGATATTCTGGCCAATAAGAAAACATATATCTATCTAAAAGCGCTGGAACTTGCAAATAATGAGCAAAAAGATGTGCTTAGAAATCTATATATGTCAAAAAGCTCAGATCCGGAGGAGAAGATATCAAAAGTGAAAGCTATTTTCAGAGAACTGAATATCCCGGCACAGGCAGAGAATATAATAAATGATTATTTCTCAAAAGCCATGGAATGCTTTAACAAACTTAATGTTGAGCCGGATAAGAAAATGGGTTTAAAGGAATTTGCTTATATGATTCTTCGAAGAGATATGTAATTATTCTTCCTCTTCAAACTCCTCAAGTTCAAGGCTGTAATTTTCCCACTCCTCTTCAACTTTTTGAAGAGCGCTTTTTAAATCCTGATACTGAGTGTATACAGGTGTCATATCCTTCTCCGGATCCGGGTTTTGGAGAATAGTATCCAGCTCACTTATCTGCTCCTCTATGGAGATAATTTCCTCTTCTGCCTTTTCAATCCGTGATCGGATTTTACGCCTTAACCTTTCTCGCTCTTTTCTTTGCTCCCAGGCTAATTTATTGTCGGAGGATGATTGCTTTTTTTCTGATGAAACATCAGATTGAGTGTTAAGGGAACTGAATGATTCTATATTACGTGTACTGAGGAAGTCATAGACATCTCCAAGATGCTCAAAAACTTTATGATTCCTGAATTCTATGGTTTTATTTGTTAACCCATGAAGAAAATCTCTGTCGTGAGATACAATAATTAGTGTGCCGTCATAATGCAACAAAGCGTTTTTCAGGATATCCTTTGATCGCATGTCCAGATGATTTGTCGGCTCATCAAGAATCAAAAGATTTACAGGTTCCAGGAGCATCTTTGCAAGTGCAAGACGTGCCTTTTCTCCTCCGGAAAGCACCTTCACCTTTTTTTCAATTGTTTCACCACTAAAGAGAAAATTCCCAAGTAAAGAACGCACTCTTGGACGCATATCTCCGGTTGCAATATCATCAATAGTTTCGAAAACCGTTTTTTCACCATCAAGCATTTGCGCCTGATTTTGTGCAAAATATCCAATTTTTACATTGTGACCCAGTTCCGAATTCCCATTGTCATGAGAAAGTTCACCCATAATAATCCGGGACAGTGTAGTCTTTCCCATGCCATTCTTACCCACAAAAGCCACAAAATCGTTTCGCAAAACATTTACGCTGATACTTTTGAGAACATGTTTCTCACCAAAAGATTTATTCAGATTTTCAGCTGAATATATCACTTTTCCAGCTCTGGGAGCCGGAGGAAAGGAGAACACCATAGCACTGTTGTCAGCATCATCAGGAGTAATACGCTCTATCTTCTCGAGTTTTTTTATCCTCGATTGTACTTGTTTTGCCTTTGTGGCTTTATAGCGAAACCGTTCAATAAAAGCCTCAATATCCTTAATCTCCTTTTGTTGGTTATCGAAAGCAGCAATCTGAGATGACATGGTTTGCTCACGCTGAGCGACGTATTCTGTATAAGAACATTTATAATCATAAATACGCCCCATAATAACTTCAACAGTGCGATTTGTGGCATTATCAAGAAAAGCACGGTCGTGAGAAACGATTATTACCCCGCCGGGATAATTTTTAAGATAATCCTCAAGCCATTGAATAGAAAGAATATCAAGATGGTTTGTCGGCTCATCAAGTAAGATAAGGTCAGGTCGGCGGAGCAGCAGTTTAGCGAGTTCAATACGCATCTTCCAGCCGCCGCTGAGCGTATTTACCGGCTTATCGAATTCATATCTGTCGAATCCAAGGCCGAGAAGCACCTTTTCAGCGTCTGCAGCACGACTTTTCCCTCCCAGCAGGTAAAACCTCTCATTGGCCTCTGTGAGCTTCTGCGCGAGCTTTATATAACTTTCGGTTTCATAATCTGTTCGAGACAACAGTTCAGTATTGAGATCCCGGATATGACTTTCAAGGGCATTTACCTCCTCAAACGCCTTATTTACTTCCTCAACAACAGAAATATCACTGTTAATCTGCATTTCCTGAGGAAGGTATCCTATTGAAGCAGAGGAAGGATTCAGCACCAAACCTTCATCCGGAGATAACTCCCGGGTGATTAGCTTGAGTAGTGTGGATTTTCCTGCTCCATTACGGCCAACAAGTCCTATTCGGTCACGTTTATTAATAATAAGCGACAAACCGGAAAAGAGAGGTTCACCGGAAAAAAAGACTGAAACGTTGCTGACAGTAATCATGCGGCAAATGTAATAAATGCAACGAAAGATATAAAAAGAAAAAGGGAACCCGAGGGCTCCCTTTTTCAAAATATGATTTACCGATGATTACTTGGTAACAACAATACGCTTGTTGAATACTTCACCATCGTTAGTAGTAAACTCAACCATATAAGCACCTGCAGTGTAGTCACGAACATCAATGCGGATGAAAGTATCATCAGCACTCTGGTTGTAAACTACCTGACCGGCGTAGTTAAGGATACGGATACTCTGTACATCGCTGTTAAGCTCGATGTTAACGAAGTCGTTAGCAGGAATTGGGTAGATATTAGCCTCAAGACCTTCAACTTCATTTACTCCGATAATAACATCCATGATACACATGAGTTCTTCAGTACCTACGTTAGGATTGCTATAGAATGTAGCGAGCGCTTCTTTGTGAGTTCCAACAGGGAATTCAACAGCATCGAAGATAACGTCTACCTCTTCAGCATCACCTGGCATAACAACACCATTGCGAGGCTCGAAAGTAAGCCACTGGTTGTATTCAGCAAGTTCATAACCGAATACGAGGTTCTGATCAGCCTGCAGTAAACCACCAAGAGTTACAGTACCGCTCATGTAATCAACAGTAGTGAAAGCACCACCTGCGATTGGAGTACCGGTAACAGCAAAGTCGTTAAGAGCATTGTGAGTCACACCAGTAAGGTTACCTGTTGCGATGTCAACCTGTACAAAGTCAGCACCTGAACCACCCTGAGAGAACAGCCACAGGCTAGGAGCACCTGTAAATCCGTCGTAAGCCATACCGTAGTTAGACTCAACGCCAGGATTGGCAATTACATTCATGATAGCACCGTCGCGGCCAACAAGGTAAAGGTCAGTAGACCAGTCACAAATCCAGAATCCGTCTTCTGCATCGTCATAAGCGATTGCGCGAACATTCTCAGGAGCTGAGATAGTTCCAACAACGCTCATATCAGCAGGATCGATCTGATAGATAGTAGTAGAAGAAGCACCACCGTAGAGATATTCACCATCCCATGCGAGATCACGGATACCGCTTGCACCGCCGATAGCAAATGCACCGATGAAGTTTCCATCCATGTCATACTTCATGATATCACTACCATTCCAGATAGTAGTATAGAAGTAAGTACCATCGAATTCAACACCAGCCTGAGAGAGAACGCCACCAGCAGCTGCAGCAGCATCAAATTCAAACTGTACATCCCAGATCTCATCTACAGCACCAATAAGCTTGGTTACCTTAGGACTAACTTCCTGGTCAGGTGTACCAGCTTCAGTACGTGTAGTAGTAACTGTTGTAAGATTATCAGCAGCAGTCATCTGGAGCTCAGTCCATGCAACGTTCCATGCCAACTGACCATCACCGTTGTTTTCAACAGTAGCAGTTTCAACAACCTGCATACCACCTGCAACAGCGTTAACAGCGATTTCATCAGGATTAACAACCATAGTTGGAGCAGTTAATTCAGGACTCCATTCGAAGTCAGCATCAACTGTTACATCAGGTACATTAATTACGTTGTAACCAGCTTTTTCAGCTGAGAAGTTATAAACACCGGTTTCAACTTCGAGGCTGTAATAACCAGCACCGTCTGTCATAACAGGAGTGTAATCACCAACAGTAATTTCAACACCTTCTACAGGGTTACCAGTTGCAGCTTCGGTAACAGTACCGTAAACATTAACAAGTACCTGCTCATAAACCTTCACATTATCAATGTTCCAGTAGTTGATGTTATAAGAATCAAGACCGTGAGCTACAAAACGGATACTAAAGATATTTCCAAGAGCGTACTCAGAGATATCATATACGTAGTTAGTCCAGTCAATATTTCCAGTGTTAGCGAAAGTAACAACTTCGTTCCATTCAGCACCATCGAATACTTCAACAGAAAGCATTTCATTACCGTCACCAGCATAGTCAGAGAGCATGATATCGAATGCAAGAGCAACGTTAGTTACACCTTCACCAATGATATCACCACTTTCGAGTGCATTGCTATAGTCAAGAACTGAAGGACTCCAGTTGAATTCAGCAGATGGAGCATCAAGGCCTACAGTCTCATTAATGAGCCAGTTACCCTGCTCAGGATCGAATGACCAACCCTGCTCTTCGAATCCACCATCCCATGGTTCGTAGAATGGCATCATGAATGCAACACCGTCTTCGTAAAGTTTGAAGTCAACAATAGTAGTCTGATCGTAGAATACCTCTGCAGTTTTCACTGAAGTAGTATAACCGGCTTTTTCAGCAGTAACTTCTACCATACCAGACATTACTTCCATTTCATAATATCCGTCGTAACCAGTAGTTACAGTAGTACCATCAACAGTAATGTCAACGCCATTGAGTACAGTACCAGTCATACCGTCAATAACAGTACCGGCAATCATACCCTTAGCTTCAACAGTTACAGGTTCTGCACAGATTGGAGTAGATTCTCCTTCGTCGTAGATGGCAGTTACACAATATGCGTAATCACCAGGTGCGAGGTTCATATCCATGTAGAATGTATCAGGAGCAGGAACGTAAGTAACTACATCACCATTTCTCC